>NZ_AP025514.1:1584795-1901754 GCF_024347655.1 Vibrio toranzoniae | reverse complement strand
CTGCGAGTGTCTAAGCTTAAGTCACCAATCTGAAGGATAGGCGAAGCACTACCAGATGCTCGACGTAGTTGAGTTCGAATCCGAGCGATTAGTTCAACCATTTCGAAAGGTTTAGTGATGTAATCATCGGCCCCTGCGTTTAATCCTTCTACACGCTGAGTTAGGGTGTCACGAGCGCTCAAGATAATAACTGGTGTATTGATGTTTTCATCTCGAATGCCTTTTAATATTGTTAGCCCATCAAGCTTTGGTAAACCTAAATCAAGAACGATCGCGTCCCATGCTTCTGATGTTGCTCGGTAAAGTGCATCGATACCATCTCGAGAAAGTTCTGGAACCCAGTCGGCTTCCTCGAGTGTTTCAATAATCTGTTGTCCCAAACGCGGCTCGTCTTCAACGACTAAAATTTTCATGACTGGTTCTTCTTCTTATTTTTAGGCTAAATCTTGCTGATGTCGCTGGCTAACTTTTCAGCGCTTACTCGTGATGGTCGTTTTTGATAGCTTCTTTAAAGTTGCGACCTTTTATCATCAGCATTTCTAATGTTTCAGCATTGTATTCAACTTTGATGATGTTGTTTTGAAAATTGATTTTCAGCTCATAGACCCAGACGTCATCGTCTTCTTCTAGCTCTACTTTAATAATTCTGCCGTGCAGATCATTTTCGACCGCTGCGTACATTTCTGAGAAAGGACGAATATAGCCTGCTCGTACAGCGTCATAGACTTCATCTTGATCTTCTTCAAATTCGATACGGGTTCCTGCTTTATGGACATCTTGTACAAGGTCATGGCCGTTATGAGCTGAATCAGCCCATACGCCAACAGAAACCAGTAAGCCTAAGCTTAAAGAAAACAAAGAAATCATAGCTTTATTAAACATAGCGAATCCTAGAGAAGGTTGATAGCGTTCAGTATAAAAAAGTAATTCTGAACAGAAAGTGAACCTGATTAATTATGAGCTTTAGGTTCTCAAAAAATGAGGTATTAGCGCTGCTGAAGCTCACCTTCGAATATCTTGTCTCTCATTTTCCAAAAGCGCCCAACTTTGCGTGCAATCACGAATTGAGGCGGGCGGAATCTATGTTGGTGAGCAACCACTTTTGTAGGTGAGGACTCTTCAAATGGCCTGTGTCTGTCGGCAAGGTGGGGGCGAACAAACTGATCCTTAAAGTTCTGCTTCTGTTTCTTGGTAGTTAATGACCAAAACTCATGCACTTGTGCCTGGTTTTCGCCGCGGTAGGTGACTTTAAGTTGTGATTTTCCTTTGTCATCTTTAAGCACGTTGAGATCCATTTCCAAACACTCAAACACCAAGGCATCTTTTAGGTTGAGTGCTTCTTTAAGCTTTTTGTCTGGGTCAACCAGAGTAGCATCGCACTCATGACAAATTCGCGCAGCAATGTCGTTATCGGCACCACATTCACCGCAGTATTTTGCACGGAAACGGTAGCCGCAATGTTCGCGTTCGTCTGTGTCTTCATCGGTAAAGTAGCCTTGGCATTTACGACCAAAATGTTCGAGTAAGAAGCCATTACTGTCTAGTTTGCCCCAAAAATTGTTGTTGAAGCCACAAGCAGGGCAGGGAATCGTAATGATCTCACTGTCGGAATCCGGCTTTGGATCGCCTACCTCAGGTTGATAAAGGTCGTAACTGTTGCCTGCATAATCCAGCACTAAACACTCTTTTTTGCCTGGAGATAAACGTAAGCCTCGGCCAACAATTTGTTGATACAAGCTGATGGACTCTGTGGGGCGCAATATGGCTATTAAATCGACATGCGGTGCATCAAAACCTGTTGTCAAAACTGACACGTTGACCAAGAATTTGATTCTACGTTCTTTGAAGTCATTGATGATTTGGTCGCGTTCTAACGTAGGTGTATCACCAATGACAATCGATGCTTCACCTTCCGGCAATAAACCGAGGATCTCTTGCGCGTGTCGAACGGTGGCGGCAAATACCATGATGCCGAGCTTGTCTTGGGCTAGGTGAATGATCTGGTCGACAATCTGCGGTGTAGCGCGTTTTGATTGCTCGATCACCATGTCTAACTCGGCTTCTTTATAACGGCCCGTGCTTGCTGGCTTTAATTGCGAGAAGTCGTAACTCAATACTGGCGCATCTATCATGCGGGCAGGGGTTAAGAAGCCTTCATCAAGTAGGTAACGAATGGGCAGCTCAAAGATACAGTCTCGAAAGAAACGTGGCTCGTCTGAGCGCACTTGTCCGCGGGTGTGATATTGATAAATCCATCCCATACCAAGACGATAAGGGGTCGCTGTTAATCCAAGGACCTTAATTCCCGAATTATTTTCACGTAAGTGAGTGATTACTTTCTGGTAGCTACTATTCTTTTCGTCAGGCACACGGTGGCATTCATCGATAACTAAAAGTGAAAATTGATTGGAGAATGAATCGAGGTTACGAACCACGGATTGAACCGACGCGAATACCACTTGTTGGTCGGTCTCTTTGCGGCCTAAACCAGCAGAAAAAATTGAGCCTTTTAACCCATAACCTTCATATTTTTCATGATTTTGCTCTACCAGTTCTTTAACGTGAGCCAGCACCAGAACGCGGCCCTTCGCAAGCCTTGCTAGTTCAGCAATCACAAGGCTTTTGCCTGCCCCGGTTGGCAGTACCAAAACCGCTGGAGTTTGGTGTTTTCTGAAGTAATGAATCACTGATTTTACGGAGTCAGCTTGGTACGGGCGGAGTGTATACATATCGCATCTTGTAAAATGAAAAACAAATAGTGTGAAATAGCTCAACTAATTGAGCAAAGGTGACTATAATACCTGACTTAGATTAGTTGAGGTATTCATGCGTTTAGATAAATTTCTGTGCGATGCATTAGGCGTCACGCGAAGAGAAGCAACACACTTATTAAAATCAAAAGCAGTGACAGTGAATGATGTCATTCAAAAAAGCGGCTCACTTAAGGTAACTGAAGAGTGCGTGGTAGAATGGCAAGGGAATGAACTGCATGTTCACGGTCCACGTTATATCATGCTGTATAAGCCAGAAGGCTTTGTCTGTTCGCATGAAGATGGCGCAAATCGTATCGCGTTTGAATTGCTTGATGAAATCAAAATGGACAAGCTACACTTTGCTGGTCGTCTAGATGTTGATACTACTGGCCTTGTGTTGATTACTGATGATGGGAAGTGGTCCCACCGTATTACATCACCAAAGCATAAATGCAAAAAAACGTACCGTGTGTGGTTGGTTGATCCTGTTGAAGCTGACTACATTGAGAAGTTCAAAGAAGGTATTCAGCTTAAGAGTGAAGATAGCCTAACACTTCCTGCACATCTTGATGTTCGTGCAGAGCGTGAAGTTCTATTAACGATTCACGAAGGCAAATACCACCAAGTAAAACGTATGTTTGCGGCGCTTGGTAACAAGGTAGAAGCACTACACCGTGAGCGTATTGGCGAAATTGAGATGGACGAATCTTTAGAATTAGGTGAATACCGTTACCTAACGCAAGAAGAAGTTGATTCTATCTGGAAGTAACCCTTTCGTTGTATGGCCGACCATGGATAGTGTCGGCTGATGATGTTGACTGGTACTAGGACAGTTTCAGCCATTATTCCTATTTGTTATTGTTATGCCCATATTCGTGTATTGTTGTGCGAATGTTCCTGCTCACATAAACCTCGTACTTAGTCGGAGAGTTATGCAAACGTCTACCCAACAGACCCCAAATTCACAACCACAAACTCCTCAGTTAGGTTGGATGCTATTTTTGGTTCTGGGTGCGATTGGTGCACTGACACCACTCGCCATCGATATGTACCTGCCCGCAATGCCAACGATCGCCAAAGATCTCGGCGTAACAGCGGGTGAAGTACAAATCACACTCACAGCGTACACCGCAGGTTTTGCGTTAGGTCAGTTGTTACATGGCCCGTTAGCCGACAGTTATGGTCGAAAGCCAGTTCTACTGATTGGTGTCTTCTTCTTTGCGATTGCGTCTGTTGTGAGTGCCACTACTCATGGCATTGAAGCGTTAACGTTAGTTCGTACTGCTCAAGGTTTTGCAGGGGCGGCGGCGGCGGTCATTATCCAAGCCGTTGTGCGTGATATGTTTGACCGTGAAGATTTCGCAAGAACGATGTCGTTCGTTACCTTGGTGATGACGGTTGCGCCACTTATCGCACCTATGATTGGCGGTTACTTGGCATTGTGGTTCGGCTGGCGTTCAATCTTTTGGGTCTTAGCTATTTTTGCGGTGATTGTGATCCTCGCGGTAATGATCAAAATCCCTGAGACACTGTCTGTTGAAAATCGCCAGCCACTGCGCTTTAAAACGACGATTCGCAATTACGCTCGTTTATGTAAAAACCCGACCGCTATGGGCCTGATTTTCTCGGGTGCGTTCTCGTTCTCTGGGATGTTTGCATTCTTAACCGCAGGTTCTTTTGTCTACATTGATATCTACGGCGTACGTCCTGACCTGTTCGGTTATCTGTTTGGCCTGAATATTGTTGCGATGATTCTAATGACGACAATCAATGGTCGAATCGTTAAAAAGGTCGGTTCTCATACCATGCTGAGAACAGCGCTAGTCATTCAATTACTGGCTGGCGTGGGTTTACTGGCCGGTTGGGCATTGGATCTCGGGCTTTGGGGTATTGTGCCGTTTGTGATGCTGTTTATTGGCACTATTTCTACAATTGGTAGTAACTCCATGGGTCTATTGCTAAGTGGTTATCCAAACATGGCAGGCACGGCTTCATCGCTTGCGGGAACATTAAGATTTGGTACTGGTTCTGTCGTTGGAGCGATCGTTGCGATGCTACCAAGTGACAGTGCTGGGTCTATGGCTATGGTAATGGCTGCGTGTGCAGTAATGTCAGCATTACTATATTGGACATTAGGAAAGAAGGCATAATGTCAAAATACTATATTGAAATTCAGAAGTTAGTGAATGATGCGCTAGGTGAGTTATACGCTCTGCATAAGTCAGGTAAAGCGATTGACGCACCTATTGCAAACAACCTTTACCTGGTTCGTTGGGTAACCAAAGCGATTAAGGCTCAATCTTACGATCGCGTGATTGTGCCGGACTTAGTTCGCTGGCAAAAGCAGGGGCGCTCAAAGGGTAACAACTCTGATTTAACCTTTACCTTCAAACGTATCTCTGCTTTCTACGGTCAGTTTTTCCCTGAAGGCGAGGAACCGAAAGCGCTAAAAGACAGCGATGTTGAAGCGTTTATGGACAAGATGTACGAGATGGGTTGGAGCGTATCAAGCGAAGACGAGCTAACCACTGGTGGAAAAATCCAATTCTTTACCGATGGTGAGCACTCATTTGCCTTGTGTGGCAAACAGTGTGACGACTCTTTCGACGGCGAGTTGATGGTTAAGCCAATGAACTGGTTTGTTCGCGGAAACCACGCTGAGTTTATTCAAGCGGCGATGGAAGCGGGTTTTATGCTTCACAAAGTGACGGACTACAAGTCTGCGGTGAAGTACCACGGTGAATATATCGTTTATCCTGCAAACCAAGGTAATCAATTGGCTGAGATTCCAATTAGCTTTATTGGCTAGTCGCGGATTCGGGATACGAGATGAGAGATACGAAGAGCGGAATTATCCGCTCTTTTTGTGCCTCTCATAGCGCGTGTCGCAAATTTGCTGTTAAGTCTTTTCGCATCTCGGCACTCGAATCTGCTTTTAATCTCTTCTCATCCCGTTACTCTAATCCTGTATCCGCTTCTAATCCTGCTCTTGTGCCTGCTTCTCAATCGCCTTCACCATGCCCTTAAAGATAAACAGATGGGCTGGCATCATTGCGAACCAATATAACAATCCTAAAAAGCCTTTTGGATGCCACCAAGCTGATATGTTCAGTTCGCGGCAGTCATCTTGGTCAGATACCGTAATTTCCAGTCTCCCTAACCCTGGGCCTTTCATACCAAAAAGTAGAGATAAGAACTGGTTTTCTTCACAGCGAATGACTTTCCACGAGTCTATTTTGTCACCGACTTTTAAGTTTGGGCCTTCAGGCATTTGTCGAACGGGTATACCGCCACCAAACAGAACATCTAGCCATTCTCGTGTGCGCCATAAAGCGTTAGCAAAGAAATAACCTTGCTTGGGGCTGCCTATCTGCTGTGCGACATCCCACAGTGATTCCAGTGACGCGGTTGAAGTGATGCTTGCACCAGTTTTCTTGGGGTAGTAGCCATACCCAGCCTGCCATCGTTTGAACGCGGTTTTATCGAAGCCCCAGACATTACTTTTAACGAAATTTCCTTCAGCGTGAATGGCTTGCTCAACCATACTCTCGAACGATATAAGCTTCTGAGGGTACATTTCTCTTATGGTCGTCGAACTAGCAATAAAGTCATGCTTTAAGCCTGCAAGAAGTGCTCTGCCTATATTTGAAGGGACAGAAGTTACCACGCCTAACCAATAGGAAGCGATTTGAGGCGTTAGTAATGATGTTGCCCAAAGCCTCAGTGGGCGATCGGCTGTTTTGGCTATATGAGCAAACTGATTTCGGTAAGAGACAATATCAGGTCCGCCAACCTCAAACGTTTGACTTTCATTGGGTGTGTCCTGTGCGAGTTTCAGCAAGTAGTGGTTAAGGTTTTGCAAGGCGATTGGGTTGGCTTTGGAGTCGACCCATTTTGGCGCAATCATGATGGGTAGGTTGTAAACGAAATCTCGCATGATCTCAAATGCCGCAGAGCCGGGGCCAATGATGACGCCAGCTTGGAGCTCGGTTACTGGAACGGGGCCTTTTCGAAGTAGCTGTCCGGTTTTTTTTCTGGCTTGAAGGTGTTCTGAGTCACCGGTTTGAGGCTGAAGAGAGCTGAGATAGATAACGTGTTGATTCTTCGGCCCAAGCGCTGAAATAAAGTTACGCGCTAAGCTGAGTTCGTAATCAATGAAATCATGGCCTTCTGCCATCCCATGAACTAAGAAGAAGATAAGATCAAAATCAGGCACTAATGCTTGCGTCGCCGCTTGATCGGCGAGATCAAGGTATTCGAGTGATAAGTTGTCGTGAGGTTGGGTTCTTGCCTTTAAATAGTCAATATGCCTTGCTGCTGCAGTGACTTGGTAGCCTTGTTCAAGCAGGAGAGGGAGGAGTTGTGAACCAACATATCCAGAAGCGCCTAAAACCAGTACTTTCTTCATTGTTACTCCATTTATCTCTGTGGTTAAAAACCGAACATTGATATAATAGCGCGATATTTATCTTTATTCATCAATACGTTCCGTTTAGGTATCTCTATGTTGCTCTCTTCCATTCTTCATCACACTCGCGGTGATTTTGTTCGTAGGCTTATTGCGATTGCTTTGCCTATCACTTTACAGAGCATTATGTTTTCAAGCCGAGGCTTAGTGGATGTGTTGATGTTGGGTCAGCTTGGAGAAGCTGACATTGCCGCAGTCGGTGTTGCAAGCCGTGCCATGTTTGTGACCACCATTATGTTGGTGGGTGTGACCACGGGTGGCGCATTGTTGACCGCACAATATTGGGGAGCGGGCGACAAACAAGGTGTGAGGGAAAGCACGGCACTAACGTGGTTGGTCTCGACGTTGTTTGCGTTACTGACTATTGTTTTCTTTGTCTCTTTCCCTGCGCAAATCATGGGCGTGACCACGGACTCTCAAGAAGTCATTAATTTGGGTATGGAATACATCGTTATTACCTCATTTAGCATGTTGGCGGTATCGTGCGTTAGCAGCATGGCTGTTGGCTTAAGAGCGATGCATAAACCGGGTATCAGTACTTTCTTTAGTGGTATTGGCATCCTTTCTAATGTGTTCTTAAACTGGGTACTGATCTTCGGTCATTTGGGCTTTCCTGCTCTTGGTATAAAAGGCGCAGCGATTGCGACGGTAATGAGTGGGGCTATTGAAGTGGCGACCTTGTTTGGTTACCTCTATTTCTCTAAGCATTTATTAGCCTTTAAATTCTGCGATATTAAAGCGGCAGCGACCGTTGAAAAAGTGGTTCGTTTTCTGAAGTTATCGTTGCCGACGACGTTTAATTTCTTAGCTTGGGCTGGTGGCCTTTTTGCTTATCACGCAATCATGGGACAATCGGGCGTTCAAGGTTTGGCTGCACTGTCAGTCATGACGCCGGTTGAGTCTATCTCATTGAGCCTATTGATTGGCATGTCGAATGCGGCTGCGGTTTTGGTTGGAAATCAACTTGGTGCTAAGCACAATGAAGCAGTTTACTATCAAGCTTTGGGCTTAACGATTTTGTGTTTCTTGACCAGTATTGTTGTTGCGATTTTTCTCTACTTTATGCAAACGCCAATACTGAATTCGTTTAGCGCTTTGACTGAGGAAACCAGAGCCCTTTCGGAAAAGTTCATTCTGATTCTAAGCGTAGGGATTGTGCTTCGCTCAATTCCGATGACGGTCATTGTAGGGGTACTGAGAGCAGGAGGGGATGTTAAGTTTTGTCTCTATCAAGACTTGATTGCTCAGTGGGTTATCGGTATTCCATTGGCAGCGATCGCCGCTATTTATCTCAAGTTCACGCCTGAGTGGGTGTATTTACTGTTCTTAACTGAAGAGGTGATTAAATGGGGCGGTTCGCTCTATCGGGTAAAAACAAGGAAATGGATTAAAAATTTAATAGAAAATTGAAGTAGAGCGCATCTATCACATCACTTTATTATTGGCGTGTGATCTATCTTTCAAAATACTTCCTCCTAACAGGGAATTAGTGTAGATTCTTCTTCCAAATTCTAACTAATGTGAGCGGTTTAATGTTAAAGCTTTCAGACCTATGTAAAGGCTATGTCGATGGGGGGGAATTTCACCCTGTTTTGCAAGGTGCAGAGTTAACGTTAAACCAAGGTGACCAGTTGGCATTAATGGGCGAAAGCGGCTCTGGTAAAAGTACGTTACTGAATCTTATTGCGGGTTTAGACCTTGCCGATTCTGGTGAAATCGCTTTCCCTAACTTCAATATGCATGATTCGACTGAGCGCAATCGTACCGCATATCGCAGAAATAATATCGGTCACATCTTTCAGCAATTCAATTTACTTCCAACGCTTAACATAGCTGATAACATCCGATTTTGCCGACAACTAAAGGGCTTACCTGAAGATAAAGGTTTGTGGCGACAAATTCTATCCGCTCTCGATTTAATGCCTTTACTCGGGCGTTACCCAGAAGAGGCGTCTGGTGGTCAACAACAGCGTGCAGCGATTGCTCGAGCTTTGTATATGGAACCCAAAATCTTATTGGCTGACGAGCCAACGGGTAGTTTGGATGAGAGAAATGCAGAAGCGGTGATGCGTTTACTGACTTCGTTGACTCGTCAATTAGAATGTACACTGTTGCTTGTCACTCACAGTGAAAAAGTGGCGTTACACATGGATGGTCGAATCCGTCTGCAAGGAGGGCAATTGCATGTTATGGCCCGTAGTTAAAGCGCTACTTGGTCACTATCGACGTTACCCTCTTCAGATTATCTTGGTATGGCTTGGTTTAACCCTTGGCGTCTCACTACTGGTTGGTGTTACAGCAATCAACCAACATGCCAAACAAAGCTATACCCATGGCGAGCGACTGTTTTCAAATCCTCTTCCTTACCGTATTCGACCAAAACACAACGCCAATAAAATTCCACAAGGTTTTTATATTCAGCTTCGCCGTGATGGATTTCAGCAGTGCTCTCCTTTTGACTATCATCGTATCACTGATGAAAACGGGGCGAACTTTATGCTGACTGGTTTAGACCCCGTGTCTATGCTCCAACTTCAGCCTGGTACTGCCTTAAAAGACCTCACGACTTTAAACCTAATGAAGCCACCATACCCAATTCTTGTTAGTAATGATCTTGCTGAGTATATGGGGTGGACGAATGGGAATTATATCCATCTCATAGATGGCTCTGAGTTAGGGCCAATCGTCGTTGACCAAAATAACCTGATCAACGGTACTCGTCTCATAGCGGATATTTCTTTGCTTAGAATGCTCAAACGCAGTTCTGGGCTTTCGGTGATTGCGTGCTCAGACATGCCAACGGAGAAGTTTGAACGACTCAAAGATATATTACCAAATGGATTGACTATTTCTCGTAGTTCGAAGGCGGAGCTTGAGTCTCTGACCAGTGCTTTTCACATGAACCTGACCGCGATGGGTATGCTGTCTTTTGTGGTCGGTTTATTTATTTTCTACCAAGCGATGTCGCTCTCTTTTATTCAGCGTCAACCGTTAGTCGGTATTTTAAGACAAACCGGTGTTTCAGGGTGGCAGTTAACAAAAGCACTTTGTTTAGAGTTGTTGCTTTTGGTTCTACTGAGCTGGATATGCGGCAATATATTTGGCGTGATGCTCGCTAACCAATTGTTACCCGCTGTTTCTTCAAGTTTGGGCGACCTTTATGATGCTAATGTTGGTTTAACATTAAGCTGGAGTTGGCGTTGGAGTGGTTATAGCTTATTAATGGCATTGCTTGGTGCATTCTTAGCTTGCGCTTGGCCGTTGGTTCGTTTACTTAAGTCTCAACCTATTCGTTTGACCTCTCGGCTTTCATTGATGCGTTTTGCTGGTACTGAGTTTACTTGGCAGGCCTTGATTGGTTGTGGTTTTTGTGTGGCGGCTGTTGCTGTGTATCAAGCTCCCCAGACCCAAGAGTCGGGTTTTGCTATTATCGCTCTGATGCTGATTAGTGTGGCTCTGTTTACACCTTTCTTGATGTGGAAGCTATTCAATAGCCTCTCTTATTCTTTACGTTGGGTTCGTGCTCGTTGGTTCTTCGCTGATGCTGCCTCAAGCATGAGCTATCGTGGTGTTGCGACCATGGCTTTTATGTTGGCATTAACGGCAAATATTGGTGTTGAGACCATGGTTGGAAGCTTTAGGGACACCACCGACAAATGGTTAACACAACGTTTGGCGGCGGATCTATATATCTACCCAACCAACAATGCAGCAGCTCGTATGAGTAGTTGGTTGTCAGAACAACCTGAAGTAGAGTCTGTGTGGTGGCGCTGGGAGAAAGATCTCGCTTCACCTGTCGGTAGCATTCAAATGGTGAGTACTGGCTCCTCTGAGGGTGAACTGGAAGCACTGACGATTAAGTTAGGTATACCAAATTATTGGTACCATTTACACCATTCTAGAGGCGTGTTGATCAGCGAGTCGATGTCTTTAAAGTTGGGCATTCGTCCTGGGGACTACATTGACCTTTATGACAGCCTAGGTTCCGGTTGGCAGGTTGTTGGTGTGTATTACGATTATGGCAATCCTTATCATCAGGTAATGATGTCACATCGAAACTGGTTGTATGGATTTGCAGGCAGAGGCAATGTAGGGCTTGGCGTTATATTAGAAGATGATGTGAATTCTGTAGGTTTACGCAGCCGATTAGAGAGTATATTTCGATTAGGCTCAGAACGTATTTTCGACAATAACAATATCCACAGCCAAGCCATGCGAGTGTTTGATAGAACGTTCGCGATTGCCGACACATTAGGTAACATTACTTTAGTTATTGCGGTTTTCGGGATCTTCTTTGCTACTGTCGCAGGGGAGGTGTCGCGTCAAAGGCACATTTCTTTGCAACGGTGTTTAGGTGTATCTGCAAAAGAACTGATTTTAACTGGTAGTTTACAATTGTTTGTATTTGGACTCATTTCCTCTTTGATAGCCGTTCCGCTTGGTTTGGCTTTAGCAAGTTTGATTGTTGATATTGTTATTAAGCAATCTTTTGGTTGGTCACTCGAGTTGCAAGTGATTCCATGGGATTATTTGGTGACATTTGCGTGGGCAATGACAGCATTAATGCTTGCTGGAGCTTTACCTGTTATGAGAATGATTCGGAACACGCCGATGAAATCACTTAGGGATGCGCTTTAATATGTCTCAACGGAATCACACCACTAAACTAAGACATCGAGTTGTCTCTTCTCTTTTATTAGTCAGTTTTTTCGGTGCTCTTGTCGGTATTTGGGCCTATTACTCATATTTTGTTGATGCCGGTGAAAAGGGAGTCAATGAAGTCAATTCGGTGCTGGTTAGTGAGCACTTCAATGTATTTGAGCCAGTGCTGCCAGATAGAGACGTTTCTTTACCGCGAGATTTCTCATTTCATCCAGATTTTCAACACGAATGGTGGCACTACTTTGCATCGTTGATAGGGGAAGATGGTAAAAAGTACTCGGTTCAATGGAGTTTCTTTCGTATAGCAACAGATGAACGCGAGACTCCGGGATGGCAAAGCCCACAGATCTATATTTCAAATGTAGTGATCTCTTCTGAATCTAAAGTCTGGAAAGAGCAGCGTTTGGCGCGTGGTGGTATTGGCCAAGCTGGAATGACCAATCGTCCGTTTAGAATCTGGATTGATAACTGGAACTGGCGTTCACTGGTTAACACACCATTCCCTGGTCGTCTTCAAGTCAAAACGGATACATTTGGTCTTGAACTGGATACCGTGGCAAAAGGGCCCTATGTGCTCAATGATGAGCATGGGTATCAGAAAAAACACGACTTACTGCCTGTTGCGTCTTACAACTTTAGTGCCCCCTTTTTATCATTGAATGGTGTGTTGAACCTAGATGGTGTTACCAAGGAAGTTAAAGGTACGGCATGGGTACACAAAGAGTGGGGCAGTGGCTTGCTCGGCGTCGGGCAGCAAGGCTGGGACTGGTTTGTTTTCAACCTTGATGATGGTACAGCACTGAGTATTAGCCGCTATCGCCATAACCAACAGTTACCTTATGTATTTGGAACATTAGCCACACGTTCAGGTAAAGTCTACCAATTAACGGATTCTGATATTTCTATTAAGCCTCTGCAGAACACGACGTTATTGAATGGCAGAAGAATGCCATTACAGTGGATAATCAACGTGCCACAGTACGATATCAACCTTACGACACGTATCCAACGCAGAGATATGTGGTTACCTTTTGTTATACCTTATTGGGAAGGACCAATAATGGCGAGTGGCAGCCATGAAGCGAAAGGCTTTATGCAGTTAACCGGCTACTAGAAAACACCTAAGGCTATCATTTGATAGCCTTTTTTTATGTTAATGATTTCCGTCCGGCGTAAAAAATTGTGAATACAGCTTCGTTTATCTCATCTATACTTATTTAATGGGGAATAATAACATTATGGAATATACGACGTATTGTTTAGTATTTGTAGGAAAAACCGAAGTTAAACATCCGAAGAAGTGATTATCTATCGTTAAAGCTTGGATATAAACTCATAGCTATTCTTTGTTATTCGTTTATTTAAATAATAAATATAAGGGCGAAATCATGACCGACGTCATTCGTGACTTCTTTAAAATGGAATCTGCTGGCGGCATCATACTAGTCATCGCTGCGGCGATCGCAATGTTTGTAGCAAACTCACCACTGAACGACATGTACCAAGGTGTACTTCACAGTTACGTTCTTGGTATGTCTGTGTCTCACTGGATTAACGATGGCTTAATGGCTGTGTTTTTCCTTCTCATCGGTTTAGAAGTGAAGCGCGAACTTTTAGAAGGCGCATTAAAGTCTAAAGAAACAGCAATCTTCCCAGCCATCGCAGCGGTGGGTGGTATGCTAGCTCCTGCACTTATCTACGTGTTATTCAATTCTGGTAACCCAGAAGCATTACAGGGTTGGGCTATCCCAGCAGCAACTGATATCGCATTCGCATTGGGTATCATGGCTCTACTAGGCAACCGTGTGCCGGTAAGCTTGAAGGTATTCTTGCTTGCGTTGGCAATAATTGATGACTTGGGTGTTGTTGTCATTATTGCACTGTTTTATTCAAGCGACCTATCAACACTTGCACTAACTATTGGTTTTATCGCAACTGGCGTGCTGTTCATGTTAAACAACAAGCATGTAACTAAGCTGAGTGTGTATTTAATTGTTGGGGCAATTCTTTGGTTCGCAGTACTGAAGTCTGGGGTTCACGCAACATTGGCAGGTGTAGTCATTGGTTTTGCGATCCCGCTGAAAGGTAACAAAGGGGAGCATTCTCCACTGAAACATTTAGAGCATGCATTGCACCCATATGTAGCTTTCGCGATATTGCCAATTTTTGCATTTGCAAATGCAGGTATTTCTTTGGAAGGCATCTCAATCTCAAGCCTAACAAGTATGTTGCCTCTAGGTATCGCTATGGGTCTATTGATTGGTAAGCCTCTTGGCATCTTTGCATTTAGCTGGGGCGCGGTGAAACTTGGTATCGCTAAGCTTCCTGAAGGTGTGAACTTTACGAATATCTTCGCAGTATCTGTGTTGTGCGGTATTGGTTTTACAATGTCAATCTTTATCTCTTCACTGGCATTTGGTCCAACGAACGCGGAGTTTGATACGTTTGCTCGACTCGGTATCTTGATGGGGTCAACGACTGCCGCGATTTTGGGTTATATCTTACTGCGTTTTTCTCTACCGAAAACAAACCAACAGCAAGTGGGAATTTAATCGGTAATCGGTTCACCGAGTAACAAGAACCGAGTCTCACGATGATTCATGTGACAACAAACAAAAAAGCCGTGTAGGGTAACCCTATCACGGCTTTTTATCTTATTCTTTAGGTTCTCTAGCATTTAGTTGTGTCAGGCATTTTTGGCTTGGTGCTGTTGGTCTTAAAATCAAGTCCACAATATTTAGAGGCTAGAGTGTCTCGCTACTTTTCTAGCGTGGTAAATATTGTCCACTCCTCGACGATTTGTTCACTTAGCCCCACTACCGTCGCCGTTACTTTTCGATTTAGTGCGTGAGACATAGGGTCATCACCGTCTTTTTCTAAACGCTCTTCACCGTAACCAACAACTCTCACTCGACTCGGGTCGACACCATTTGATAGCAATTCATCTTCAACTTGGTGAGCGCGTTTTTTCGATAACTCTAAGTTGTATTCACTAGCCCCCACTTTGCTGGCGTAACCTTGAATCTCAATAGACGCACTTTGATAGGTTTCTAAGAATTCAGCCATGGTCGTGATTTGATCAGAGAAGACCGGGTTAACTTCAAACGAATCATTGGCAAACAGGATTCTCAACTGTCTGACATCTTGAGAGCGAACTGTCTCTCCACAACCTTCATTATCAACGAGTGACGTTTCAGGTGTGCCAGGGCAAGTGTCTCGAGCATTAACTACGCCATCGTTATCATCGTCTTGCAGGTCGGAAATCTGTTCTGCTTCCGGCGTTTCTATGTAGGTCTCTTCATTTTGGTTAGAGCATGCGCATAACGTTAATGTTAATGCGGAAAGTAATAAGTAAGGTATCTTCATCATTAATACTCCACGGCCGTTGTCCACTCGTCTGGTATATCGACCAGTAGAGCATTCAATAGAGAACCGGTAGCGTTCATTACACGATATTTAGCGTACTGTTCAGAGTAATGGGCATCTAAGTAATCTTTACGGGCTTCAAATAATTCGTTCTCGGTGTTAAGCAGATCAAGGAGCGTACGTTTACCTATTCGGTACTGTTTCTCATAAGCGATAACGGTTTCTGAAGCTGAATCTACATGGTCAGATAAGAAGTTTTTTTGTTGCAACGTCAGGTCCAATGCACTCCAAGATAGGCGAAGGCCTTCCTCTACTTGTCGATAAGCACGGTCTCTTAGATCTTTGGCTTTGTTCAGTTGGTAAGCCGCCGATTCAGAGTTCGCACTGTCAGTACCACCATTATAGAGGTTGTATCGCATTCTTAACATTGCCAGTGTTTCTTGGCTCGAACCTTCATCCCCTCCAGCGTCATCACGCCATGATTGAGATGCTTCAATAGAGAAAGTGGGGTAATTCACTCCCTTCGACTGCTTGTATTGGAAGTATGCTGAATCAACATCTGCAGAAGCGACTTTGATGACTGGGTGCTTATCCAAAGCATCAACGATGGCGTCTGTTAATGACAAAGGGAGCATAGAGATATCAGCTCTCGGGTAAACTAAGCCTAGCGGTTCTTGACCCACAATTCGTCTAAATTGGGTATGGGTATCAATCAAATTATTTTGCGCAGCCAATAAATTACCGTGAGCTTTTGCGATCCTAGCTTCTACTTGGGAAACGTCTGCCGTTGAGCCTATACCAGAATTAGCTCGTTTTTTGATGTCTTGATAGATTTTTTTGTGTATGGCTAGGTTACTTTCCGATAGGGCTAATACCTCAGTCGCTTTCACTGCATCTAGATAGATTTGGGTCACCTCAAGTGCTTTGTCTTCGGCGTCTGCGAGCAATTGTAAGCGAACCGATTCGGCTTCAGCGGCGGTGCGATCAATGTCGTATAGAGTCGCGGAACCATCCCATAATAATTGAGTGAGGGATATCGTTGCTTCCTTTCTGGTTAGATCCGTATCAGGTCCGTTATTTGGTGCTGGGTTTATACCTTCGTAACCGATACCTGCATCTAAGTCGATACTAGGCTTATAAGCGCCACCAGAGGCGTCATTTTGTTTTTTTACGCTCACATACTCATTGAATATACTTTTTATCTCTGGATTCGTTGCCAAGGTGATCGCAACAGACTGTTCTAGAGTTTGAGCGGCAAGCGGTGTTGTAGCAACTAAGCAACACATGATGGATAGTTTAAACAATTTCAAAGTAGCTCTCCTTCTACTTTTATATGTTTTGACCATTCTCGGAGCAGTATTTTCTGCTTCGTTGAGAGACAGGCTGTATAAACGAAGCTTAGGACATGTGAAAAAAAATGCGAAGTTTGCTGATTTATTTTTGAATGTAAGTCGCTATGGTTATTGATTAATTTAAAACTTGCGAACTTTGTTTTGCTAATGAGTGGATTATCAATAGTGGAGGTACTAAATTTACAGTACGAGACAGCCATAATGAAAAGTGGGTTGGACCCGCGTTTGGTATGTTCTGGGTAGAAGTAGGAATTTAGATATGGGAAATATCAACCTAAATATTCTAGGCCTTGCCAACGTAAGTGTTGTGCTTGACGCACAAGGAAAATTACGTCGATTGGCTCCGGGTGAACAACCAGCTTCGAGTGATGTTGTCATAAGCCTAGGTACTGACGATACAAGTGTGCCAAGTGTTTCAGCTCGATTTTTTGATGCTCAAGAACAACAGAACGATTTAGATATTGATGACGCAATTGCACAGGTTCAACGTGCGATTGGAGAGGGGTTTGACCCAACTGAGTTAGGAGATGAGTTTGATACCGCAGCCGGTGAGCAAGGTTCGAGTTTAACCAACAGCGGAAGAATAGAACGAACTGGTACCGAGATTCTCGCTCAAACTAACTTTGAAACAGAAGGTTTTGAGTCTCAAGGGTTATCAGAGACCCAAAGTCTCGCGTTGTTTGACATTATTGCGTTGGCTCTAATATCGGGAGATACCAATGCGATTGAGTTTGAACAAGATGAACCTATAGAAACTGGTGGGTCACTAACGCTTAACCAACCGGGTGTATCTTTCGCCGAAAAAGAGGTTACAGGTGACAGCGGGTTCGGTACTTTTACCGTTAACGAGGACGGTACTTGGGTATTCGTTGCTGACAGTCCATTCAATGCGCTTGGAAATGGGGCACAGATACAAGATACGACCACAGTACAAACCTCTGATGGAGGTGAACAAATTATTACTGTTACCATTATTGGTACCGATGATGCTGCTGTTGCGACTGGTGGGTTGGGCAGTGTTACCGAGGACATTAATGTTGATGAAATTACCAACCAACTGGTGACGTCTGGTCAGGTTACGATTACCGATGTAGACAGTGACTCTCCTACCTTTTTACCTGATGGTGAATTTAAGCTTGAGGGCTCGACTAATGTATCGCAATTCGGTGCGTTATCCATCGAACCTGACGGCAGCTGGACCTATGCTGTTAATAATGATGACGTGCAACACCTAGACGATGATGAGTTTGTCACTGAAGTATACACGGTGACAGCTGACGACGGCACGACAAGCGAAGTGACGATCACTATTAACGGAGCTGAAGATCCATCCGAAATCACTGTAGGAGAAGGAAACAGTGACATGGGCAGCGTCACTGAAGACGTGGGTGTGGTGGATGAAGAGCTGAACGTTCTTGAAACGACGGGGTCGCTGACTATTAGTGACCCAGACACTAATGATAATCCTGTTTTTAATCCAACCGGTGAATTTAAACCTGTTGGCTCTACAAGTGGTAGTGCGCTCGGTACTTTGACCATTACAGCCTGTGGTGATTGGACGTATTCCGTTAAAAATGATTTAGTTCAATTCCTCAACACAGGAGAAACAATTACAGAGCTGTTCACTGTCACTTCAACTGATGGTATTGAGCACGTTATAGAAATCACTATCAACGGTACTAATGATGCACCTGAGGCGACAAGCTTCAGTATTGATACACCTGGAAGCGGTCAGGTCTGTGAGGATAAAGTGGATGGAGGAGTTGTAGACACGTCGGTAGGTGGTTATGACAATAATGAAGATGTTATTGATTATTGTGGTGTCGAGACGAACATTACCTTCAATTCAGCGATAGCTTATCAAGATCGAATTTCTGATGTTGAGGATGATTACAATGGTATTGATCTACACATCATAGTTAAAGATCTTCCTATAACAGGAACGCTTCTCTATACAAGTAGTAATGGTGTCACTCGTGAGGTGGTGGAAAGCGATGTCGGTGTCACTCAATTTGATCATACCGGTATCAGTTATGTAGCGGGGGCAGGAGCTGACTTCCTACTGGGTATAAAAGATGAACCAACCGCGGATACTCCTGTGTCTGAAGATGGTTTTTATAACTGGGGAGGAGAAGTGGTAGGTTCTGGTGGCATGAGGCGAGAAGTCGAACTTACTAATGGCAACTCCATCTTTGTTGAGATTCATAACCCTGATGACAAACCGCTAAAACAATACAACGCAGAAGAGAGCCATGTAGGGTATGGGATTGGAGATAGTGATGGTCGTGGTGTTAATAAAGGTGAGATTCTTACCTTAGATTTTTCAGAAAACCCGATTTCTCAAGTTCGATTTGGTCTGGATGGATTAGGCCCTGTATTCGAGGAAGACAATCCTAACATTGTGAGAGCCACTTTCCACTTTGTTGAAGGGGGCTATGAAACGGTAGAGTATGAGAAAGAACCCGGGGAGCTTGGTGTTGATCGCTTGTTCTACGAGTTCACGCACTCGTCTCCTAATCAGACAATAGAGAAAGTCGAGTTCTCAAATCCTAAAGGAAGCTGGGAGCTTAGATACATTGGTGGTGATTTAGAAGTCACAAAAGATAGCTTTGACTATCAAGTCATTGATTCGACAGGTGAGGTAAGTAGCGTTGAGACTGTAACGCTCAATGTCGAAGGTGCGGCCCCTCACCAAGTGATTAGCGATCCTGAATCGTCAGATTTTGCTGCTAACTTGGGTAACGATATCTTGATTGGAAATGATGAAGAAAATGTTTTCGAGTGGTTAGACTCAGCTCTCGACAACAGCGTCGATGTGGTCAAAGAGTTCAGTGTCGGTGAAGACTTGCTTGAGCTTCGTGATATTTTAGATGCTACAGGCAATGACTCTATTCATGAGCTGATTCCGGAAATAGATGTCGCTCTACAAGGTGATAACTTGGTTATGAGCATTGAGCATGATAGTGGCGACCAAACTATCGTTTTAGAATCTGTAAAGGATCAATTAAGCGACTATGTTGTTGATAACAACTTTGATAGCCTTTCTGCGCTAAGTGAACTTATCAAAAACGATGCAGCCTAATAGGCACGTGGAATGTTCTATGGCTTGACGTAATGAAAGCCCTCGGTTTCGGGGGCCTTTTGCGATCAGGAGTAGCCGAACAAAAATCGCCTGAATTATAGGCAAAAAAAGCCCAAACCAACGTGGTTTGGGCGGATACAAGTATAGGAGTTAATAAGGAAAATGCAGTAATTAAGAAACCAGGGAGAAGCAAGTTTGACGGCCTGTTAAACTTCTAAATACTCTGTTTTCTATATAATTATGACCTTCCAATTCGATTTCAGTTCCACGAAAATTCATTAATTTTTTCTTTTTTTGTAAACACACGTTTATTCAATTGGTTAGTGTTGAATCCTATCAACTGGTACGACCAATTTGTGAAAATGTGATGTTGCTTGCTTGTTAAATAAATGTACTGGGCGTATATTTCAAACAGTTGTTTAATACGAGTGATTGAAATGGCACCAAGAAGTACAACCAAAGACAAAATCTTAGATGTAGCTGAAGGCTTATTTGCTGAGCACGGTTTCAATGACACCTCTTTACGCACTATTACAGGTAAAGCCAATGTCAATTTAGCTTCGGTCAATTACCACTTTGGCGATAAGAAAACTCTGGTTCGTGCAGTTCTCAATCGTTATTTAGAGGCATTTATGCCAGCACTGCAAGACGCTTTGGTGAACTTAAACTTGGACGAAACGTATTCTATGAATGATGTGTTTGAGTCTTTAAGGCAACCACTAAGAGCCCTTAATGATGTTAGGCCTAATGGCACAAGTCGATTTATGTTACTGATCGGCAGAGGCTATACGGATGTGCAAGGGCACTTGCGTTGGTTCATTACAACTCGCTACAGTGAAGTACTGACTCTGTTTACCAGCTCAGTAATGAAAGCTAACCCGAGCCTCACTCAAGAACAGTTATTTTGGCGATTGCACTTCACCCTAGGGACTTGTGTTTTCACCATGGCTTCCAGTCAGGCTCTCGTTGAAATTGCAGAGAATGATTACGGTAAGCGAATAGATGCCAAAGCAGTGGTCGATATTCTTATTCCATACTTGGCCGCTGGCATGTCAGCAGAAGAATAAAACAATAAAAAGCGAAACATTCACAACCAAAATAGTGAACAAAAGGATCTGAACTATGAGCTCTCTAAGACAAAAATGGGTAAGTGACCCAGCTTTTAAACTCTTTAAAAAAGTACTACCACCATTATCTAGCACCGAGAAAGAAGCGATGGAAGCGGGTAGTGTTTGGTGGGACGGAGAGCTGTTTTCTGGTAAACCAGATTTCACTAAGCTGCACCAATATCCAAAACCTCAGCTGACAGCAGAAGAGCAATCGTTCATGGATAATGAACTTGAAACGTTGCTTGCTATGCTCGATGACCACCAAATCGTAAAAGAAGATCGAGACCTTCCTGAGGAGGTGTGGAACTTCTTACGCAAAGAGCGTTTCTTCTCGTTAATTATTGCGAAAGAGTACGGCGGTCGTGAATTTTCAGCACACGCCAACTCGACTATCGTAACTAAGATTGCGACTCGCAGTATCAGTACTGCGGTTTCGGTCATGGTTCCAAACTCTCTTGGTCCTGGTGAGCTGTTGTCTCACTATGGTACTCAAGATCAGAAAGACTACTGGCTACCGCGTCTTGCTGACGGTACAGATATTCCATGTTTCGCATTAACCGGCCCTGAAGCAGGTTCTGATGCGGGTGGTATCCCTGATGTCGGTACGGTATGTATGGGAATGCACGAAGGCAAAGAGACACTAGGCATCAAGCTTAGCTGGAATAAGCGATACATTACGCTAGCACCAGTGGCGACGGTACTTGGTCTGGCTTTCAAACTGCACGATCCAGAGAAGCTGCTTGGCGACAAGGAAGACATCGGTATCACTTGTGCGCTAATCCCGGCAGAGCATGAAGGCGTTGTGATTGGCGAGCGTCATGATCCACTTGGCCTTGCGTTTATGAATGGTCCAACACGCGGTCACGATGTATTCATCCCAATGGAATGGCTAATCGGTGGCGCAGATTACGCAGGTAAAGGCTGGCGTATGCTGGTGGAATGTTTGTCTGCAGGTCGTGGTATTTCATTACCCGCACTTGGTACGGCGATGGGCCACCTAACAGCGAAAACGACCGGCGCATACGCTTATGTTCGTAAGCAGTTCGGCATGTCGATTGGTAAGTTCGAAGGTGTTGCTGAGAGCCTAGGCCGTATTGGTGGTTTAACGTATCTACTAGAAGCAACTCGTACGCTGACAACTACTTCACTCGATATGAAAGAGAAGCCGGGTATCGTAACGGCTATCGCTAAATACCACATGACAGAGATGGCGCGTACGATTCTGAATGATTCAATGGATATTCACTCAGGTCGTGCAATTCAAGATGGACCAATGAACTACTTGGCTGCGCCTTACCTAGGTATTCCAGTTGCTATCACAGTAGAAGGTGCGAACATCCTAACTCGTAACCTGATGATCTTCGGCCAAGGTGCGACACGTTGTCACCCATACGTATTGAGCGAAATGGAAGCAGCAGCGAACCCTGATGAGAAGCAAGGTGCGAAGGATTTCGATAAATTGTTGTTCAAGCACATCTCACACGCAACTAAAAACACGTTCGGTGCTTTTGGTGCGGCATTAACGGGCTCTAAGTTCATTAAAGCCGACATGAGTGGCCCAACGAAGCCTTACTACCAAGATCTGACTCGTTTAAGCCGTGCGCTTGCTGTAAGTGCGGATTTCGCAATGCTGACACTAGGTGGTGAACTGAAACGTAAAGAGCTTATCTCTGCACGTTTGGGTGATGGTCTAAGTTACTTATACATGGCGTCTGCTGCGCTTAAGAAGTATGAAGACGAAGGTCGTCAACAAGCTGACCTAGACTACGTACATTACGCGGTTCAACACTGTTTCCACAACGCGGCTAAATCTCTACAAGAAGCGTACAGAAACTTCCCGAACAAGATGGTTGGGAAAGTGCTGAAAGGTCTCGTTTTCCCTGTGGGCAACCACTTTGAAAAACCAAATGATAACCTAACGGTACAACTGGCTGAAAGCTTGATGACTCCGGGTGCACACCGTGAACGTCTAACTCACCTTTGCTACATCGGCAAGGAAGAGGATGATAGTGTTGGCCTTATGGAGAATGCTTTCAATGCGATGTACAGCATTAAGCCTCTAGAGCGTAAGATCTTCAAAGCAGTGAAAGAGGGCAAAGTGGCTCGTAAAGGCTTGCTGGCAGACAAACTGGCTCAAGCACTTGCAGCAGGTGTACTTACTCAAGAAGAAGTCGACCAAATTGTTGCTGCTGATAAACTACGTTATACAGCAATTCAAGTTGACCACTTCAGTCATGACTTTAGTGAAACTTTGACGCGAAAAGAGTTAAAACCTAAGCTAAATAGCGTTGCTTAGATAAAGAAATGATAAAAGGCACCTAATAAGGTGCCTTTTTTGTTTTTGTCGTAGAAGTCTCAGTAGACGCGTTAACAAATGGTGACTTAGTCAGCAAATATGAGCTGAGTGATCCAACCACTTGCATTTTCACCACATTTTTACAGAAATTAGATGCCATTTGCGCACGAAACTCTTATCCTTAACCTGATTTTTTAAGGAAGTTGAATATGATCATCAAACCTCGAATTCGCGGATTCATCTGTACTACAACACATCCAGTCGGTTGTGAAGCTAATGTAAAAGAACAAATAGCTTACACAAAAGCTCAAGGCCCAATCGCAAACGCACCTAAACGTGTACTCGTTGTTGGCTCTTCAAGTGGCTACGGCTTGTCTTCACGTATTGCGGCTGCATTTGGTGGCGGCGCTTCAACTATCGGTGTTTTCTTCGAGAAAGCCGGTACTGAGAAAAAACCTGGCACAGCTGGTTTTTACAACTCAGCAGCGTTCGACAAGCTAGCTAAAGAAGAAGGCCTGTATTCAAAAAGCCTTAACGGCGATGCTTTCTCTAACGAAGCAAAACAGAAAACAATTGACCTGATCAAAGAAGATCTAGGTCAGATCGATATGGTTGTGTACTCACTGGCGTCTCCAGTGCGTAAAATGCCAGAGACTGGCGAAGTAATTCGTTCAGCTCTTAAGCCTATCGGCGAAACGTACACATCTACAGCTGTAGATACAAACAAAGATGCGATCATCGAAGCAAGCGTTGAGCCTGCTACTGAAGAAGAGATCAAAGACACTGTTACTGTAATGGGCGGTGAAGATTGGGAACTTTGGATCAACGCACTTTCTGAAGCGGGTGTTCTAGCTGACGGTTGTAAGACTGTTGCTTACAGCTACATCGGTACTGAACTAACGTGGCCAATCTACTGGGATGGCGCGCTAGGTAAAGCTAAGATGGATCTAGATCGTGCAGCGTCAGCGCTAAACGAAAAACTAGGCCAAACTGGCGGTACTGCTAACGTTGCTGTTCTTAAGTCTGTTGTGACTCAAGCAAGTTCTGCAATCCCTGTTATGCCTCTTTACATCGCTATGGTGTTCAAGAAGATGCGTGAAGAAGGTATTCACGAAGGTTGTATGGAACAGATCTTCCGTATGTTCAGCCAGCGTCTATACAAAGAAGACGGCAGCGCGCCAGAAGTGGATGAAGTGAACCGTCTACGTTTAGATGACCTAGAACTTCGTGACGACATTCAAGAGCATTGTCGTAACCTATGGCCTCAAATCACAACTGAAAACCTAAAAGAGCTGACTGACTACGTAGAGTACAAAGAAGAGTTCTTGAAGCTATTTGGTTTCGGTGTTGAAGGTGTTGATTACGAAGCTGACGTCAACCCAGCGGTTGAATTTGATGTAGCTGACATCTAATTCCAACAATCGATTCAAATGAAATAGGCGCTCATTGAGCGCCTATTTTTTTGTCTGTTGTTTGAGTAAAGAGGTAAAGATCAGATGGGGAATTCGAGTTGCGAAGAGCTCTAAGATCAAGTGAGAGAAACTAGTCATAAAAAATGCACTAATCCAAATATGAATTAGTGCATTTGAAATATCTAAGCTGGGCTGTTTTTAAAGCAGTAGGCGCTAGCTAATGATGATGATGAAAGTACCTGCTAGGGTCATCAAAATATTCGCTATCGCGTAAGTCCCTGCGTAACCTAGTGCTGGAATGGTTGAACGAGCGTGGCCATTTACGATGTCCATAGCCGGAGCGCAGGTTCGTGCACCAATGATGGCTCCAAATAGCAGAGCACGGTTCATCTTCAAGACGTAAGCGCCAACTAAGTAAGCGAAGAAAACTGGCAGTACACTCACTATGAGTGCGATACCGATCACCTGAGGGCCTACTTGAGTTATGTGCTCAAACATCTTTCCACCAGCACTTAAGCCAATACCAACCATAAAGAACATCAAGCCAAGATCTTTGACCATGTTTAACGCCCCTTGAGGAACGTAACCAAAAGTAGGGTGGTTAGCTCTTAAAAAGCCAAGCATGATACCGGATAGAAGGAGGCCTACAGCATTACCTAACCCAAATGAAACCTGACCGAATGTCATTGTGATTAAGCCGAATAAAATACCCAGAATGAAGAAGCTACAGAAAGCCATCAAGTCTGCCATTTGGCTATGGATTGAGATGAAGCCGATTTGCTCCGCTAAGCCATGGACTCGACTTTTCTCACCACTGACTTGTAATACATCACCCTTGGAAAGCACTATGTTTAAGTCCATTGGCATCTCAATCTGAGCTCTCACTACTCGGTTTAAGAAACAGCCATACTCAGACAAATTGAGGTCCGACAGTCGTTTACCCGCGATACTGTCACTCTTAACGACGATCTCTTCTTCTACGATACGAAGATCAAGAAGGTTACGGTCGAAAACTTCTTTACCGTTACGAAAGCTCGGGTCAAGACGCGCGTGGCTGTCTGGGAAACCAACCAAAGCAATTTCATCACCTTCTTGCAGAATGGCATCACCATCAGGGTGGGCAAGAATACCATTACGGCGAATACGCTCGATGTAACAGCCAGTTTGACGATAGATACCCAGCTCACGCAGGTTCTTACCGCCTGTCCACGAAACAAGTTCTGGTCCCACACGGTAAGCACGAATAATTGGAAGGTAAACCTTACGTTGCCCTGAAGAACCCAGGCCACGCTCTTGAGCTATTTGCTCTGCTGAATCGTGCAGGTTTACTTTCTGAAGCTTTGGAATTAAACGGGCGAACATAATCATACTGATCAAGCCAACCAAGTAAGCCATTGCGTAACCGACAGAAAGGTTTTCAATGATCAGGCCTAAATCCATGTTCCTTGGTATTTCTGCAAGCCCGGAATTCAGAGCGTCTTGAGCTCCTACTAAGATTGGTGTTGCAGTCAAGGCTCCCGCCATCATACCTGCAGATAAACCAAACCCAAGACCAAGGTAGTGGCTGCTGAAGTAGGTTAAGGCGATCGCGGTAGAAAGCACCACGAGGCTTAGAATGAGATAATGTTTACCGTCTCTGAAGAATATACCGAAGAAGTTTGGTCCTGCTTCAATACCTACACAATAGATAAAGAGCATAAAACCTATGGTGAGAGCGTCTGCGTTAAAGGAAAAACCAAGGTGCCCCATGATCAGGGAAGTTATAAGCACACCTATAGAGTTGCCAAGTTGGAGGCTACCAAACCGAATTTTGCCAATGGCAAGGCCAATCGACAAAACAACAAAGATGAGAAGGATAGGGTTTTGTTCTAGCAAAAAAACAACGTCGATATTCACAGTGGTCGCTCAATAATTGGCGTGGAACACAGGGGTAAGTTACAGAGGTGAATTGTATCTAAATATAAATAAATTATAAGCGGTATTTTGCCTTTTTACTTTAAATTTACTTCTACTTAGCTTGGGTCAGAAATAAAACAGCCCGCAAACAATTGCGGGCTGAGAAATATGCTAGAAAACTAGTTATAACTAAACAGAGTCTTAATCGAAAAGACCTAGGTTTTCTTTTGCGTATGCTTCAAATTCTGTGCAACCACCAATGTGGTCTTGATCGATGAAGATTTGTGGCACTGTGTCTACTGGCTTACCTACTGTTTTTTCTAGGTCTGCTTTGCTGATGCCTTCAGCATGAATATCAACATAACGATAGTTGAAGTCATCACGCTTAGCTTTAAGAGTTTCAGCATGCTCTTTTGCGCGGACACAAAATGGGCAAGCAGGGCGACCAAAAATAACTACAAACATTTCATTTCTCCTAAATACGGGATGAGGCTCGTTAACCTAAAATACGTCAACTATTCTTAAATGAATATGACTCAAAATTCTTGAATCCAACTATGCCTTAATGCATTAGGGAAATAAAGATGGAATTGCCTCTTAATACAATAGGTTTTGTCTATCAGAGCAAATAATGTTCATAAAAAAGATGGTGGTTGTTTTCCATGAATGATGCTCCATCATCAAAGGTTATTTTTGGAGATGGATCAGCATTGTCTCTGTTTAATCAATATGGCTGCAAAGTGCTATTGGTTACTGGTTTACATTAGAGCGCTTGTGACTGTGAAGGGTTACAGTTCGACTACCTAATTGTATAAAGTTGATTCATCTCGTGTAAGCGCTATTAAAACCAATAAAAACGGAGCACTAGGCTCCGTTATTTAGTTCAACTTGTGTTCAGTTCCTGTCTTAGCCGTTTAGAACTGAGAGTATTTCTCGTAACGTGAATCACGCAGTGACTCTTTAACGCGTTTTAGGTTCTCTCTGAAACCAGAGCCACGACGAAGCGTAAAGCCTGTCGCTAACACATCAATAACCGTCATTTGGACAACACGGCTTGCCATTGGCATATAAACGTCAGTGTCTTCTGGAACATCCAGACAAATCGAAAGCGAGCTTGCTTTGTCTAAAGGAGAATCTTTTGCTGTGATAGCAATAACGGTTGCACCGTTTTCACGAGCTAGATTCGCGATCTCAACTTGGCTCTTTGTACGGCCAGTATGAGAGATAAGTACGATGACGTCGTTGTCACTGCAGTTAATGCAGCTCATTCGTTGCATCACGATATCTTCAAAACACGTAATGGGGATATTGAAACGAATAAACTTGTTTTGAGCATCTTTCGCGACGGCAGAAGAGGCACCCAAGCCAAAAAACGAAATTCGTTTTGCTTGAGTTAACAAGTCAACCGCACGGTTCACTTGCATCGCATCTAGACTGTTTTTAGCTACGTCCAGACAAGCCATCGTCGATTCGAAAATCTTATGGGTATAAGCATCTGGGCCATCATCTTCCTCAACATTACGGTTCACGTAAGGTGTACCGTTCGCCAAGCTTTGAGCGAGGTGAAGTTTGAAGTCAGGGAACCCCTTTGTGTCTAAACGACGACAGAAGCGGTTAACTGTAGGCTCACTCACGTCAGCCATTTTAGCTAAGGTAGCAATGCTAGAATGAATTGCAGTTTGAGGGGAAGCCATGATTACTTCGGCTACCTTACGCTCAGACTTGCTGAAATTTTCCAGGTTTTTTTGTATTTTTTCTAATGTATTCATAGTGTTCACAAGGGTATAGAGAACAACTTGCCAGTTAATATCTTTTACCAGGGGGTATGGCTGAAACAAATATCAGTAATGACAAAACCAGACTTATATTTAGTATTGTAAATACTGCTGCATCAAATAGATATCAAGCTAACTAGCACCGTAGAGTCAGTATAAACCCAACATACTATTTACTAATACAAAAACACGGCACGAATGCTTAAGAATATGACAAACCTCAACAAAATTTTAGAAAACTACAGAATTGGAAGAGAGTTTGAGCAAAAAGAATGCAATTTGAGTATGAACTGACAGCTTAGTTACATCAAAAAGAAAGAAATTTTCAATTTGATGCAACTAAAATTGAATGACTATGCGTTTATTTGCATGGCGAGCTTGGTGATTTTGCCCATTAAGTTAGGCGCTAGTTTAGAGATTTCACGCTGTTCTTCAAGCACGGAAGAAAGAATCTCCTTGCCCGTTAATGGGTTCGCTAACACTACGCGAAAAACGATGATCGGTTGATGTGCCCAAACTTCAGGGTTTAAGCGAGTTCGAGATACAAAAGATTTGCCTGTTTCACGTTGCTTCTTTTGAATAAACTTGGTGAGTTCATTAAGCAACTCATTCAGTGCTACGCGTTGTTCTGGTTCCGCTTTTAGCAGTGCAGCTTTTACTGATTCAGGTATGTAGCGATAAGTTAGTAGGCAAAGCTCTGGTTCTGATACCAACTCGAAATCGCTTTGTTCTTTAATCAGGTCGGCAAAGTAGCGTGCTTTGTTGATGCTTTGATCGATAAGTAGCTCATAACCAGGTCGACTAATAATGTGCATTGAAGCATATACTAGCATCGCCATACCGGATCGAGAGCCTTCTAGAGTATGGCTACCTAGGTCTTTAGAACCCTTACGCAAGATATATTGAGCGTGGTGCTCAATCGCCGTCATCGCATCTGGCTTCTTAAACAAAACCATGCCTGCACCCATAGGGATATAAAGTTGCTTATGAGCATCTATCGTGACTGAGTCAGCCAGTTCAATACCATCAAGCAGGTGGCGATGATTGTTAGACATCAAGGTCGCACCGCCCCAAGCCGCATCCACGTGGAAGTGGCAACCTGATTCAGCACACACCTCAGCGATATCTTTGAGTGGGTCGATATTGCCTGTTTCGGTTGTACCTGCCACACCGATCACGGCGAAGGGTTTAATCTTGTTCTGCTTAAGTTGCTCGATCTTGAGTCTCAAATCGTCAGTGCAAATACGGTTGTCGTTATCCGTTTTAACCGATACCAAACCTTCTTGGCCAATACCAAGCACATCTGCAGCTTTCTTCAGAGAGTAGTGACCACGTTCGGAGACTAAGATGGCTAGGCCTTCATAGTCGTAGTGCTTCATGGCTTTGAACAAGCCTTCTTTTTCGACACCTTTGAACGAACCTTGAGCTTTCAAAGCATTATTACGTGCAACCCAAAGCGCCGTAATGTTCGCGATGGTACCACCAGAGCAAAACGCACCTAAAGAGTGGTTTGCACTGTGCATCCAATGGGAATAAAACTGGTCGTTATCTTGATAGATTAAGCGATGTAGCATACCCAGAACTTGACGCTCTAAGGGAGTGAAAGCTTTGGAGGTCTCTATTTTTACTAGGTTTTGATTTAACGCAATCATGATTTTAGAAAGCGGCATCAGGAAGTACGGCAACGCAGACGTCATGTGGCCAATAAAACTTGGCGACGACGTATGTACCGAATGAGATACGAGAGAATCTAGGAGATGCTCAGTATGTTCTGAAACAAACTCAGGTTGCTCTGGGATATGAGCATTTGAAAAATCTTTCTCAATTTCACGCAGCGGCTTTTCTTCAGCCACAATATGTTCACGTAAGAATTGATTCAGGTTTCGTGAAAGTTTGTCTTCAATTTGAGTGAGTGTTGAATCTGGGCCTTCCGGTACCGTGAAGATACGTAGAAGACTGTCGAAGCTAACATCTGCTGTTTTTTGTTCCGTAACCATAGCAAGCGAGTTATTTTTCTAATATTGACGCGAGCGGAATAATCTAAACGAAAACGGGAACAATGTCCCGTCTTAATTATGAAATCCAACTTCTCACAAGAGCCTATTGGGTGAGGGGCTATTTACACTTAATCGCTTCAAGCTTAGCAATCGACTGGTTGTAGCGTTGAAGCGCTGTGTCGATTTGCTTAGGGTGGCTAAGCAGTTCTGCAAATGCTGAGCGTAGCTCGTAGTTTTGAGCATGAGGCGTTGATTGGCGGTCGTCGAACGTCGTTTTCGCAATTTGGCCAAGCTCATCATCACGTTTTGAGAGCGTCTTTATGTCATGCTGTTCGAGTTGCAACCAACCTTCAACAGGCTGTGCGGTTGCTACTTTGCTTGAATCATTCACGAGATAATAATTTACCGCAGCACGGTTAAGCTCAAAGTGGTGCTTACGACCTTCTAGGAACCACTCACTTACTTCTGTTAGTTCTGGGTATTGCTCAGAAGTTAATGCAGCAAGATCAGCATACCAACCTAAAGAAGCATCGATGTATGCATCATATTTTTTTGCTTGGCATTGATTTGTCTCAGACATTGAATCTGCTGCAAAAGATAAAGTAGAAGTTGTAGCTAGCAGTAATGCGACGCAAAGGCGTTTCATAGTGGTTCCTTTTGTGAGTTTATTCTTTTTATAACTTTGTCGTTACAGAGTACCGTGAACGTTATTTGTTGAACAATGACACTTAGTGTCTTTTTATTTCGGTAACTGTAATGGTGTCTTGGGCATCGGTATTCGAGACGCATTCTAATCTAAAACAAACGCTATTCCTGCGATCTAGTTAGCAAGAGATACAAAGAACAACATCAAAACAGGGACAAGTAAGCTTAATATAAAGCCACTGACAATCGCGATAGGGACGCATCGAACGCCACCTGTTGTTTGAATTACAGGTAAGGTGAAGTCCATTGCTGTCGCGCCTGCATAGCCAATAGAGGTGCATGGGTAACTGCGAATCAATACTGGAATCAACACTAACGCAACCAACTCTCTCAATAGCTCTAGCATGAACGACGCTCCGCCATAAACCGGGCCAAACGCGTCACCCATTAAGATACCCGCCAGAGAGTACCAACCAAACCCAGAAGACATCGCTAAAGCTTTGAACAGTGGAATATCCAATAGGTAAGCCGCAATAACACCGCCTAACATTGAGGTTATGATGATTGTAACAGCGATGACCATACCGTGTTTATTGAGTAAGATCTGTCGAAGTGTTAGTCCACTATTGCGCAGCTGAATGCCAATAAAGAACAGCAGTACAAACAAAATCCACTCACTTGCTGTATCTACCCAGTCAAGGCCGATAGGCAGTACTAAACCTGTAATAAGACCTGAGCCCACTACCAAGATCAGCTTGGCCGACTCCATCGCCATAGAAGAGAGGGGAAGCTTCTGCTTGCTACTGTCGGTTTTGAGTGGCAGCAACTTATCAATAGCGGGCAGTGCCATTAGGTTACAAACACTTAAGCAGACAAAGAAAGTGACAGTATAAAGAAGAATTGTCTGCAGGTTACTGCCTAGGTTATCAAGGGCGGCTAAGCTTAGTCCCATTAACGCCAGAATCACGTAGATCAAACGTGATGTTGAGCGGTTAATAAATTCTAGCGTTTGAGCGTTTGAAATAGAAAACAGATACCCCACGACAAGTGGCGCAAATATAAAGATCATCCCTGTAAACATGCTTTCCCCATTGCATTTACTTCATCTTGCACTTATTTAGCAATTACTAGTCACTTAGAAGCCGCTAGTGTTGATAACGCCGTTTAGCTTTGCATTAAAATCATGTTTACTCAAGTTGCTTAACTGATAAAGCACTTCTGCACCCGTCACGTTCAGTTCAACCTCGTGATCATCGATGTTCTCATCCTTATTTCTGAACATCAGCAAGTGGCTTGCGATTCGCGCGATATCTAAGTAAGAGACTTCACGTGCTTCTTGTTGATTGATTGTATTACTGCACACATCGATGAAATCACTGTCAAAACCCCAACGATTAAGTACCAGTTTACTGGTTGCAGAGCATTGGCCTTGGAAGATCTGTAGGGCAATATCATGGTCTAGGTAGTTGCCGTTTTCGAGATATAGGTGGTATTCATTAACCAAGCAGAACAAGCCGATGTCGGCCAGTAACCCAACAAGCAATGATTTCTCGTGCTCAAGGTAGCCATATTCAACAGGCGAAAGCGCTTTGAATCCGTTAGTCACCAGTACCATAGTGGCGCCTAGCTCTTTGGATACAGAAGCACTCTGAACCAACAACTGATTACACTCTTTACTTAGATCCACGGAATGCTTGAGTTGTTCAATAGCCTGTGCAGTAACGATGTCTCGTACTCTTAATATGCCAAGACGCGATACCGCCGTCATGATATCGACGCAAGTAATGTTGCGTCGGTTAAAGACGACTGAGTTAGCAACACGAATCACGATAGCAGTGAGGCCTGGATCTTCAAGTAAGCACTCGGCAACTTCGCTAATCCCCGTTGATTCAAGGGTACACAGCTTTTGAATCTTCAGTACAACGTTAGGGATAGGAGGAAGTGTTATTTTTCCCGCTGAGATAGAATGTCCAACAAGTTGAGCAAACTCTGATTCCAGACCCTTTAAGAGAAGAGCCTTATTTTGTGGTAGCCAGAAAAACGATAAATGATTCATATAAGAAGTAACCATATGTATGTCATACCATTTTACAAGCCGCGATGCTGCGAGGCAATACTGATTGGATCATATAAACTCCAGAAACTTGAACCGATGTATCACCGAACGTCAAGATTCAAGCTTAGCTTGATAAATTATTGTGATGTCAATCATGATTAAAGCGAATGCATAATGGATTGATGTGAACTAGGTCCAGACTTATTTTTCTTTTCAAAGTATCATTTATTTAAAGGTGGAAAACGCAACTATAATATTCACCTAACTATAATAGATAGATTTAAATTTTTCGCATAAAAAGCTGCTTGTCTGGTGATCAACCTAATCGGGGTTATTTGATTAAGGATCAACAGAAATGACAGAGACAGCATTTATTAATTACGTGAATCAATTTGGCGAACATCAAAAACGTTCTATGTTTGGAGGTATTGGCCTTTTTCAAAATGACGCTATGTTCGCTTTGTTAACAGGAGGTTGTTTATTCATTAGAGGTGGTAGTTCATTAGATAAAAAACTGACGGACCTTGATTGTGAAAAATATCGCCATGTAAAAAAACAGACAATAGCAACGGTAAATTATTACGATATTACTGACCTGTTTACATGTGAACATCCTGAATTGGATAGCATTATTCGTACTTCAATCGATAATTCAATACAGCAACGTAGTTTCAAAAAATCTTCAGCGAGCCGCAGATTAAGAGATCTGCCTAACATGCAACTTACACTAGAACGTATGGTGAAAAAGGCTGGTGTGGATGATGTTTCAATGTTTATGCAGTTGGGGGCGCCTGAAGTATTTAATAAGGTTCGCAAAGCATACGGAAATGATGTTGACTTAAAACTACTTTGGAAATTTGCGGGTGCAATTGATGGTATCCATTGGAAACTGTTGCAAGAGCCACGCAAGCAGCAATTATTAAAGAGTTGCCATTAAAGAAACCCTCCTTATATGCTTAAGATTACTGTAAATAAATAAAAACCGAGGAATGTCCTCGGTTTTTTTGTTTCTGTCTTAACCTTCCTAATAAGAAAAGTAAGTACTCATAGGAGCTGTCTCGTTAAGTCTTAGAACTTGAAACGAGTTGTGAACATTAGCTGATCACCGTAGAAGTCGTTGATACGCGCTTCCGCACCGATAGAGAATAGTTCTGTAGAGTGGAAACGTGCGTAAACAGAACCTGTCCAATCATCGTTGTCATCGATAGAAACGTAACCACCTTTACCACCAACCTCTAGTTGTGGACCAAGCCATTGGCGAACACCAACGTTGATCTCCATACCGATATCAGTAGAGCTTGAGTTTTCAGGCTGAACGATGCGCGCTAGCATTTCACCTGTTAGATCTGCCCAGTTGTTGATTGGTGCGTGGAAACCAAGACCGACAGCTGAGTCGTAATCGCCTTCAAATTCTGAATCGATACGCGCTACAGCGTGAGCATTCGGATGGATTGACTTACTGAACGCACCACCAAATGTAACTGGGCTAGCACCGATACGAGCTTCGAAGTAATCGTAGCTGAAGTTGCTCATTACTTGTGGTTGTTCATCGACAGCTAGCGCTTGACTAGAAGCCAATAGCATAGCGGTAGTAAGTAGTATTTTGCGCATAACGATCGTAAACCTTTATTAGTGTTAATTCCTTTGGTTTGAGAAAAATCAGGCAAACCATAAACATCAAGACAGTTTAATCTAACTCACGGAAAAGTAATCCATAAAAATGCCAATCATTTGTTATTCGAATAAAAAACAATCACTTTTAGTGATACTCTGCAACTGAGATCTCATATTTATGGCGTTATTCTCTTTAATTTGAAAGCTAACCATCAAATTCTAAATGCTATTCACCAAAACTTGTGCGTTTATCCGACATTGAGGTGAGTATACGTTCTGTATCTAAGATGGAAGTCCAGTTTAACAGTTGTTCGTCGTTTTTGATTACAAAATCGGTTAGTTGCTGAGTAATGGTGTCTCTGAGTTGATCACCTTGCCAAGGTTTAGAGATATAGAAATCAAGTGCCGCATTATTGATAGCCGTCACCGTATCTTCAAGGCCTGCTTGCCCTGTGAGCAAAAGCTTTCGTGTAGCCTTAGTTGAATCTTGGTGGTTGAGTTCTATGAGAAAGTCGATTCCGGTTTTTTCTGGCATGATGTGGTCACACAAGATTAAGGCGAGTTTAATGCCGTCTTGAGCCATCTCTTCAATCACTTGCTTGGCTTCATCTACCGATTCAGCACCTTCAACGATAAAGTTTTCTTCAAACATAGCCAGATCTTGAAGGACACTATTGAGAACTTCTGGTTCATCATCGACACATAAAATTAGGTACTTATTCATGAGGTGCTCCTTTTTGTTTGAACGGAAGCCACACTTGCATGGTGGTATGGCTTCCTACCTCAGACTCCACCAACATAAATCCTTGATGAGCCGAAACGATTTGTTGTGAAATGGACAACCCAATCCCTAAACCAAAGTTGCCTTCTTTTTTGGTGGTGAAGTTTGGGGTGAAAATAGTATTGATGTCTTCTTTGGCGATACCGTGCCCGGTATCCGATATTCTAACCACTAAAAAGCTATCATCGCCTTTTTCCTGTCGAGAAGTGGTAATGGTAATTTTACCAGTGCCAGAAAGAGCATCGAGCGCGTTGGAGATTAGGTTAGTCCACACTTGTTGCAGCGCAAGCGATTGGCATAACAAAGGTGGTAAGTCTGTATCATAGTGCTTTTCGAGTTTGTGATGCTTGAGTCGGTTTTCAAAAATCACTAACGTATCTTCAAGCCCTTCATGAATATCCGCGTAGTGATGAATTTCATTATCTTCGCGGGCATAACTTTTTAAGCTTTTCACCATATCGGCAATACGTTTACTACACACTTGGATGGAGCGAATAGAATTCCCAACATAGTGGTAGTGCTCTAAGTCATTAAGTAGCTCTTTACCTGCAATAGGGGCGTCTTTCAGAGTGTCTAAAAACGTAAAATCTTGACTTAGGTTGAGCCTCACGGCTTTTTTTGCCAAAGCGCGATCATTGATAGTCGATGTAAGGTGTTTTACAAGCAGCCTTTCTTGCGCCGTAGATAGTGGCTTCGCTAGCTTTGAATACGTTAATACATCAGTACCTCTATTTGACTCTGGAAGTGATGAATTTTCGAGTATATGGTCGAGATGTTCCGACAGAGTTTCAATACTTCGCAAGATCGCTGCAATCGGGTTATTCAGCTCATGAGCAACACCTGCGACAAGTTGTCCCAGCATCGCCATCTTCTCTTTTTCAATCAATTGCTGGTGGGCTGACTCCAGTGACTCCAACGTTTGCTGTAGCTTGATCTTATTAGTGATGCTTCTCTGTAAGCGTCGATTGAAGTGACGCAACAGCAGATTGGTAAATAGCGGCAGTAGGGTATTATTTGAGTGCATAACCTGAGCAAAGCTATCTTTATCAAGCTTAATCACTCGTGTTTGGGTTAGGGTTATCGCTGTAGAGAACGAAGGTTCACCAGTCACAAAAGACATACCACCGACAATATTGCCTTTGGAGTGTCGTACTACTTCTCGTTGTTGTCCTAACTCATCCTTTTTGTAGAGCGCTGCTTGACCTTCAATGATCAACCATAAAAAGCAATTGTCTTCACCTTCTACAGTAAGTAAATGTTCCGGCGAGTACTCCCGAATAGCTTTGGTTTTATCCTCGATAGAGAATATATCTTGCAAGGCACTGACGACGCGCTCTGCTAGGGCATTGTCTGAAATCTGGTGATAATCGTGGATAAATCCGGATTGGAACGAATGAATTTTTTGTTCGATGTGAGCTCTCAATAAACGCTGTTGGTCTAACGTGTCGCTGTAGGATAGGAGGTTTTCGGAGTCGTATTGGATTACAAAAGAAGTCAGCTCTTTTTGTGCTGATTTGAATAGAACTTTATCTTGAACTGGTTTGGTCAGGCAGTGGTTGAGCCGACCTTCATTCACCGCGGTCAGAATTGATTGAATCTCTGACGAAGCACTGATTAATATTGTTCTTGCGATACTACAGTGAGGCAGTTGCTCAATTTCAATAAGAAATTGTACGCCATTAAAATGAGAGTGATGATGAGTAATAACTAGGGCAACTGTCTGGTGATTGTCACCGATATCTTGTAATGCATGATACGCATCTTCTATGTTCTCGGCAGTATAAATGTCGAATACCGAAGACAGCGGAGCTAACTCCGAATGTATTCTTTCAATGCTAACGGGATTATTGTCCAAACAAATAACAGCGTATTGATTCACAGCTCAACCTTTGTAGTAGTGATGCTTTTAGCTTAACAAGAACTATTGAATAAGGATGAGAGCTAGACGTTAATTTGTTGAGGGAGTTGAGGTATCTAGCAATAGACTGATTTAACTCAATGTTCCTTGTTGGCTACTGATGGGTTAGACTGAAAAAAAACAGACTAGCGTAGAAGAGAACTCATGAAACAGTTAAGAAAAATTGGTGCAATTGGCGGAGCAATCTCATTGGCACTTTGTTGGCCGTTGGCGGTTGGGCAAATTGGGCAGAATGCTATTACTGATGGTGTCGCAAAACTTAACAATTCAAGTATTCAGGCTGAAATCGTCGAATACGATAGGGGATACTTGTCTTCTAATGTTAAGACTCGCCTAACAGTGACCGATGATAACCTGAAGCAGCAACTAGCGCTTGATGGACTGCCGAGTGAGTTCGTGGTCAACAGTTCGGTTAGCCACGGTTTAGTGAGTCTGAATGCGTTGTCGACGTTTGAGAACTTAGAAACCTTGCCTCTAACTCTGACGACTAGCACTGAACTCAACGGCAATACAGATTTTAATTTTGAATTAGACCAGTTCAACCACCAAGGTTCTGGTGAAAATGGTACGTCTGTATCCGTCACTAAGTCTACGTTATCTGGCCATGCTACCGTGTTAGGTCAGGTTGATTACACGCTTTCTGTTCCTTCTGTTCAAATTGATTTTGAAACAGGTGAAGAAGCGACACTGTCAAATCTCAAGGGCACTGGCTCTGGCCAACAAGCGCAAGGTTACTGGTTGGGTTCACAGAGCTTTGCTGTAGAGCGATTTTTGGTTTCAGATTCAACCATGCAACCGTTCATGACCATCGAAAACTCACAGTACGACTTTGAATCTCATTTAGATGAAGAGACTAAGCGACTGCGCAGTAACTTGAAGTTGGGTGTCGAGAATCTTGAAACCAATGATGGGCAAGTCAATAACCTAAACGTCGATTTTGAAATGTCGAAACTGGATAGTCAGTCGTTTGAGAAAATTTTTGAGATCTACCAATCGAGTCCTGTTTTGACTCAAGAAGACGTTTCGAAGATCATTCCATTTATCGATATATTGTTTGCTAAAGGTTTCGACCTCTCAATGAATAATATGTCATTAGCTCTAGGCAAGGGGGATTTTCAATCAAACTGGTTGGTTAGCGTACCTGAAGGGACAGAGAACATTAGCAATAACCCTTCGACAATTCTGCCAGCATTGACGGGAAATATTCACTCGAGCTTCTCATATGAACTGGTTGAAGAGTACCCCTTCATCCGTGAGGGTATCGATGAATTGATTGTGATGGAAATGATCAAGGAAACCGATAGTGGCTATGAAATCAGCGCTGAATTAGAAAATGGAAATCTAGTGTTTGAAAATGGACAAGAAATCCCATTAATCGCACTTCTTATGCCAGTTTTTGTTCAATAAAAACAGTTGAGCTTATTACTGGTGGGTGATCTAGCGGGTTAAGTTAAACATTTGATAATGTACGAAACAAAAGAGGTCTTAAGACCTCTTTTGTTGTTTTTATGTTGGAGAAAACATGGTATTAATTGCTTAGTTATTATTTAGCAGGAGCAATCATCCCCATGGAACTTACATTAGATAACGTATTCAATTTTAGTGCTGGTCCAGCGGCACTTCCTAAACCGGTAATGAAACAGGCGCAGGCTGATTTTATTGATTGGAATGGTTTAGGGACTTCCGTTATGGAAATCAGCCATCGCAGCAAGCAATTTATTCAAGTTGCTGATGAGTCGGAGCAAGACCTACGTGATCTTCTGAATATTCCAGACAACTATAAAGTGCTTTTCTGTCAGGGGGGCGCTCGTGCTCAGTTCGCAGCTGTGCCTCTAAACCTTCTAGGAGGCGCGACGAAGGCGACTTACATTGATGCGGGTTATTGGGCTGAAAGTGCTGTGACTGAAGCAAGTAAGTATTGTGAAATTGATGTATTTAATGCAAAGACATCGATTGATGGTAAAGCGGCTGTTGTTCCGGCTAAAGATTGGCAAATTGACCCAGAAGCGGCATACGTGCATTTTTGTCCAAATGAAACCATCGATGGTATTGAAATCAGTGAGCTTCCGAAAACCGATAAACCTATCGTTGCTGATATGTCGTCTAACATCCTGTCTCGTAAGATTGATGTGTCACAGTATGGTGTTATCTACGCGGGTGCTCAAAAGAACATTGGCCCTGCGGGGATCTGCATTGCTATCGTGCGTGATGATCTTCTTGAACTCGCAAACGAAGTATTGCCAAGTATTCTTAACTACAAAGTGCTTGCTGAAAAAGGCTCTATGTTCAACACACCGCCGACGTACGCTTGGTATTTGTCTGGCCTTGTTTTCAAGTGGTTGAAAGATCAAGGTGGCGTTGAAGCTATTGAATTGGTGAACAAAGAGAAAGCAGCACTGCTTTACAATGCAATCGATGAGTCTAACTTCTACAAGAACGACGTTCACCCGGCTAACCGTTCAAGAATGAATGTACCATTCCAACTGGCTAAGCCTGAGTTAGACAGTAAGTTCTTAGAACTGGCCGATGCTGCTGGTTTGAAATCGCTAAAAGGGCACAGAGCCGTAGGCGGAATGAGAGCATCACTATACAACGCAATGACATTGGAAGGTGTCCAAGTATTGGTGAGCTTCATGAAAGATTTTGAAGATAAATATGCTTAATTTATTTAAGTGAAAAGAATAAAAATGCCGCGTAAGCGGCGTTTTTATATGTTTCAAATATTTATCGTAGTTCTTCTGCTACTTCTTATGGTAATTAATACCAATTACAGTGAGCATTTCGAAATAGCGCAAGAAAAAGACTTGAGAACAAGAGCGGATTTTTCGATAAATAGTTATTCTATAATCAAAATTTCAACGCAGTTATCGAGCGTTTTAACAAGCTAGGGTGCCCCGTTATTTACTACGATTAATATGTCCAGCATCTACAGCCAGAAATCTTTTAAAAGCATGTCAGAGCTGTAATGGTGCGCAATCTGTGCTTGGAGTAGTTCTGCTGTTGCAATGGCGTCAGTCAAAGCGTGGTGTGGGGTGTAATCTGGTAAATGGTAGCGACGTCGGCTTTGTCCAAGCCTTATTGATGCGGGTTTCTTACCTTTTAGTCTATGCCAGAAGCCACCAACCAATTTGTTCTGAATTTGAGATTCGATTTCTAGTGTATCTAATACTGGAAATTCAATACCTTCCCCTAACCTTACTTTCAACGCGTTGTCTAAGAACTCACGCTCAATACGGCGGTAGTGAACAACAGGAATATGTCCGGCCATTGCGTCCAAAATCTCATCAAGCACCTCGTTTAAGTCCGGTGCATCGATGATGTCATTGTGTGTGATACCGTGAATAACGACAGATTCTTCTTCCAGTTTTTGCTTAGGCCTTAGCGTCCAATGCCTTGCTTGTTTTAGATAAATACGATTGAGCGTAAAAGGTACTAGTCCAATGGTAATAATGCCATCCTTCGCCGAATTTAAGCCTGTGGTTTCAAAATCCACAGCTAAAAAGGTCACCTCAGACAGCGGAGTGTCTGGATCGGGAAGTGGCTCACTGTAGAACTTCTTTAAACGCTTGTCCTTTGAACGCTCTAGTTTTTGAGCAAATTTAAAAGGCCAATCGACCGCAGGTGATCTAAATAGTTTGTTCATAGGCCCTACTTAAACTTATTGCTAGCTTGGTAACGGAACTTAAGGAAGTTTTGCGCATTACTTAAGATTTGGAATGCGTCCTTTAGGTTACGTCGTTCGAAGTCCGATAGATTCTCTGGTTCAATGTTGTTATCAGGCTCAATGTTGTTATCAACGTCGTGCGCTTGGTGACGAATACGAACCAAAGAGATGAACTCCATAGCGTCTTTCAGGTCTTGTGCTCTGCCTTTTGGCAAAATACCTGCGTCGATAATGTCATCCAATCGTTCAAATGAGTTCTTCGAACGAGAGGCCACCGCCAAAGAGTGAACACGAATCAGATCCGCCAACGGTGCAGTACCACGACGCTTAAGGTTGATTGAGTTGTTATGGCGGCCATCTTTCTCCATAACGAAATCTTTGAAGAAGCCCAGAGGTGGTGTTCGGTTGAGTGCGTTACGAGCAAGACACGCTAGGAAGCGGTTGTTCTTGCGTGCGCGTCTTACGATGAAACTGTTCAACTGTTCAGCCCATTTCAAACGGCCATAGACACCATCTAAGTCGAAGAAGATAGAAGCATTCAGCAAGGCTTTCGGATTTGGATCATCAATCCAGTCCGCAAAGCACTCTTCCCATTCTCTGCGCGTCATACGCCAAGTTGGGTTGGTTGCCATGATGTCTCCGGTACAGTAAACATAGCCACATTGGTCTAAACCATCACAAATGAAGGTTGATAGTTCTTCAAAGTACTTACCGTGCTTTTGCTCATCGTAGGTATCGTCAAGAATGATGGCGTTGTCTTGGTCGGTCACAAGCAGCTGTTCATCACGCCCCATAGAGCCGAGAGCTAGGAAGCAATAAGGAATGGGCGCCGTACCCAATTGCTCTTCCCCTAATTCAATAATACGTTGTTTGAAGCTACGGCCAATTACTGACATCGCGGTGCCGACCATGTGAGCATTGGCATCTTCGTTAACCAAGCGTACAAAGCTATCTTTCACCTGCTCCGAGAGCACTTTAAGGTCTTCGATACTTTGTTGCTGGAAGATACTGCTTACCAGTAGCAGAGAATTTTGAGATTCATACCGTACGATATCCGTCGCTTCGATAATGCCTATCGGCTTCTTATCCTTTAGCACGGGCAGGTGGTGTACGTTATAGCGAAGCATGGTCATCATGGCTTCGTATACGTAAGCATTATGGTCGAGTGAGATAACTTCCGGCGTCATGACACTTGAAACTTCATTTGATGGCTCTAGGCCCTCTGCAAGTACACGTGTACACAAGTCACGGTCGGTGATAATACCGATCACAGGGGTTGAATCGTCCTCATCATCCTCAACAATATCTGGATCGATGATCAGTAAAGAAGAGACGTTGTCTTCTGCCATCATGGTGGCGGCTTGTTGGATGGTACACGTTTTCTCTATCATTGGCGCTTCGCCGGTGAGCAGCGTTTTTACCTTTGATGTCGATAGATCGTTGGCATCGTTATTATTGGAGTTTGCTTGGCGTAATCGCGCATTGTCTTCCACTTCGACAAAATCAGCAAAAGAGTCATAGTTGTCATAAAGTTCTTGAAAAATTGCCTCTGGGACACAGTAGAGCAGAGTGTCTTCTATTGCTTTAACAGGGAAGCGAACTTTGTTGTTAGTCAGTAGACCCATTTGGCCGAATAGGTGACCTTCATCAAGGCGATTATAGAGCTCGCCCTTACGACGATACACCTCAACCTCACCGCTTCGCACGATGTAAAGGTCGTGAATTTGGTCACCAAAGTGAATGATAGGTGTGTCTTGGCGATAATAAGAAATTTCCACACTACTGGTGACTTTCGCCAACATCTCTTCAGGGAGATCGGTGAAAGGAGGGTATTGTGCCAGAAAGTTTTGAATCTCTAATAACTCAGCATCCATAATGATCATCCATTAGTTTGTATGATTTCATGGTACAACATTTCATAATAATTTGCCGTCACAAATCAATCTGTGAGGTAAAACCTTTTTGAAGTCTTATGGATAGGCTAATCTTTCAACTAATGGAGTTTTAGTTTAAGGGTAATAGGAATGTCGAAGTGGAAGCTTAGTTTGGTATCTACCGTTTTTGTGTTTTCTCCAAGTTTGTGGGCAGAAACTCATAGTGTGAACATTCTTGATTATAACCATATCTATGCCACGGCGCATTCCGGGAGCTTAAATGAAGATGCTGGTGGAAATAACAACGCTTCGTCGTTTGGATTGGGTGCCAGTTATGCGGTGACGGATGATTGGTTGTTGTTGGCCGACTATAATGCACGTTTCATCCACCCTGATAAAAGTACCACTCGAATTGATACTTTAATGCCGGGTGTTGGCTATCGTTACAGCATTAAGAAAGACCTCGATATTGTGGCTTCTTATCTACTTGGTATTACTAAGGGAGAAAGTGAACTTAACGGCAGTAATAAAACATTAGAGTCAGATACCGAGTTTATCCAAGGGGTAAAAGCTGAGCTTAATTATGGTTTTGCTAAACGATGGATTGCAAACGGTAGTGTGCAAGTAAAACGCAGTGATTTGTTCGATGAAGAGATCTATCACCTAGGTTTGCGCTATCTCGTGACCAATAAGTTTGCGATTGGCGGCTCTTACCAGCACCGAGATGGTGAGGGGAGTAAAGGTGGAAGCGAGAGGACGAATGAGCTAGGTGTAGAGTTTTTCCTTGAGTACTAACTAGTAACACAGAGACTAAGTGTTAGTAACGCAAAGATTACGTGTCTTAACCGCTCATAAATAAGAAGATAGGCATAACAAAGCCAGCTTAGTCGCTGGCTTTTTGCATATCTATAGGTCTACAAATACAGGTTTCGCTTTACGATTAAAGAACCGCAGCGATACCTTTACATAGAGGCGCCATGTTTGACTTAGTCATACCAGCAACACTGATACGGCCAGAACCAACAATGTAAATAGCGAATTCGTCTTTTAGGCGAGTTACTTGCTCTTTGCTTAGGCCAGAGAAAGAGAACATACCGTTTTGACGTTCGATGAATGTGAAATCCGCATCAACACCTTCAGATTTCAGTGTTGTTACGAATAGCTCACGCATTTCTTGGATACGGTCACGCATTTCTGCTACTTCTGCTTCCCATTCAGCACGTAGATCTGCATCGCCAAGGATGTGAGTCACTACAGCACTGCCGTGGGCTGGTGGGTTAGAGTAGATAGAGCGGATGATGCTCTTAACTTGAGAGAATGCTGTCGTTGCTACGTCTGCAGATTCAGCAACTAGAGTGAATGCACCCACACGCTCGTTGTACAAGCCGAAGTTCTTAGAGAATGAGCTAGCAACAAGGATCTCTTTGTTGTATTGAGCAAAAATACGCAGGCCAGCCGCATCTTCTTCAACGCCTCTTGCAAAACCTTGGTAAGCAAAATCGAAAAGAGGAAGCAGTTTCTTCTCAGCAACTAGCTTAGCCAGTACTTCCCACTCTTCAGTTGTTGGGTCGATACCTGTTGGGTTGTGACAGCAGCCGTGAAGAAGAACGATATCGCCTTCTGAAGCTTTCTCCAGGTCAGCAACCATACCTGCGAAGTCTTTGTCTTTGGTTTCAGCGTTGTAGTAGCTGTATTGGGCTGTCTCGATACCTGCAGCAGCGAAAACACCGTTGTGGTTAGCCCAAGTTGGGTTACTGATCCAGATTTTCACGTCACCCAGTTGGCGCTTGATGAATTCACCCGCTACGCGAAGTGCACCTGTACCGCCTGGAGCTTGTGCTGTTTTAGCGCGTTGAGACGTTACGATCTCTGCATCTGAACCGAAAAGAAGTTTCTGAACCGCTAGACCGTATTCAGCTGTACCTTCAATTGTTAGGTAAGATTTGGTTTTTTCGCTTTCAAGAAGTGCAGCTTCTGCTTTCTTTACTGTTTTAAGCACAGGTGTTTGACCATCTTCATTTTTGTAGATGCCAACACCAAGGTTGATTTTCTCTGCACGAGAGTCTTTTTTAAACTCTTCAGTAAGGCCGAGGATAGGATCGGCGGGAGCAGCTAACACTTTTTCAAACATAATCTTCATCCATGTCAATTGAGAGGGGATAGTATCTATGGGTATTTATACCTGTATGGAATTTTTATGACAATACGAAGTGAACAGAAAGACCAAAAAAAATCCATTTCAATCAGATTTATTGACTAAAGAGGGTATTTGATAACAAAACACCCTACGGATTACCTATAGGGTGTAAGAAATTAATGATTTTAAAACAAATTACTTTTTCAGATTGATTTCAGCTTCAACTGAGTCTGTTTCAATATCAGGATGAGACGCCAGCTTATCCGCAGCCCATTGGTTTAAGTGCTTAAGAATAGCCGACACCGCGTGTTTTTCAGTTGGTGCTTGGTTTTGCTCGACGTCGAGTTTCTGCTTTGGATGTGAACCTGTCGCATCTTCAGCGATATGGAGCCAGTCTGGGTGCCAGTAATATGGCTGTCCACTCGGCGTTATCCAACTATGAACACCGTTTGACTCTCCTTTGTAACTTAGTTGGTCTGCTTCTATTTTTTTCATTATTGTCTCGCATGTTTTTTGGGTTACATCAAATCATTGAGGCGAAGAGCGACCTTAGCTCGCGCCTTGAGTACAAAACTATCAAAGCTTACAAAGTTATCTGTGAACTATTTCACACAATTATAGAAATCAGGAGTAATCACTTGGATAGCAGCAATAGTTGTTAACGTTAGTGATAAAATCTGGGCCCACAAAATTTCTCTAGGTAGTACAATTAGATGGCGCGTTATGAAGAGCTTGCAAAGGATATTCGAACTCAGATTGCTAATAACACTTGGCGAACTGGGGAAAAAATTCCTTCTGTACGCGTGAGTTGCCGTAATTATAACGTCAGCAACAGTACTGTCTTACAAGCTTATCAATTGCTCGAAAGTGAGGGGTGGATCATTGCTAAGCCTCAGTCTGGCTATTTTGTCGCGCCACGAGTGGATGGCATTGACTATAAACTGCCATTCGTGCGCGAAAAGAAAGCGATCAACGACCGCCTATTCGATTTTTTGAAATCTAGCTCTGCAGAGGGTGTCATTCCTTTTGGCTCCGCATTCCCAGACCCTGACCTTTTCCCATTACCGACTTTGACTCGAAACCTTGCCAGTGCTGGCAGGAAGATGACCGGCGCCAGTGTGATTAACAACCTGCCACCTGGGAGTGAGTCCCTAAGAAGGCAAATCGCACAGCGTTATCTACAGCAAGGTATAACGGTTAACCATCAAGATATTGTGATTACGTCAGGCGCGATGGAAGCGCTAAATTTAAGCCTACAAACGGTTACTAAGTCGGGCGACAACGTGGTGATTGAGTCGCCTGCATTCTACGGGGCTTTGCAGGCTGTTGAGAGGTTAGGGCTTAACCCGATTGAAGTGGATGTTTGTCCAATTAACGGACTGAACATTGAACAGTTTGAACGTGCCTTAAAAAACCAAGATGTAAAAGCGTGTTGGCTGATGACAACCTTTCAAAACCCAACGGGAACTAGCTTGTCTGAAGAGGCGAAGCGCCTTGTGGTAAAAATTGCAGAACTACATGAAGCCTACATTATTGAAGATGACGTGTATGGAGACCTTTATTATGAGGGGCACAAACCTAAGCCACTAAAAGCCTTTGATAATACCGATTCTGTTTTGCTTTGTGGGTCGTATTCGAAAAGCCTGTGCCCCGGCTATCGTGTCGGTTGGGTCGTGAACTCACGTTTCAATGACGCGATTCAAAAGCTTCAGCTTCTCTCTACCTTGTCGAGCAGCGCACCTGTGCAGCTTGGAGTTGCACATTTTCTCACTCATGAAAGCTACGATAACCACCTGCGTAAACTGCGTAAAAACCTGTTGCTCAGAAAAGATCGCTTTATTAGCGTGATCAAACAGTACTTCCCACATTCCATCAAGATTGAAGAACCTGCTGGTGGTTACTTTGTCTGGGTTCGTTTCTCTCCTGACTTTGACAGCCAGCAATTCCATCAATTAGCGATTGCCCAAGGCATCAGTGTCGCATCGGGAGATTTGTTTAGTGAGGAAGGCAGGGTAGACAACGCGATTCGGTTGAATTTCTCTTACGAGCTTACCGAAGAGAAAGAACAGGCACTTATTCTACTTGGTAAGATCGCGCATCAGATGACGTACTGATATAAGAGGTAGCGCTTGTAACTGTACGGGTTGTTTGTGGTGTAATTGTACGCCTTATAAAGTAGAGAGTTGTGATTCAATAACGGTAGATTAAATACTGGAGATACCGTTATGTTGAAAATAACTATGGGAAACGAAGCTAAGCTGATTATCGTTGCGATTGTATGTGCTCTTCTGCTTATTCTCGGCCACGTATTGTTGGCAAAAGCATTCGCTGATATGGCTTGGACAGAATACACCACTGCCGCAATCCCATTTGTTATGATGGCTATTTGCGGTCTCGCGATAAAATACGCTATCGACCAAGATGTCGATTAGCCTGCGAATAAGTAATTCTTGTTGGTGATACGCTGAAGTATCCGTCGTCTCGTCTTATTTTGAATATAAAAAAACCTCCGCAAGAGCGGAGGTTCTTATTTGTTCCTAACTTTTAACTTCGATTAAGGTTCGAATTAGAAGTTTGCAGAGCGTGGCGTACGTGGGAACGGGATAACGTCACGAACGTTGCCCATACCTGTTACGTAAGACACTAGACGTTCAAAGCCAAGACCGAAGCCAGCGTGAGGCACTGTACCGTATTTACGTAGGTCGCGGTACCAGCTCATGTGCTCAGGGTCGATACCCATACCAACCATGCGCTCGTCTAGAATGTCTAGACGCTCTTCACGTTGTGCACCACCGATGATTTCACCGATGCCTGGTGCAAGTACGTCCATTGCTGCAACTGTTTTGCCGTCGTCGTTTAAGCGCATGTAGAAAGCTTTGATGTCTTTCGGGTAGTTCTTAACGATAACTGGTGCTTTAAAGTGCTCTTCAGCTAGGTAACGCTCATGCTCAGAAGACATGTCGATGCCCCACTCAACGTCAAATTCAAACTTCTTACCAGAGTCTAGTAGGATTTGGATTGCGTCAGTGTAGTCAATTTGTGCGAAATCAGCGTCTACGAATTGCTCTAGACGAGTGATTGCTTCTTTGTCGATGCGAGATGCGAAGAATTCAAGGTCATCACGACGCTCTTCAAGAACAGCAGCGAAAACGTACTTCAGCATATCTTCAGCAAGTTTGGCTGCGTCATCCAGATCAGCAAATGCAATTTCAGGCTCAACCATCCAGAACTCAGCTAGGTGGCGGCTTGTGTTTGAGTTTTCAGCACGGAACGTAGGACCGAACGTGTAAACCTTGCTTAGTGCACAAGCATAAGCTTCCGCATTAAGTTGGCCAGATACTGTTAGGAAAGTTTCTTTACCGAAGAAATCTTCGTTGAAGTCAACTTTGCCTTCGTCAGTTCGAGGTAGGTTTTCCATGTCTAGCGTAGATACGCGGAACATTTCACCAGCGCCTTCTGCATCAGATGCAGTGATAAGCGGAGCAGACGTCCAGAAGAAACCTTGCTCGTGGTAGAAACGGTGAATCGCTTGAGATAGACAGTTACGTACACGTGCTACTGCGCCGATCACGTTAGTACGTGGACGTAGGTGAGCAACTTCACGAAGGTATTCGATAGAGTGACGTGTCTTAGCCATTGGGTAAGTGTCAGCGTCTTCAACCCAGCCTACAACTTTAACGTCAGTTGCTGCTAGCTCGAAGTCTTGACCTTTCGCAGGAGACTCAACAATCTTACCCGTTACTTCAACAGAGCAGCCAGTTGTTAGCTTTAATACTTCGTCTTCGTAATTATTCAGATTATTAGGAACCACGGCCTGAATCGGGTCGAAACAAGAGCCGTCATAAATGGCAAGGAAAGAGATTCCAGCTTTGGAATCACGACGTGAACGGATCCAGCCACGAACAGTTACTTCACTGTCTACCGCTAGCTTGCCGCCAAGTACGTCTGTTACAGGCGCGTAAGTCATGTTGATTTCATTCTCCATTGAGGGACAAATTCAACTCAATGTTATTAGCATGGCCTCAAATTAATATAAATAATGAACAATTATTGGCCGAAACATTGAGTTGTATATACTTTCTAAATCGATTGAACATATTACCTGTCATACGGACAGCTTCAACCTTTATTCTTGTTCGGTGAAAGAAATATTGTGTCTACAGACAAGAAAAACCATGAAGGGTTGTTTTTTGTTCGATCTCATAATGCGTTATTGTGGCCGAGCTAATAACAGAGCCTATTTAAAGTAAAGCTGAAGGGTTGGAGAGGATCTGATTTATTATTAAACTAGGTTGGTAGATTCTTCGGAGATAGTGGCAGTGCGCTGAGGTTGCTTGCTAATATTGGGTAAAGACATAAGTGCTCATGGTTGAGCACTTTTTGGTTAGATGGTGATATTGCAGTTTAGCGGTGCTATGAATTGTTCTTATAATGGGTGCTTGAGTTAGATAGAGTAAATTGATTAATCAGTGATTCAAGATGATCAGAAAGTTCTTCTAGGTCATTGCTGATGTCGCGGGTTTCTGCCGCAGATTGTGAAGTATTATCGGCATGAGAAGTAATAGCTTCGACTTTTTGTTGAACATCCTTGGTCGCCAGTGTGGTGGATTGCGTTTGCTGCTGAATGTTTCGAGCGTGTGTTAATACCTGTTTCATCTCTTCCACAACACCGTTCATTTCATTGGATAGCGTATCAATATCTGTTGAACTTTGATGTGCTTGTGCGCAAACGCGATCGGCAGAGGTTAATGATTCCTCGCTGCCTTGTTGGAATTGGTAGATAATTGATTCAATACTACCTGTCGCTTCAGCGGTTCGTGATGCTAGATGACGGACTTCGTCAGCGACCACCGCAAAGCCACGTCCCTGTTCACCCGCACGAGCAGCTTCAATTGCAGCGTTAAGTGCCAATAAATTTGTTTGATCCGCAATGCCCCGAATTACGCTCAATATCGAAGACACTTCTCCAGTTTGTTCATTGAGCATTAGTATTTTCTGTTTAACTTCTTCAATGCTGGCCACTAAGTTCTTTATTTCATTACTGGCGTCGTGTGCTTGGTTGGCACTTTGGCATGCTACGTCAGCGGTATGGTTGATAAGGTCTGATGCCGTTAAAGTAGCTTGTTCTACATTGACTTGTTGAGCTTGTATCCCTTCCACATTATTTTGTACTTCAGCGGTTTCATTCTGCTGATCACTGGCGGCTTGCTCTGTAATTTGGGCGACACTAGTTAGTTGGTTGGCGGAAGCATTCAGTTTGTGAGAAGTATTCTGAACCTGTTTAAGGCTGTCAGACACCGTCCCCATAAATGAATTAATAGAGTTCGCCAAAGTACCTATTTCATCTTTGCTTTGCTCTGGTAGACGAGTTGATAAGTTTTTGTCGTTGCTAACTTGAGTCATAAAGCGCGAAGTGTGTTGCAGTGGGCGAACAATAATTTTACGAACCAATCCCATTGTTAGAATAAACCCCGCAAAAGAGATCACTGCCATAATACCGATTGCGGCCATCGTTTGAGTGTTGATCAAGGAGTTGACGTGATTTAGGTTGTATTCAAGACGAATGGCCCCCAACACTTCACCTTCCGGTGCCATATGGCAGGCCACACAGTTGGTACCACGATAGTTTTCGCTCGATTTCATAGGTAGGGCGATAACTAAGCCTTTTCCCCAATCTGCAGAAAATGACTCGATGACAGTTTCACCCGCTAGCGCGCGTTTATCAATATCATCAACGGGTGTTTGATTGTCATTTCCAGGGCCGTATAGCCGGCTCACAGTATCAGCCCGTAATACGCGAACGTCTTCAATGCCTTCTTGTGCCAATGCTTTCTGACGAAGCGTCTCTTTCTGTGCCATGGTGCCAGTCAGCATCATCATATTGAGGCTATCGAAATAGTTGCTCGCCTTATCATGGAGCTGTTCACTTAATACAGAATGAACAAGTTGCTTTTGCTGCGAATATTGAAAGTAGGTCGATATTACTAGCAAAAAAGTGAACACGATGGCGAGGGCCACTAGGATTTTAAAGGTGATCGTTGAGCGCATAAGGTGTTTGTTTTTTTTAATTATAATGACGCGCACACTTTACTTGTTAGAGTCTCTACTACCTATGGAGTAGGGTGAATTATGTGACCATACTCCGGTTGTGGTTTTGTTTCTGTGATGTAGCGAGATTGTGGTGCTTCTATTATGTAAATTAGGTTTTAATTTAGTGTTGAGCTTCCGTTGATGTGCATATTGATTTTATGAAGAAGCATAATTAGCTTTTGGGGGAATCCTTACTGGAATAGGGCGTCCAACGGTGATAGAACTTGTAGTGTGTAGTGGTTTTACGTAAAATTGCGTGTCATTTTTTTAGCCTGAGAAACACAATGAGAACTGAGTTATACAAAGAGTTTATGTTTGAAGCTGCCCACCATCTTCCTCATGTGCCTGAAGGGCATAAATGCGGTCGTTTGCATGGCCACTCTTTTCTTGTTCGCTTGTACGTAGAAGGTGAAGTTGATCCACATACAGGCTGGGTAATTGACTTCTCGGAAATTAAAGCGGTCTTCAAACCGATTTACAACCGTTTAGATCATTACTACCTTAACGACATTGAGGGTTTAGAGAACCCTACAAGTGAAGTGTTGGCTAAGTGGATCTGGAATGAGCTAAAACCAAACTTGCCGCTTTTGAGCAAAGTTGAAATTAAAGAAACCTGTACTGCAGGTTGTATTTATATTGGCGAAGCGTAAACATTAGAATCCACCTGCTAAAACAGGTGGATTTTTTTAGTTGTCGGTTGAAGGTTAGTTGTTGATTGAAAGTTAGCTGACGGTTTCAAGAGGAATGGTGTCAGACACTGATTTTTCTAATCTAATGGCTATAAATTTTGAGGTAGGGGTAAAGGTTCGTTCACCATAGCTGTCTAAAGGAACCAAAGGGTTGGTTTCAGGATAGTAAGCCGCCGCCTGCCCCTGTGGAACGTCATAAGCCACTAAGGTAAACCCTTTCACTTTTCTCGTCACACCATCTTCCCAAAGCGACACCATATCGACCTTGTCACCCGGTTCAAAACCGAGCTTCAATATATCAGCTTCATTGATAAACAAAACTTCGCGCATACCAAAGACACCGCGGTACCGATCATTCAATCCATATAACGTGGTGTTGTATTGGTCATGGGAACGCATGGTTTGCAAGATCAGGTCGGGTTTATTAGCACCCTGTAACACCGCTTCATTAATTAGCTGTTTTGGCAGTTCATTTGAGCCAAATTGCGCTTTGCTGCTGGGGGTATTCCATTGACGGTTTGCAGCCGGATTGACTAAATGAAACCCTCCCGGACTGTCTAGTTTCTTATTGAAGCCAGTAAAGCCCGGAATCGTATCTGCAATGAGGTCGCGGATATGCCCATAATCTTCAATGACCCAATTCCAATCTATTGGATGGCAACCCAGTGTTGCATTGGCAATACCCGCAATAATGGCTGGCTCAGAACGTAAATGCTCTGATCGAGGCTTGAGCTGCCCGTAAGAAATGTGAACCATACTGAAGGTATCTTCAACGGTGATGCCTTGTGGCCCATTAGCTTGTGTATCGATTTCCGTACGTCCCAAACATGGCAGAATCAGGGCATCTTGACCGGTAACAAGGTGAGAGCGATTGAGCTTAGTTGAGATATGAACGGTTAGGTCACAATTTTGCATCGCTAGATGCGTGCGAGGAGTATCGGGTGTGGCTTGCGCAAAATTACCGCCTAAACCAATAAAGACTTTCGATCGTTTTTCCTCCATCGCTTTAATCGCTTGTATGGTGTTGTGGCCAGCATCTCGTGGGACATTGAAGTTAAAGCGGCGTTCAATGCTATCAAGCAATTGGTTTGAGGGTTTTTCATCGATACCCATTGTACGATCGCCTTGGACATTACTATGCCCCCGCACGGGTGATAGCCCAGCGCCGGGCTTACCGATGTTGCCGCGCAACAATTGTACATTGGCTATTTCTTTGATGGTTTGTACCGAATGACGATGTTGTGTTAGCCCCATCGCCCAACACATGATCACTTTTTCTGAACGGCGATACATGTCAGCGACCATTTCTATTTCGCTTAAAGCTAACCCCGATTGTTCAGCGATATGTTCCCATGTCGTCGCATCAACTTCTGCTAAGTATTCTTCAATACCTGTGGTGTGTTCGCTGATGAATTGACGATCAAATATGGCCTTTCCTTCGGTTGCGAGCGCATCACGCTCCCATTGCAGTAAATATTTAGCCATCCCACGAAAGACCGCCATATCACCCCCCAGTGCTGGTCTTAAGTAAGCAGTATTGGTTGGTTTTGAACCATTGCTTAGCATTTCAATCGGAACTTGAGGGTTTTGGAAACGTTCAAGCCCACGTTCTTTCAATGGGTTGAAACAGATCACCTGCGCACCGCGTTTTACCGCTTCACGCAATGGCTCAAGCATGCGGGGGTGGTTAGTGCCTGGGTTTTGCCCGAGCACAAAGATCGCGTCTGCTTGTTCAAAGTCGTCAAAAATCACGGTTCCTTTGCCGACACCGACCGTATCTTTCATGCCAATTGCACTGGCTTCGTGGCACATGTTTGAACAGTCTGGGAAGTTATTTGTTCCAAACGCACGAACGAAGAGTTGGTACAAAAATGCTGCTTCATTACTGGCGCGACCCGAGGTGTAAAATTCGGCTTGATGTGGTGAGTCGAGTTGCTTCAAATGCTTGGCTATGAGCGAAAAGGCTTCGTCCCATGCGATAGGAATATAGTGGTCGGATGCTGCGTCGTACTTCATCGGATGGGTTATTCGGCCTTGGTATTCCAGCCAGTAATCTGTTTGTGATGACAAGGACGTTACGCTGTGTTCAGCGAAAAAGTCAGGATCCACAAATCGATTTGTGGCTTCCCAGTTCACGGCTTTTGCACCGTTCTCACAGAAGTTCACTTTACTGCCGTGTGGGGATTCACCCCATGCGCACCCTGGACAATCAAAACCACCGTTTTGATTCGTTTTAAGCATTGTTCGAATGTTTTTGATGGCGTTTTCGCTGCCCCACCAACTCTTAGTGACGGCTTTTAACGCGCCCCAACCGCCCGCGGGCCCTTCATATTTTTTTATCTGTTCTTTTTGGTTCACGACAGCACTCCTCACGCACAGAAAAGGCAATAAACAAAGGAACCAGTAAAACAGGCGCATTATAAAAATAAGGCGGGAGTAAAACGGTTTTTATGATTTAGTATTGATACCTGTTTACTGCTTTGAATATTTAGAAATGGATTGGCGAATTGTTCGCCATGATCTCAATCAAAGGTTATGCTGTTAAGAGGCGATGCGTCCAATTGATATTGCCGACTGAGTGATAAATAGAATCTATCATGGCGAGTAAATATGGAAAGTATCGCTTTTGTCACAGTGATAAATAGACTTGTGATAGTGATAAATAGAACTTATTACCCAGTGCAATGTGAGTTCTATTTTATGAGAGATTCGTCGATCAGCCTTGGTATAGCTGAGATTTTCATGATAGTTGCTGTCTATCACGCTATAGATAATTTAGATTTGACCTGTATTTAAATTAGGCATACTTTGATTTAAATCAAAAACACCGTTGTTATTTTAGCCGTTGCTTTACAGATTGAGCCATTTCCCGTGATAGGTATTTTCAATCACAGAGAACCGTTAATGTACGACGAACGCGAAGAAGACGCTTCATTTCAAGGTTTTACTGATCATTCATGGATATAAAACAACTTAAGTATTTAATCGCTTTAGATCAAACGAAACACTTTGGTCAGGCTGCGACACTTTGTCATATTACTCAGCCTACGTTGTCGATGAGGATAAGGCGTTTAGAAGAAGAGTTAGACCTCGAATTGATTTCAAGAAGTCAACGTTTTGAAGGGTTTACCGAAGCGGGTGAACGTATATTGGCTTGGGCAAAGACTGTCTTAGCGGCTCATGACGGTTTACAAGCCGAAGCGGCTAACTGCCGTGGTCAACTGGTCGGTTCGCTAAGGATTGGCATGGTGCCCCTAGCCAGTCAAAACCCTATGCAGCTGATTAAGCCTTTATCCGCAAAGTTCCCTGAACTCCGTTTTCAGATTTTATCGATGACGTCTGAGCAGATCATAGACCAGCTCAATCGTAATCAACTTGATTTAGGCATGTGTTACGTCGACCAGATCAATACGGCGTACTTTGACGTTATAGAAATGAATTCAACGGATTTAGGTATTTTGTATGACAGTCGGTTCTTTGATTTTGCAGAGTCGGAAGTCTTGTGGGAATCACTCAATAACATTCCTTTAGGGCTTTTGTCTAAAGGTATGCACTATCGTCATTCGATTGATTTGAGCTTTGGTAGTAAAGGCTTAGTTCCGCAGACTGTGATTGAAAGTAATTCTACCTTTCACCTGATCCAAGCCGTCACCAGCGGTCTTTGCTGTGCTGTTATGCCACTTAACTCGGGATTGGAAGAGCTTAACGAACAACTGCGTATCGTACCGATAGAAAAAGCCGTGGTGCATTCACCTTTAGGTTTACTTAAGCGCAAACAAGAGCCTTATTCGGCAGTCACTGACCAGTGTTTTTCTGAAGCAAAACACTTGTTTAATCAGTGATATTTATTTAATAAGTAACGTTTTTAGTCTGAGTCGATATCGTTCAGCTGACCGTCTTCCCGGGTGATTTTATGAGATGTTTAACTCAATCTTACAGTGAGCAGCCTGTTTTCAATCAAGCGCCTCCACAGCCTGATGTTATGAGCTATCGAGAGCTTACGGGCGATAGTATGGTAGTGGATGCTCCTTTGGCAAACGAATCTGCATTGGCGATCAGTTATAATGGGATAAATCAAGCGGTTATGATGGTCACGCCCGGACACATGGAAGATTTTGTGCGCGGTTTTAGTTTAAGTTCCGGTATTGTGAAAAGCTTCAATGAAATTCGCGATATAGAGATTGGTCGCAATGGTGAATCTCATTTCGCACAAGTAGAAATTAGCAATCGTGCTTTTTGGGAAATGAAAACTCAGCGGCGTAACTTGGCTGGAACCACAGGCTGTGGCTTGTGCGGTGTTGAAGCGCTTGAACAAGCACTTCCGGATTTAGTGCCATTGCCATCATCGTTACCACCCAGTCCACTGGTTTTTCAGGGATTGAGAAGTCGAATTGCCGAACATCAAAAAGCAGCGAAAATATCCGGCGCCTTACATGCCTCGTTGTTTGCGAATTCGAAAGGTGAAATTGTCCTTTGCCGTGAAGATATCGGTCGCCATAACGCACTGGATAAACTAATAGGGGCAATGGCCGTGAACGGTACCAACCCTAAGTCGGGGTTCGCGATTATGACGAGTCGTTGCAGTTTAGAGCTTATCCATAAAGCGGTACGTGCTGAAATTGCAACCTTGGTTTGTTTGTCGGCTCCGACTTCATTGACGGTCGAATGGGCAAGGCGTAACCGTTTAAATTTGATTCACTTACCAAACAGCAGTCCACCTCGTTTATACAGCCCAGCGCCTTGATGTAATGTTTCGTTCGGATCAAAAGAGAGACCATTGGGTCTCTCTTTGGTTTTTATTATAAATGATTATTGTTTTACGCAGCTTGGTGGTTGAATTTTGTTCAAATGGCTGTTTTGTTCAATTTAATAGCAAAAAGTGTGGTTATAGCGTTGTGTTTCGAGGCTCATTCTATAAGATAAAAAGGCCTCTAATGCTAGAGGAAGGGCAGCAACGGATACGCTGCTTCAAGTGCTATGGAATGTGATTTACTGGACACATACATGAAATTTAAGATTACATCACCGATTATCGAACCGACGGAAGGTTCGCCACATCAGTTAACGCAAATTTATGCATCTCGTTTTACCTCTTTTAAGACAAGCTCTCCTTTGAACGCCCTGTTCGACAACGTTTCTGCACGCTTCTTTACTGCTTATCGCTCCTATTGTTATTCGTTTTATAACTTTATTTCTATTTGACCTCCTTTGTCATCCGGTTGATGTACGAAGACTCACACCTATAAAAACTAAACAAATAAGTTAAAAATAATGAATATTAAAATGATGGGTAGCTCCCTAATTATCGCTGGTACCGCTCTCGGTGCTGGTATGCTTGCGATCCCAATGGTATTAGCTCAATTTGGATTGCTGTACGGTACATTGCTGATGGTACTGATTTGCTTCGGTACCACCTATGCAGCGTTACTACTTCTAGAAGCGACCATCAAAGCTGGCGGCGGTCTAGGATTAAACTCAATTGCACGAAAAATTCTGGGCAAGCAGGGCCAGCTGATCACCAATGGTTTGCTTTACGCGTTACTGATTTGCCTATTAATGGCCTACATCCTAGGCGCTGGTGATCTATTAAGTAAGGTACTGTCTAACTTTGGCTTAGAAATAACAGCAACGAATGGTCAGATCGGCTTCACAGTGATCGCTGGTGCGATTGTGGCAAGTGGTACAGGAGTGGTCGATAAGCTTAATCGTTTGTTGTTTTTCGTGATGCTAGGCAGCTTGGTGACAACCATGGTGTTTTTGGCTCCGGGAATGACGGTGTCTAACTTGTCGCAAGTGACAAGCCATGACCATCTTGATCTAATCAAAACCAGTGCAATTCTGTTTACCAGTTTTGGTTTTATGGTAGTGATTCCAACCTTGGTTTCTTACAACCACGAAGCGACAGACACACAGTTAAGAAATATGGTGATTGCAGGTTCCCTTATTCCACTAGTGTGCTACCTATGCTGGTTATTCGCTGTTGTGGGTAATTTGAATGAAGAGCAATTCAGAAGCTTTAAGAATGTCTCTGACTTGATGGCGGCGTTTGAGGCTCAATCTCCTTGGGTGGGTAACGTTCTGTCTACCTTCACTGGCTTGGCGTTGTTGACCTCTTTCTTTGGTGTAGCGATGGCATTGTTCAACCAAAACAAAGACATGTTTAATCAAAATACGGCAGTGACTTATGGCATCAGCTTCATCTTACCTTTGGTGGGTTCTCTGCTTGCTGCTGACAAATTCTTACAAGTACTGAATTACGCCGGCATCATCTTAGTGTTCTTAGCCGTGTTTGTTCCGTTGATGATGGTTCACAAGCAACGCTTTATGAAAGTAGCGGAAGACAGATACAGCGCAGAAGGTGGCCGACCAATGATGCTTTTCTCATTGCTATTTGGTTGCTTCTTGCTTATCTCACAAGTGATTTAGCAAAACAATTTGGTCGGTTGAATAATTAGGGCGTGTTGACCTTTCGTGGTTAAATTTTGTTCGAGATAAAAGCGTTTTAATCGCGGCGAGGGGGAAGTAGCCTAGTCACTCTAAGCAAATTCCCCTCAACAAAGAGTAAAACGCTTTTAGCCGAACCCTTCGGGCAGCGTTTGCTGGTCATTTCTACTACGTTATCGGCTTCTCATGTAGGCTAGCTACACATCGACGCCTCTGCCTTGTATAAATACCCAGCAACTCGCTGCAAAAATTAGCTCGAAAGATCAACACGCCCTAGTTACCAAATTTCAGCTACAAAAGCTTCAGATACAAAAAAAGGAACGCGTCGGCGTTCCTTTTTATTATCTGCTTAATAAAGAGCGGGTTGGCTAAAGGCTATTAACAAACCACCTTAACTGCCAAACCACCTTGAGAAGTCTCACGGTATTTAGCGTTCATGTCTTTACCTGTTTCTAGCATTGTTTCGATCACTTTATCGAGAGAAACAGTAGGAGCAGAAGAGCGACGAAGTGCCATACGAGTTGAGTTAATTGCTTTTACTGCAGCAATACCGTTACGCTCGATACATGGTACTTGCACTTGGCCAGCAACTGGGTCACACGTTAGACCTAGGTTGTGCTCCATGCCGATTTCTGCAGCCATACATACTTGCTCTGGGCTACCGCCCATAAGTTCAGCAAGGCCTGCAGCAGCCATAGAACATGCCACACCAACTTCACCCTGACAGCCAACTTCAGCACCAGAGATAGAAGCGTTACGCTTGTATAGACCCCCGATCGCGCCAGAAGCTGCGAAGTAACGGATGTAGTCTTTTTCTGTCACTGTTTGGATGAACTTATCGTAGTAAGCCAATACCGCTGGGATGATGCCACATGCGCCGTTTGTTGGTGCCGTTACTACACGACCGCCAGCTGCGTTTTCTTCGTTTACAGCAATCGCAAACATATTTACCCAGTCAACAACCGTCATTGGATCGTTAGTTGTTTTTTCTGAAGTAATTAGCTGTTGGCGAAGTGCTGCAGCACGACGAGGTACGCGCAATGGACCTGGCAGGATACCTTCAGTATTCATACCGCGATCCATACATTCACGCATCGTTTTCCAGATGTTCGAGAAGTAAATGCGAGACTCCTCGTCTGAGTGGAAAGCCGCTTGGTTTTTCATAACCAGTGTACTAATAGAAAGGCCACTTTCTTTACACTGATTAACCAGCTCTTCAGCTGTTGTGAATTCGTAAGGTGCTTTGATTGGGTTTGCTTCTTCTTTGCCGAAGTTCTCTTCGTCAACGATGAAACCGCCACCAATTGAGTAGTATGTTTTTGAGTATGCTACTTCGTCATCAACCCAAGCATGAATGCTCATGCCATTTTCATGCAATGAAAGGTTCGAAGTATGAAAATTCATTCCGCCATCTTTAGGGAACGAAACAGTATGACAGTGCATACCAACAGGTAGACGTTCAGTTTCTTCTACGCGAGCCATAAAACCTGCGATGGAATCAATATCTACTTTCTCAGGAGTATTGCCAGCAAGACCCATGATGATAGCGATATCTGTGTGGTGACCTTTCCCTGTCAGTGATAGTGATCCATATACGTCCACGGTGATTTTAGTGATGTCGCGCAACTTTCCCATTGAACGTAGGTCATCAATAAACTCTTTACCCGCTTTCATTGGTCCAACTGTATGTGAGCTCGATGGACCAACACCGATTTTAAAGATATCAAATACACTAATCATAGCGATTACCTCAAAAAGAGAGCCTCCCAAGTGGAGTAGGGAGGCTCATTTATTATCATTATATTTGTGTTTAATCTCGAGACATAAGATGAATACCATCTTATAAAAAATGCTTAAGATTAAAGAGCGCCGTAGATTACAGAACTAATAGCCGCTAGACCACATAAAGCTGTAAACATTTGTACAGGTGCTGAAGTTTTGTACTTAGCCATTGCTGGTACTTTTTGCATCGCGAATACTGGCATTAGGAACAGGATAGCTGCAATCATTGGAGCACCCATTGTTTCAATCATACCTAGGATACTTGGGTTAACGACCGCAACAATCCAAGTTGTAACAACGATGAACGCTAAAGATACTTTTTCAATCTTGCTTACTGAAGAGTCAGAGCGAGACTTGATTAGACCAACAAGACCTTCGTGAGCACCTAAGAAGTGACCGAAGTAGCTTGAAGTAATCGCTGCGAACGCTACTAGAGGACCCATGTAAGAGATAAGTGGAGACTCGTGAATGTTAGCTAGGTAAGAAAGTACAGAGATGTTCTGTGCTTGTGCTGTTGCTAGTTGCTCTGGAGATAGAGAAAGCACGACAGAGAATACAAAGAACATTACAAAGCCCATCAGCATCATTGCTGCGCCGCCGGTGATAGCGTCAGTTTTCTTAACTGCGTTTTCACCGTATACACGACGTTGCTCTTTAGAGAACTGTGAAATGATTGGACTGTGGTTGAAAGAGAACACGATGATTGGAATGGCAAGCCAGATGATAGAAGGCATTGTTGACCACTCAGGTTCAACGTCCATCATAGAAGTGTTCCATTCAGGAACTAGGTAAAAAGAAAGAGCTAGTAGGATGAATACTAGCGGATAAACCATTGCTGAAGTTGCCTTTAGCATCAGCTCTTTACCGAATACAACACCTGCTGTCATAGCAAGGATAAGTGCACCAGAAAGAAGAGGACGAGGAATAGATTCCATGCCGATTTGGTTTACTAAAAAAGAATCAACAGTGTTTGTGATACCAACACCGTAGATAAGAACGATCGGGTAGATAGCGAAGAAGTAAGCGAAAGTGATAATGTTTGCGCCAGTCTTACCGAAGTGTTCTTCAACTGTGTCTGTAATATCGGCTTCAGGGTTTTTAGCTGACAGTACGAAACGAGCTAGAGATTTGTGTGCGAACCAAGTCATTGGTGCCGCGATTAGAGCTAGGATAACTAGTGGCCAAAAACCACCCGCACCAGCTTTGATTGGAAGGAACAGTACACCAGCACCAACTGCTGTACCAAATAGTGATAAACACCAGGTAAAATCTTTATAGTTAAACTTGCTTGAATCTTTAACGGCACTTACCGAAGAAGTTGTTGTGTTCATGTTAAATTACTCATTTTTTGGGAACAGGAAATAAGTCGGGGCTAATTTTGCAGAATTTTCTTTGGCAAAAAGTAGATCTAAATCATGTAATGAAACGGCGTGTCACATGATATGCGAAAAACGGATTTTTGATCACGAAAATAGCGTGCCACAGGTGATTTATGCTCATGCCTGTTATTAGTTTTTCTAATTTGAAGGGGTGGTTTGTACGGATTTATATCAGATAAACGTTTGCGTAAAATTGCATTAATAAATCTGTTCCATAGAAAGGCTCGAGTTTGTTAACAAAGATTAAACAAGGTGTGGTTTCAGTGTGATCTATTGCATTACGTGCTGTTGCAGTGACTGAATGATTTGAGCTGTAACGCCCCAAATTAGGTGCTCTTGGAAGGGCATGGCAAAAACACGGTGTTTGATTTTTCTTAAATTAACGGTATGACTATGAAGCTTGGCTTGGTCCAAAATATAGGTGGCAGGTACCTCAAAAATAGAGGCGACTTCGTTCGCATCGATAACCGCTTTGTAGTTGGGATCGACTAATACAACAATTGGCGTAACATAAAATTTACTAATGGTACTTAATGCTGGTAATTGACCAACAATTTTAACTTGATCCGATCGAATTCCTACTTCCTCATGAAGTTCTCTCAGTGCTGTAAACTGCATTGAAGGGTCGGAAAGTTCGTGTTTTCCGCCAGGGAAGCTCACTTGTCCTGGGTGATGCTTTAAATGAGCGGCTCTTTTAGTAAAAATGACATGTAAACCGTCTTCGCGATCAACTAAACCGACCACAACTGCCGCTTTGCGAAGTTGTTCCCGACTGATGTGAGCAACACGCTCAATAGACTCAGGGTGGTAACCGACAGCTGTATTCAGTTGGAAGTGCTGAAGGAAGTTCTTTCTATTCATATCAACCCAATATATTGATAATTATGATTTTAAGTATAGGCATAACACCGAGTAGATTACCAACTTTGACTAAAATTGGCCTTGTTCACCAAAGTTTTAACAAGATAACTCTGTTCTTTTGGATAATTCGTTAATAGTCAAAGTGCAAAATTCAACTGAAAAATAACCATTCCCCCCACATTCAATATGTGCATTTAAATTGGTAAGCGTTATCCATGTCATATAATTGGGTAATGAAACGTATATTTTTTGTTTAAGAATTTGATAACAATAATTTAGTAGCCCATTCTAAAAAGAAATAAAAAAAGGCATGCGATGAAAGGAATCATATTCACCGAATTTTTAGAGCTTGTTGAAGATAAATTTGGATTAGAGTTGTTGGAAGACGTTTTAGAGATGTCAGAAGATGAGGGGATCTACACATCTGTAGGTAGTTACGACCATAAAGATCTTGTGAAGCTCATCATTAACCTAAGTAAAAAAACCAATATAGATGCTGCCAGTTTACAGCGTGTGTTTGGTCAGTCTGTCTTTAAGAACCTGTTAGCTTCTATACCTAATAAAGCCAGCCTTAAGCACAGCAATACCACTTTCCAATTTATCCAACACGTAGAGCATTATATTCATGTAGAAGTGAAGAAACTCTATCCAGATGCTGAACCACCGGAATTTAGTTTTATAACGATGACAGAAGCACAGCTAATATTCGATTATAAGAGTGCGAGGTGTATGTCGCATGTATGTTTAGGACTCATTGAAGGTTGTGCTGATTACCATGGAGAATCCATTGTAATAGGGATGACACCTCAAAATGATGAGCAAAGTGTGGTTAGGTTTAATCTTAAAGTAGAAAAATAATATGAGTTTGGCATCCGCGCTAGAAAAGAAACTTAAGCGACAGATCGCGGCAAGAAAAGAAGCTGAAAGACTATTGGAGCAAAAAAGTCTTGAACTATTTGAGACCAACCAGCAGCTTGAACTTGCTTTGCGCCAGTTAGAGAAGCGCTCTAAAGCGAATTTGCGTCGTATTGAGTTTCAAGAACAAGTCGATAACCTGTTGATTGATTTTGGACGTGCCTTTCTTCGTAATGATCTGGATGATGTTATGTTGTCTGAACTAACGACTAATGTGACGAACAGTTACCTCATCGAAGCCAGCCGTTTAATACTGCCACCTAAGCTAATCCCAGAACTTCAAACGTACGACTATGGCGACAAAACCGTTGGCGAGCTAACCCATGATATACAGATGCCTCAATGGAAAGGCAATATACTGACGGTGCCCCTTGAAGTCGAGCAGGTGATTGTTGGTGCACTGATCGTTAAAGTTCATTTGTCTGTACAAGACTATGAGTTTATTGAGAGTCAATTATCGTTAGTGGCCGACCTTATATGCAGTGCGTTGGCTCATCAGCTTGCCATTAACCGCAATATTAAATCACGCCAACGAGCGGAAGAATCTGAAAGGGCGACACGCGATTTTGTTGCCATGATTAACCACGAGTTAAGGACTCCATTAAACGGTTTGTTGGGTAGCGCAGAACTGATTAGTGATACCGAATTAACAAGTTCACAGCGTGAATTAGTGAACAATCTGAGCCAATCTGGTGAGTTTCTAAGAACCATCATTAATGACCTACTCGATTACAGTAAAATCAATGCGGGCATGTTGGAACTTATTCCTAAGAAGTTTGCGTTGAAGGATTTGAGAAACACTATCGACAGCATCTTTATAAATAGAGCTATTGAGAAACAACTGCAATTTAATGTCAATGTTGCCCCAAATATGCCTACTCACTTCAATGGGGATTTGGAGCGTATTACGCAATTGTTTGTGAATCTGATTGGTAATGCCATCAAGTTTACTGAAGAAGGTCACGTAAGTGTTGATATAGAATGGCGCCATAATCAGTTTTTCTTTTCGGTACAAGATTCTGGGGTTGGAATCGCAGAGTCTGCTCATAAAACACTTTTCGAACCTTTTACACAAGCTGATAACTCAAGTAGCCGAAACTATGAAGGTACAGGGCTGGGTTTAGCTATTTGTCGCAAGTTAGTCGCGATGATGCATGGTGATATTAAAGTTTCGAGTACCGTGGGCGTAGGAACGACTTTTTCTATCGCAATTCCGCTGCAAGTGATTGAAGTATTGTCTAATAGCGAACGAGAGGCTAAAGATGTCGAGTCACATGTCGAGCTTTCGTTATTAAAAGTGCTGGTGGTTGATGATATTAAGATGAACCAGATCATCATCCAACAAATGCTTCGTAAGTATGAGATAGAGCCGGCGATCGCAAGCAATGGTGTCGAAGGGCTTGAGTTAGCATGTAACAATGAATACGACATTTTATTTATGGACTGCAGAATGCCAGTCATGGATGGCTTTGAAGCAACACAGACCCTAAGAGAGAAAGGATATAACAAGTCGATTGTGGCACTGACTGCGGGCACAACGCTAGAAGAGCGTGAACGCTGTATTCAGTGTGGTATGGATGACATACTCAGTAAACCCTACACTGCGGATGATCTCAAAGATATGCTTCAGAAGTGGGGGGCCGTACCTGCTGCTGTTGTTTAGGCCAAGTTATTTATTGTTTAGGCTAAACTACTGTGATTTAAGTTGAGCTAGTTAGCTCCGTGGTCAGCATACCTTTAGCCAAGAAACTAAAAACCCTAAGTGGTCATGACGATAACCGGATAACTTAGGGTTTGTTTTATTTGTTGAACGCCAACGGGGAAACGTCGTCGAACATTGGCCTGATGCTTAGCTATCTTCGAGCACGGGCAAGATCCGGCTCAACTTGTCGAGTGTCTCTTGGTATTCAGAAGCACAATCACTATCAAACACCACACCACCGCCAGCCCAAGCGTAAAGGGTATTGTTCTCAGCGACTAAGGTGCGAATGGTAATACTGGTATCCATTCTACCGTTTCGGCTGATGTAGCCAATACTGCCGCAATACGCTGAACGTCGATGAGGCTCTAGCTCTTCAATGATCTGCATCGCGCGAACTTTAGGTGCGCCTGTTATCGAACCGCCGGGGAAACAAGCTCTCAATAGATCCGTCGCTGAGTACTGGTAGTCTAGATCAGCTCGTATTGTGCTTACTAGGTGGTGCACTGCTGGGAAGCTTTCAATATCGAACAGTTTAGGAACATGAACCGTGCCCGGTTTTGCTACTCGGCCTATGTCATTACGAAGTAGGTCTACAATCATCAGGTTTTCGGCCTGATCTTTGTCGGCATTTGCTAAGCCTTGTGCGTTCGCATCATCAATCACATGGTCATCAGAACGAGGACGTGTGCCTTTAATCGGCTTGGTTTCAATCACGTTATCTTTAAGTTCTAAGAAACGTTCAGGTGAGACACTGATAATGGCACTGTCGGCCAAACGGATGAAACCGGAAAAGGGTGCCGAGTTGTATTGCTCTAATTTGTCGTAAGCTAGCCATTCACTGCCTTGGTATTTGGCATTGAAGCGCTGAGCTAAATTAATTTGATAACAGTCGCCAGACAGCAAGTACTCTTGAACGCTATCGAATTTGTCCGCGTAGCCCTGTTCGCTCATGTTCGATTGCCACGGCGTTGTTAGGCGAAACTCCTCTGTTTGAGATTTGTCTTTCTGCTCAGACAACCAATTCCAGTGCGCCTCGATATTCTGTCCAACCACACACGCTGTCTTAAGCTTATGATCAACCACGATTGCCCATTCATAGAGACCCACCGCCATGTCGGGTGCTTCAATATCACGCTTTGCAAGAGATGGAAGCGTTTCCACTCTGCGCCCTAAATCATAGCTAAAGTAGCCCAAAGCGCCGCCAACGAATGGTAATTCAGGGTGGTCTTTGGTTGCAGGCAATAACTGTTGCTGATATTGGTCGAGTAGTTCGAAAGGATCAGACTCTGACACCTTACGCTCTTCGTTTACATTAACGGTCGTTTTGACGCCGATAGTCTCGAAGGTGGCGATGGGGTGAGCAACTAAAATGTCGTATCGACTATCAACGTGGCTTTCTGAGGCAGAGCGTAATAGCATTGCCCACGGCAGGCTTTCAATATGAGAAAACAGCTGTTTAGCTAAAGTTGATTGATATTCAAGCGGCTTGATTTGGATAGAGCGAAATTCGTTGTTATTCATTTGTTTAATTTGTGACAAAGAGTTCGATCACTGCATGGCGTGTGAGAGGAAGCAAGAGTATCATAAATTGAAAATAAAATGGGTTCTTGATTAGAACGGAGTAATCCAAGTGGTTTAGTTTACAGCTATGCAAGCGATTGCTAAAGCAACTAAATACAGCTCAAGACAATAAAAAGCTAAACCCACTAATTCGATTCGGCATAAAAGTCAAACTGTGAACCCACATGGAACTAGAACAATAAAGAGGCATGCAATGACGGTTATTCGTAAGCAAGATGTGATCAGCAGTGTCGCTGACGCACTTCAGTACATTTCTTATTATCACCCTTTAGACTTTGTCCAAGCCCTAGAAAAAGCGTACGAGAAAGAAGAGAGCCAAGCAGCAAAAGATGCGATCGCTCAGATTCTTATCAACTCGCGTATGTCTGCGGAAGGTCATCGTCCAATTTGTCAGGATACGGGTATTGTTACTTGTTTCGTGAACATCGGTATGGATGTTAGGTGGGAAACGGATCAAACAGTACAACAGATGGTTGATGAAGGCGTTCGTCAAGCTTACAACAACCCAGATAACCCATTGCGTGCATCTGTCCTAATGGACCCTGCAGGTAAGCGTATTAATACCAAAGACAACACACCAGCGGTTGTTCACATTAATATGGTTCCGGGCAACAAAGTTGAAATTCAAATCGCGGCGAAAGGCGGCGGTTCTGAGAACAAAACCAAGATGGTTATGCTGAACCCTTCTGACGATATTGCAGAATGGGTAGAGAAGACGCTACCAACCATGGGGGCGGGCTGGTGTCCACCGGGTATGCTAGGCATAGGCATCGGCGGTACAGCTGAGAAAGCAGCGGTACTTGCGAAAGAATCCTTGATGGAACACATCGATATCCAAGAGCTTATCGACAAAGGTCCAGAGAACGCTGAAGAAGAGCTTCGTTTAGACATCTTCAACCGCGTAAACAAACTGGGTATTGGTGCGCAAGGCCTTGGCGGCCTAACAACTGTGGTTGATGTGAAAATCAAAACAGCACCAACACACGCAGCATCTAAGCCAGTTTGTCTCATCCCGAACTGTGCAGCAACGCGTCACGTTCACTTCACACTAGACGGCAGCGGCCCTGCAGAGCTAACGCCACCTAAGCTAGAAGAGTGGCCAGACATCACTTGGGAAGCGGGCGCAAACACACGTCGTGTTAACCTTGATGAAGTCACCAAAGAAGACGTACAAGAGTGGAAGACAGGCGAAACGGTTCTTCTATCAGGCAAGATTTTAACCGGTCGTGATGCAGCGCATAAGCGTATCCAAGGCATGCTAGAAAGCGGCGAAGGCCTTCCAGCTGGCGTTGATTTCAAAGGCAAGTTCATCTATTACGTTGGCCCTGTTGATGCAGTTGGCGATGAAGCGGTAGGTCCTGCGGGTCCAACAACGTCAACACGTATGGACAAGTTCACAGACATGATGCTAAACGAAACAGGCATCATGGGCATGATCGGTAAAGCCGAGCGTGGTCCTGCAACGGTTGAGTCAATCAAAGAGCACAAAGCGGTTTACTTGATGGCAGTCGGCGGTGCAGCTTATTTAGTCGCGAAAGCAATTAAAAAAGCACGCGTAGTTGCGTTTGAAGATCTAGGTATGGAAGCGATTTACGAGTTTGAAGTTGAAGACATGCCGGTAACGGTAGCAGTTGATTCTAACGGCGTGAACGCACACCAGATCGGCCCTGACACGTGGAAAGTGAAAATTGCTGAAGCTGAAAAAGTTTAATTAAACGAAGCCAAAAAATCGTAATTGATGTTGGCTTCACTGTTTGAATTGCAAATTTTGACAGAAAGTTAAAGACAAAAGTGCAGCATTATCTGCACTTTTGTCTTATTATCAATGATATAGTGATAAACACATCGTTTGATATAAGAACATAGGAGAGAGGAATGCCTCGTTTTATTCAGATCCTACAGATTATCTTGGCAGTGGTGATTGGTAGTTTCATTGGTTACGATTTGATCTTGCACGGAATCAGCATCTTTAACGAAAAATACGTAACTATCACATGTGTATTGTGGTTGATTTCTGAGATAACCCTGTTTGTTATCTACAAGCTGATAGAAGACGATTAGTCCGATATCAACAAAAAATTTAAAGCCCCTGATTATGTATGTAGTCAGGGGCTTTTATTCATCTAGCATTAAGAATGGGTATTGCATACTCACCACTATTAGCAAAAGCAAAAGCAAAAGCAAAAGCATACAAACTATCCCAAAAGGGAAAGAACATAGGCTTGCCTCTCTATTATCATAATCAGCTAGCCTATTTATCACGGAGTCGTTCAAATGAAACACCTAACTCAAGAAATGAGTGACTTTATAAGCAGAGGAACGGATTCTCACATTAGAGTAGCGGTAACGGGTCTGTCTCGTGCGGGTAAAACAGCTTTTATTACCTCGTTGGTTAACCAGCTTCTTCATACCTCTACTCACAAAAATTTACCGCTTCTTTCATCAGCGAGAGATGGAAGAATTATTGGCGCAAAGCGTATCCCTCAGCACAACATGATGATCCCCCGTTTCTCGTACGATGAAGCGATGGAGTCTTTGAATGCGCAGCCACCAGAATGGCCAGTGCCAACGCGTGATGTCAGTGAGATTCGTTTAGCCATAAAATTTAAGCCAGCCAAGGGCGCGAAAAAGCTACTGAGTAAAAACAGCACGCTCTTCCTAGACATTGTTGATTATCCAGGGGAATGGCTACTTGATTTGCCTTTGCTAGATATGGACTTTGATACTTGGAGCCAATCTCAATTTGCAGCGCTAAAAGGCGATAGAGAAACCTACTCGCAACAGTGGAACGCAATGCGTGGTGACGTTGACTTGTTAGCCGAAGCAGACGAAAAGAAACTGGTCGCGATTGTCGATAGTTACACTCAGTACCTTCATACTTGTAAAAGTAACGGACTGCACTGGGTACAACCGGGTCGATTCGTATTACCGGGCGAGCTTGAAGGCGCGCCTGTACTGCAATTCTTCCCGTGTATCGCACCAGAAGGTAAGTTCTCAAAAACAAGTAACTATGCTGTGCTAAAAGCGCGTTATGAAGAGTATCAACAGAAGGTAGTGAAAGCGTTCTATAAGAATCACTTTGCGACGTTCGATAGACAAATCGTGTTGGTGGACTGTTTGCAGCCACTTAATGCAGGTTACGACTCTTTCATGGATATGCGTGGCGCACTTGAGCAGCTATTGAAAAGCTTTAAGTACGGTCGAAGCAATATCTTAAGACGCTTGTTTGCACCTAAGATCGACAAGATCTTGTTTGCAGCCACCAAAGCCGATCACGTAACACCAGATCAGCATCCGAACTTGGTGTCACTGTTACAACAGATGGTGCACCCAGCGTGGCAACAGGCAGCGTTTGAACATATCGATATGAGCTGCATGAGCATCGCGTCTATTCAAGCGACCAGTGCAGGTTATATCTCTTCAGGGTCAGACAATGTTCCAGCGCTGCAAGGTGTCACCTTAGATGATGTACCTCAAACCATGTATCCGGGTGAGGTGCCACGTAAGCTTCCGAACAAACAGTATTGGGAAACCAACCAATTTGATTTCACGAGCTTTAGGCCAATGGAGCAACATTCCGATGAGCCTTGTCAGCACTTACGAGTCGATAAGGTTTTAGAGTATCTCATTGGCGATAAGTTGAAGTAATTGAGGCAATCAAAATGAGTGAATTAAAAACAAAGCAGATCTTTAATGAACCGTTGAAGACCTCTTTTGATGACAATGATAAGAATGAAGCGAGTTCAGAACTCGGAGCCCAGCAGTTATTTACCGAGCAAGAGAAATTTGTTCCTGTCGCACCACAAGTGGAAACCGACCTTGATGGTGACGCTGAGCAGCAACTGGAACAAGTGATTCGACCGAGCAAAAAGAAGAAGTGGTTTGGAACGGGTGTATTGGTCGCTTTCTCAGGCTTAGTCGGCTGGCAAGCGATTGATTCTGTCATCACCGCGATTCAATCTGCTGACTGGCTCGCCCTAGGTTGGGCTGGTTTCATAGCAGTTATTGCTTCGTTGGGCTTAGGCGCAATAGGCAAAGAGCTGTGGAAACTACGCTCACTGAAAGACCATTTTAGTGTGCAAGAACAGAGTGAAGAGCTACTGCAAAGCCAAAGTGTCGGTAAGGGCAAAACGTTCTGTGAAAACATCGCCAAGCAGGGCGGCATTATTGCCGAGTCTCCAGCTTATGATAAATGGCGAAACAGCATTAACCCTGCGCACAGTGATGCTGAAGTGTTGGATATGTACGATGCGCTAGTGGTGAGCCAACAAGATAAGGTGGCAACTCAAATCGTGACCAAATTCTCGACGGAATCGGCGGCCTTGGTTGCGGTGAGCCCATTAGCGGCGGCAGACATGTTGCTGGTGGCGTGGCGTAATTTCACCATGATAGACAAGCTCGCCGATGTGTATGGCATTGAGCTTGGTTACTGGTCTCGCATTAAGTTGTTCAAGTTGGTGTTAATCAATATGGCGGCAGCGGGCGCAAGTGAACTGGCAATAGATGCAAGTGTGGATCTCGTCTCGATGGATCTTGCTGGCAAAGTATCCGCGAGAGCAGGACAGGGCCTCGGTGTTGGTATCCTAACCGCTCGATTGGGCTTAAAAGCCATGACGTTGCTGCGCCCAATGCCTTGGCATAACGAGCGCAAAGTAAAACTATCAGACCTTCGTAAAGCCGTCCTTTCTGAAATAAAACGAATCACGCTGAAATAGTGCATACGACTTTGAAACAAAATGTATGACATTGAGTGGTTTGCGAGCGAAGAGTAAACATATGTTTACTCTTCTTCTTGACTGAACTCAGACCTTAATCCACACTACTGTCAACTTATCCTGACACCTATAATAGGACTATTTGTGCGTCTTGAAGTATTGTGTGAAGACAGACTCGGCTTAACGCGTGAGTTGCTCGATATCTTGGCCTCAAAAAGCATTGATTTAAGAGGAATCGAAATTGATGTTAAAGGCATTATTTACCTAAATTGCCCTGATATCAATTTTGATGCTTTTAGTGAACTTATGGCTGAAATTCGCCGAATTTCTGGTGTGAAGGATGTACGAAAAATCCAATTTATGCCAAGCGAAAGGCATAACACAGAGTTAATTGCTCTGTTGGCTAATCTACCAGACCCCGTGATTGCGATTGACCTTAAAGGGTCAGTTGATATAGCGAACCACGCTGCATTGAACCTATTCGGCAAGCAAGAAGACGAAGTGATCGGTGAGCCGCTTTCGACATTCGTACCTAGCTTCAATTTTGCTCGTTGGATCGAAGGTGACGTCACTCGTCATCGTGAAGTGGTGGTGTTGGATGGTTTAGATTTCTCGATTGAGGTTCTGCCTATTTATCTTGGTGGCGATGTTAACGAAGCAGTACTGGCCAGTGCAGTAATGACGATTCGCTCTTGTAATCAAGAGATGAACACGCCAGATGCCATCCCAGAACAGAACAACCTAGGTTTCGAACACTTTGTTGGTGTGTCTAATCGCCATAAAGCCTTGATAAGCCAAGCTAAGAAATTGGCGATGCTGGATCAGCCTCTGTTAATTGAAGGCGATACAGGTACGGGTAAAGAGATGCTGGCTAAAGCTTGTCACAACCGATCAAATCGCTCTTCTTTCCCATTTTTGATTCTAAGCTGTGCATCCATGCCAGATGACGTAGCGGAAACCGAATTGTTTGGTCATGCTCCGGGTTCATTCAACCATGAGCAAGGTCATAAAGGTATTTTCGAACAAGCGAATGGCGGTACGGTATTTTTAGATGAGATTGGCGAAATGAGTCCGCATCTACAAATCAAATTACTGCGTTTCCTACAAGATGGTTCTTTCCGTCGTGTTGGTGAAGAAGAAGAGATGCACGCTGATGTGCGTATTATCGCGTCAACGCGCCACCGCCTTTCTGAACTTGCCGATTCTGGTTCATTCCGTGAAGACTTGTTCTACCGCTTGAATGTACTGACACTGTCAATTCCAGCTTTGCGTGAACGTTCTAACGACGTAGCATCATTGCTAGATCTGTTCGTGGCTAAATATGCGCAGCAACTAGGCATGCTAAAGCCAAAGCTTACTCAAGAATTGATTGACCAGTTAGGCAACTACCAATGGCCGGGTAACATTCGTCAATTAGACAACATGGTTTTACGCGCACTGACAGAGTTGGATTCAGATACCTTAACCGTTGATCAATTCCACTTGCCTCAGTTAGAAACCATGACGGCAGGAATGGCGAATCTAAGCTTAGATGGTTCTCTGGATGAGATCATGAAAGACTATGAATCTCAGATTCTAGAGAAGCTTTATCAGTCGTTCCCATCAAGCCGTAAGTTAGCAAAGCGCTTGAATGTTTCTCACACCTCAATTGCCAACAAACTGCGCGACTACGGTATTAGAAAGAACTGATTGAGCCTGCTTGGGTATGTTATTAAGTAAGTGGGCAGTATTGAACAAGCAAACGGTATTGAGTAAGACATTAGAACAAGACCAGATAACGGAATAAGAAAGCGAATGGAAGATCTGAGTACACCTGAACGCGTTTATAAGCACGATGGAAACCTTATTCTACGTACAGCGCAAATTGACGATGCGAGCATGATCAGTGAGTATTTTCAAACAAACCGAGAGCACCTTAAGCCTTGGGAACCGACTCGAGAAGATGCGTTCTTCGAAAGAGAAGGTTGGGCGCAGCGACTGATCAAACTAAACGAGCTTCATAAAATGGGGCTTGGCTACTATTGTTTATTGATTAATGCGGACTCTAACGAAATGTTAGGGACAATCTCGTTCAGTAATTTGTCTCGCTTTCCGTTTTACGCCTGTAATGTGGGCTACTCGTTGGCTGAAAGTGCACAAGGCCACGGTTACATGCGAAGAGGCTTGAGCATGGCGAAGGACTACATGTTTGATGTGCAGAACATGCACCGTTTAATGGCGGGCTATATGCCTCACAATGAGCGAAGTGCTGGTGTGTTGGAACATCTTGGTTTTGTTCGCGAAGGTTTTGCTAAAGACTACCTACAGATTAACGGTAAATGGGAAGACCATATACTGACCGCGTTAGTTAACCCGAACTGGGAAGACAGACGCAATGCTTAAACGCAGTTGTAGTTAGCTACAGTTGTATTTAGCAGTAAGCGTATTTAAGTAAACAAGCGAACAACGAATTTAAAGGCAGCGAATATCAAGCGATCTCTAATCGCCGCTGCATCAGAAAGAACATATAGGCATGGTAATCCATAAGCCTGAGAAGAAATTTGAGGAATTTTGATGTCATACACAACTTTGGACGAATACCAAAGAAAATGGATTTTTACTCACCAGTCGATGCCACTACCCGCTGAGGACTTGGAAAAGATTAGGCCAATGACACAGGCAAGAGCATCTCAGTTCTGGAAAGAGAACGTAAGCCCTCAAAGCCCTGATGCCGAGCGACTAAGCTCGCAAGATTGGCCGAGCAAAGCATCGAACTGGAATGAAGAGATCAGCTGGATGGCACATTGGGAAGCAGATGAACCAGAAATGCCAGAAGAGATCCTAAACTTCATTGATTGGCAAGATGACGTAACTGTTTATTTTTGTTACGAAAAATATAATGTACTAGAGACCAAGTGGGCGATTTTTAAGAAGCATTGGAAGAACTTTTTGTTCTACGATGATGGTCCGATTCTACTTGGCCGCCGTCGTTCAGAAGCGCTTTGGTTCTCAACAAACGGTACCGTGAAAATCGGTAACCGAGCTTAATTAAAACATGATTTAATTAAGTCACGTTGTACAAACGACAGATAGAAAGCGAGCATCGAGCTCGCTTTTTTTGTGTTTGTGGATCTTTAAAGATCGTTGCGAAACACCCACTGTTTGAAGCTGAAAATTGAATCGAATTTCCACTCGTTTAAATACAGAGATTTACGAAATTGAGATCGCTATCCCATTGGCTTACTTGAAGTTTTATGGTTTTGGGCTATCTTTATAGTACTGCCTTAGTGGAGGTGAAGTATTATGATTTGGGATACTCTCGAACGTGTAAATAAACTTCGCAAGGAAGCAATGGAGGATCCAGAGTTTTTGGATTCAGCAAAAATGCATGAGCAATGGCTTTTAAGCGAAACTCATAGTCAATCAACCAAAGGAGCCAAGGGTAAGAAACCGAAAAAACTGTCCGATATTTATGAAAACACGGATTTTCCTATCAACCCAACAGGAACCAAACACTAACAATGATGAACAGCAACACGGCTAATAAGGCCTTTGAACAGCAAGCCTCTAATCAATTAGACATTGGCCAGCGAAACACGAGTCAAGCAGACACTTGCAAACAGGCCTTAAGCCACCAATAAAAAAGCCACTTTCAACGAATCGAAAGTGGCTTTTCTTTTTTTCATTAGTAACGAAAGCTAGTCGTTTTTAAAATTAGCTATTGATCAGGCTTAATCCGCTTGGCAATGCATCACCAAACACACGCTTAGACTCGCTCTCAGAAAGTTCAGTCACTTCACTCACTAGCATCAGCCAAGATTCAGGCACCTTACTTTGTTTCAGCTTCTCAATCACTTGGTTGCGATAGTCATCAGAGATATCAAACTGACGGTCACCCGTCTTACGACAAATCATCACAGCTGCGAAGGCTATCATTTGTTCTTTATGCCAGTTCTGTTCAAGTAGTTTCGGTAACCATTGCTCGGCTTGTTCTCTAGGAGTCACGCTGTGCTGACTGCCATACAAAGGCGTTCTTGATGCTAATCGACCCAGTGCCCACCAGTGCGCTTGCTCAAACTGATTCTGGTTAATCGCTTTGCTCAAGAACCAACTCGCCAGCAGTACTTTGTCTTCCACTTCAAGTTGCTCAAGTGACGCCGCTAAACGAACCATGGCCTCATAGCCATTGTCTTGTGCATCTTTAGCCGTTTTAGGGTTCTTCATTGCGCCCGGGTGAAGGTACTTAGCAATGTCGGCCAAGATAGTCTCTTGCTGCTCTTGGTTTAAACCGCCTGCAACACGACGCCAGAATACCCACCAGTCAGTCCAACCTTGATGGTTCTTAAACTGGATGTTTTGTTGGTATAGGCCCCAAATTTGCTCGATACGCCATGAGTCCGTTGGGTCGCCAAAGCCAGGACGCAGCGAGTAACCCGCTAAACGCAGCCAGTTCTTCTCGTGTGCCTCTGAGCGACGGCGACGCTTGCGACCTAATGAGAAGCTATCGAACAAATGACGAAGAGTCGTGAAGTCCCATTCATCACGTTTACCGAGTCGTTTCTCAAGGTCTTTCGATAGCGTCTTGATCTCTTTCGATTCAGCACTCTTCTTGTTGCCACTATATAGACGAGAGATTATCTCCTTACATTCATCCAATCTTGGATGTAGTTTAGAGGTTTCAGACTCATCACCTTGCTTGTTTCTTACTTCGAACTCAAGCAACCAACGTTTAGAGTCATCTTCAGTGCTCACACATTCTATTTTAAGTGTGCCTACTTCGGTCAACTGACAAGCGAGCAATACTTCAACGCGCTCTTTTTGGTTGGCTTGAAGCTCCACAGTCCCCGAACCTTCCAAGGTAGAAATGTAAGGTGGAAGAGGGGAGAACAGATCGGCATCCACATCCACCATCACACCGTTTTGGATTGCAGTGTCGTGTGCGATTTGATCGTGTGTTGAAGTCAGTAGATTAAAACGAACCGGCTCGCCAAGCGTCAATGAGAAACGACGGCTGTTCAAACGGATTTCTTGGCCTTCTTCAGTCCCTTTGGCAAGCAGACAAAGTGCTTTACCCATCTTGTTCTTTTCTTGTAGATGCAAGAAGTAAGAACGAGCGGCACCGCCACCGATTTTCAGCTGCGCACCACGGCGAGCTTTACCAAAAGCAACAGCCCCTAGAGCCACAGACCAATCAGGGTGAGGGTTATCTAATACTGTGATTGGAGAACCTTTCCAGTTACCTAGAAGCTGAGTAATACGTTCTGTCACAAGTTCACTATTGAACACACCCCCATTAAGTAGCACACCGATAGGAATAGCAGGTTTAGTATCGTCAAACTCGATAGAATCAGAGTTCTCTAGTGCTGTTTTCGACACTTGTTGGTGCGTTGCTAGGAATTCTGCAACGTGTTTACTGACTGCTGGATCGGCAACGTAAGGCAGGCCGAATTCAACCACAGCGCTGCGACGCTTGTCTGGTGTTTCAGTAAATTCAGAAAGTGGGAAGAAGCCTTCCAAAGCGATTTGATGAACTTCTTGCTTGGTTAAGCCAATACTCTTAGTGCCACCTAATAGCTTCGAGCCGCTACCAAGCATGGTAATCTTCACATCGTCTGGCGCATTAGCAGAAAGCAAGCGCTCTTTTGCAGCGCGAGTTTGTTGAATCAGTTTGGTTAGGCTAGAGGCATTCAGCTTCTTGTTTTGATTGAAGCGTTGTTCGGCTAGGTGAGCGAGGGCTAAATCTAGGTTATCACCCCCCAGCATCAAGTGTTCGCCAACGCCGATACGGTCGAGTGCTAGCTCGCTATGACCTTGCTTGTCCGTATCGTTATCCGCATTGAACTGCGCTTCAATTAAGCTCAAGTCGGTAGTACCACCGCCGACATCACACACTAAGATTAACGGGATCTGTTGAAGCACTTCCGCAGCTGTTTGCTGGTGGCGTGCATACCAGTCATAACAAACCGCTTGAGGCTCTTCGAGTAATAAAATCTTACCTAAGCCAGCAAGTTCTGCGGCTTCAAGTGTCAGCTTACGTGCTGTCTCATCGAATGATGCAGGAACCGTTACAACAACATCTTGGTCTTCAAGTTTGTTGCTTGGGTTACGGTAGTTCCATGCTTGGCGAATGTGATTCAGATAGCTCGCACTCGCGACAACCGGCGATACTTTATCGACATCAGCTGCGCCAGCCCAAGGGAGAATGTCTGAGCTGCGATCCACCGCTTGGTGAGATAACCAACTCTTGGCACTCGATACTTGGCGGCCTTCTACTTTAGCGCCTAGTTCACGTGCCCATTCACCGACGATAACGTTCTTGATATCGCCTTTTACTGGGCTTGGTTCCCACGGCATCGTCAGGTCAGAAGGGGAGATTTGACCTTGTGCTGGGTGGTAACGAAAGGATGGAAGTAGGGGCTTACGAACCACTTCACCGGGGCCGATGAGTTGATCGATATCGAAAAGAGAAACGGGAGCATGTTGTAGGTCGTCGTTGATTTCACAGTAGGCAACCACAGTGTTGGTTGTGCCTAAGTCAATGCCGACTAAAAAACGAGGAGATGCCATACAAAACCTTATTCTTCCAGAGTGATGACCAGTGTGTTGATAGTCTTGGTCTTATTATTGTCTTTTAAATGCTTTTCATACAGGGTTAGGGAATCGCATTGATAAAGTAACGGCACCCGTTAAGGTGCCGTTAGTTCATTATGCTTGTTCGTTTGAGTCGTTGTTCGAATCTTCACGAACGTCGAACTCAACGTGCCATTTCTGACCATTGTCAGTGGCAATCGCTTCTAGGTATAAGGTACCTAGCTCAGTAACGCGAGAAGCCAAAGTAACCGGAACCACTTCACCTTCGCGACGGCCTTCAGATACAGGCAGTGTCACTTGGATTTCCGGAAGCTCGTCTAGCTCTTCTGGTGCCCAGTGATCAAGATGCGTGCCCGCTTCATCTTCACGGCGTGTCGTTGAACCGAAGAATTGGAAGTGAACAGGCTGACCAATCACTAGACCGAACTCTTGGCTAGGCACTTGAACGCTTGAACCTTCTTCCATACCGAATGGTGCAACACACAGTGCTTCCATAGGAGGAGCCATACCTGGGATTGCGGGCATCGCGCTCTCGATTCCTACGTAGTAAGAAGATGCGATACCACCGCGGATACGAACGCCTTGACCACGACGAACTGCGCCGTAGTAAGAAGCGCCACTTGCAACCGCTAGGTCTAGGTCTAAACCTGAAAGCTGTTTAGCAAATTCAGCATCAGCATTGATCAACCACTCGTTGATGGTATCTGAAAGACGATCAGCAAGTAGGTTAGATTTTAGAACACCACCGTTGAACAGGATTGCTGTTGGCTTAATGAACTCTGCTGCAGGTACTTCTGCACCTGGCGCTTCTGTACCTGGCATACCGGGCATGTTTGCAAACGGGTTGAAATCTTGCTGAGCGGTTTCGGTATTTCCAGAAAGCGCGTTCGCTTGCTTAGACAGGAATGCAGCAATGTGACGAGTGATGCCCGCATCTTGAGCGTAAGGCAGACCCATTTGAGTCAGTGCACCACGTGTTTTCTGTACCGGATGCTCCGTTACAGCGACTTGTGGGAAGAAGCCATCAACCAAGGTTTGTTGTACTTCTTGCTGAGTCAGTTCTGTTTTCAGTGTCGCACCCAGCAGTTTAGAACCACGGCTTGGTACCACGATTGGCACAGATTGCAGTTCAGCATCGTTAAGTAGCGCTTCTTTAGCATCGCGACACGCGTGAGTCATCGCTTGAACTTGCCAAGGTGCCAGTTCTTTGCCGTCTTGAGCCAGTTTCATCTTCAAGCGGTAAGCAAGCGCTAAGTCCATGTTGTCGCCGCCAAGTAGGATGTGTTCACCTACTGCAATACGGTTCAGGCTTAGGTTGCCGTCGTCTTGAGTGACTTCAACTAACGAAAGGTCGGTAGTACCACCACCGATATCAACAACAAGTACGATGTCGCCAACGTCGACTTCGTCACGCCACTTGTCATCGCTGTTATCGATCCAGCTGTAAAGTGCTGCTTGAGGCTCTTCTAAAAGCGTTAGATGAGTGAAACCCACATTACGTGCCGCTTCAGCTGTTAGGTCGCGTGCAGCAGGATCAAACGAAGCTGGAACCGTGATTGTGACATCTTGGTCTGCCAGTTTGTGTTCTGGGTTTGCGTGGTTCCAAGCATCTTTAAGGTGCTCAAGGTACAGTTCAGTAGTCTTAAGCGGAGATACCTTTTCCACTTCATCAGGGCTACCTGCAGGAAGGAATGCATCACGACGGTTTACACCACCGTGGCATAGCCAAGATTTAGCACTTGCTACTAAACGGATAGGGGTTTTTGAACCAAGGTTACGCGCAATAGCACCTACTAGGGCTTTAGGCTCAGAAGACCAAGGAAGAACGCGAGAACCCGCATTCATTTCATGTTCGTGCGGCTGGTATAGGAACGAGCCAAGTTGGCTGCGAGTTTCTACTGTACCTGGAGCCGTCAGTTGAGGGATTGGCATCACCTCTACGCGAGCGTCTTCATTGGTAGTGTCGATGTAAGACAAAACGCAGTGTGTAGTACCTAAATCGATACCAACACTGAACTTAGGTGCTTGATGTTGCTCTTGAGAAGATAGCTCTTGTGAATGCTCTTGAGCTGAATGAGTTTGGTGTTCCATTATAGCTCCACCTCAGCCGGTGCAATCACAGATGCATCGTAATTCTCAGCAAGCTTAGGTAGGTTCATATCAGTTGCTTTCCAACCTTTGTGAACTAGCGTGCCGTTGAATGGTGCATTACCCGTTACATTGCCTGTTAGGCGGATCTCTTGCGGGTTGAAACCTTCAGCTACCGTGATGCGAGTCTCTTCATCTTCACTGCGGATGTGAGAAAGCGTTACGTAGTCTGCTAATACTTTTTGGCCGCCAGTGTGAATAACACGAGCCGCTGCGCCAACTTCTTCATCAGAGAACGAAGTTAGGTCTTCTTGTAGGAAGTCGATTAAGCGCGCTTCTTGTTGCATGATAGACAGAAGTTGCATTGCTGAATCTGTTGGCGCTGTCGCCAGCTTAGATTCCACTTCAACGACTTTTTCGATCACTTTTTCAACTTCAACAACTTTCTCTACTTCGACAATTTTTTCAACTGGCTTTTCAACTTCAACGATCTTCTCTACTGGTTTTTCTATGACTTTCTCAACCACTTTGGTTTTACGAGAAACGGCAATTAACAGTAGTAAAACGCTTGATGCAGTTAAGCCTGCGTGAAGCATATCAAACGTCTGTGGGATTAGGTTCAAATCAACGATCATAGTGATTTCTCTTTAAGATTGATTTAACGGTATATTCGCTGGTTTTGTAGAATATACAGGTTGGAAAGAAAACTCATTTATACAAAGGAAAAATAGATTCTTTCAAGCTATAAATATGGGTGGATACTAGCATGTTCAAGGCTTAAGGGCTTTATTAAATGTTTTCAATAAATTGGCTTTTTAGCGAGTTAGCTTGAAATTTAATCGAGAATTGTTGGTTTATTCGTCGTAAATGTCCACACTTTGTAAATAGTGTTAGTTTTGTCCCATTGTTAAAGCCAAGATAATTAGAGAGTAGTATTCTGGCAGTGTATACTTTCAAATCAATCAATATGAATGGAAACTGTATGCCCCATACAATCGACTCTATGACGGGGTTGAAAAAACGAACTCTGCCGTTAGTCGCCTTTTCGATTTCATTTTTGATAATGGTCTTGTGTTTTGTTCTAGTCGCGATCAATCAACATAATTCATTAAATACGAACTTGGATAGCTTTGCTAAGCAACAAACATTGAGCTTGAAAGCATTTATCGATAATGATGTGGCTTATATAGGTTCAGGTGCTAATTTTTTCTATTCCTCTGAGCCAGAGGGCTGGGATAAATTTGACCGTTTTGCTAAGCAAACGATTAATGGGTCGAAAAGCTTGATTGGGTTGCAATGGATGCAAAAAGTGGCGGTAGAAGATATCGCCGAACATACCGCACAAATGGTAGCGAAGTACCCATCCTACAAAATGTTTACTATTCCTAAACATGGCCCAAAAACATACGGTTATGTTTTGAGTGGTGAACCCGCATTTATTGCGACCGATATCTACCCCAATGATCAAGTAAACAATGATCTATTGGGTTTTTATTCTTCTCGTGAACGCTTTAAGTTGATCCTTGATAACATCAGAGAGACGCGTGAGGCTAATATTTCAGACAAAGTCCGCCTACTGCAAGACGGTTTAGATAGTGATACGCCGAAAAGGGGGATGCTGGTTTTCCATCCAGTGTTCGAGGATCACAGTGACAACTTATTGGGGGTTGTGATTGGTATCGTTCGTACGACGGCCTACTTTGATAACCTTTTGGCATCAACCATCGGAGATATAGACGTCTATGTACGTGTTACCGATAACGGCTTCGAATCAGAAGATGCTCCTATTTTATTTGAATCTGACGGCTACGAAGGTGTGTCTGGACACCATATTACAAAAACAATTACCTTGACTAACCGGCAATGGACGGTCGATTACAAGATAGATTCATGCATCTCTTTTAATGGTTATCTTGTATTGGCGGGTATTGCTTTTGTTGGTACAACCATCTCACTGCTTCTTGCTTATATTGTCAATTTACAAATTCGTGAGAAGGAGCGTTTATACCGAATGATTGATGAAAGAACGGAAGAGCTTCGTTTCTTAGCCAATCATGATAGCCTGACCGAAATTTATAACCGCCGTGCTTTCAATAAAATGCTCGACAAAGCCATTGAGCGAAACCAGCCCTTTAGTTTGATTGGGTTTGATGTCGATAAGTTTAAAGGTATTAATGACCAATTCGGCCACCCGGCTGGCGACGCTTTACTTATTCATGTTATCAAGCTGATTTCTGTCAATCTGAAACAAGGAGATGGTCTGTTCCGTTTAGGCGGTGATGAGTTCTGTATTATCTCTAGCATCTCGAACCATGAAGCTTTGAATCGTTACTTAGAATGCATTCGAAACACAGTGAGTCACTCTCATTGTGAACATCAAGGTCGACAACTGAGTTGTACTTTAAGTATTGGTGCTGCCATTCGTAGCGGTGAGGACTCTGAAGAGATCATGCAAAAAGCGGACAGCATGCTCTACCACAGTAAGTCAAATGGCCGAAATCGAGTCACAATTGCAGGCTAAATGAGCACTTGATGCAACTGGGGTCGAGTTCTTTATTGGGCTCATGTACAATTTCACGAAATTTTTGACGAGAGAATTAGGCGACGTATGAATCACAATCGAGTGGTGTGTTTCGATTTGGAAATGTGCTGTTGGAGCGAAGACGGGGTAGGTACAACAGGGGAGATCATTGAAGTTGGTCTTGCTGAGATTGACCTAGCATCCGGCACTATCGTGAAGCGCGCACAATACTACGTTAAGCCAGAGAAAGACGAAGTCTCTCTGTTCTGTGCCGAGTTGACGGGCATTACACCTCGTAAAATTGAAAAGCAAGGCCGCCCGCTAGAGTCTGTCATCAAGTCGATGATCAAGAACTTTGGTGGTCCAAACAAGATTTACGCAGCGTGGGGACGCGATGACCTCATCTTACACAAGGAGTGTAAAGAGAAAGGCATTGAACCTCCTTTCAGCGAGTTCTTAAACATCGCAACGCTTTATCGTGTTCAAAATAGATTGAAAGACAAACGCATTGGCCACAGGGCCGCTCAAGAAGCTAAGAACATTGAATGGGAAGGGCGCCAACATTCCGGTTACGTTGACGCGTACAACTTGGCGAAGCTAACGCTGACCATGCTTTAATTGTTGTGACTATTAGACCATTGTTTCTTACTTTCAAATCAGTGCTTTTTAGTGCGACAGATGACGGATGCTTAGGCTAATAGAAATGCTTAGGCTAATAGAAAAGCATTTTTGCTAAATTTTACCAATTACATTTAATTTCGTTTTAATGAAATCACTGTGGTCAACGTAGAGTAGCTCTGCTGTTTTACGGATCACAGAGTCTTCAATTGGGTCTATTTCACCATCTGCATGCGCTACTTCCCACATCGCTTTTATTAAGTCGATTCTTACTTGCTGAGACAATTCTCGTAGTTGAGATGTGTAATCATACAGCGATACCGATTGTTCTACTTTTGGCTCGGCTTGTTCCAGTAACGCCTTTGCTTGCTCCTCATCTAAGCCCAGCAAGCGCTGAATTAGCTGAAGCTTAGCCACTCTTTCCGATTCATCGATCTGGTGGTCGGCACCCGCAACTTCACATAATAAACTCGCGATGGCGAGATTGGGTGATGCGACTTGGTTTTTGCTTAGGTCTTGGCCTTCTATTAATTGTTTGAAGATTGATGTAAGAGAATTAAACATAACGAGCTCCAGTGAATGTTTATATCGAGTTTGCAACGCTGATAGATATAACTATTGGGTTGACAGAGCGTGATCGCAAGCGTCTTTACTCAAAGCTGACATTACGGATAAGCGAGGGATAAGGAACACTTGTTTAATCCGGTTCAGGGAAGCGTGTGATTTTACCATCACTGCCTAATGTCGTGATTGACTGTGGTTTACCGTCACTGTCTAACTTTAACTCACCAATAGCGCTGCGGTTTGAAAGGCGATAAAAGGTCTGATTATCTGGACTTCGTTTCTCAATTTTTAAGCGTTTACGCTTGGTGAAATAGTTAAGAATCGAACGCGGGCTGTATAACAACCGGTCCCAAGCATCACAGAATTTAAGCAGTGGATCAGGAAAATGATTTTTGATCCCGCTGCACGTGATTTGGTAAATGTTCGGACTGTTTCGGCGATACCTAAGCTTAATGTCGTAAGCAAAGGAGTAGTGCACATCGCCAGAAAGAACGACAAAGTTGGTTGGTGTTTTAGTATGCGTAAAAATACTGATCAGCGTGTTGGCGCTACCAGGGTGAGCCATCCAGTTTTCAGCATCAATTACCAGTGGCTTGCCTAGCGTGGTCATCATCTTTTGCAGCGTTTCAATGAACTTAACCCCAAACATAGGTGCAGCAGAAACGATGACGACTTTCTCTTGATTAAGTAACTGATGTTGGAATTCAATTAACGCTTCCCAGTCCATTAAACCGGAAGGTTTATTCATTCTAGATTCAGAGCGCCAACGGCGTGTTCGAGTATCCAGAACGATAACCTTTGGGGAAGAATCTATCGTGTAGTGCCACTCTTCAAAGCGACTGAGTATCTCGATAAACGCTTGGTGTTTCTCTGGATCTATGTTGTAAATCAAGGGGGCGGTGGCGCTAGCATCAATTTTATTATGAGTTTGATGCTGAAAGAGCTCCCTAGCTTGTTCTATAAACTCCTGATTGAAGCTTTCAGGTTTATTGCCCCATCCTTGACACATCCAATAAGCAGCAAGGCCGTTACCAATTACTTGCGTGGCGAATTGGTTTTGATCCACCGCGTGTTCCCAGCCAACAGTAAGGTTCCAATCATCGGTGACATCGTGGTCATCGAAGATCATGTATGTTGGTATATGAGCGAACAGGCGCTGCACTTGCGGCAGGCCAGCTATGAAGTCGTCAATGATGATACTTTCATCACGCCACTTTTGTTGCTCTGCAGGCGTTAATTTATTGCCGCCTTGTGTGAAATCGTTTTCTATTAATCGCTCACGGTTGATGTATTCCCATAGCGTTGGGGACCAAACCAGTAAGTACATAGCAATGAATTCAGACAAGGTGACTAAGTGGTTTTCACAATCAGTCGAACTGAAGATTGGAACTCCGCGACTTGGAAATATCTTATCGAGTAGAGAATAGGAACTTTTGTGGTGTGGTAAAAGGTGATGGCGTCGGTACAAGTGATATTCACTCATAAACAACATTTCGCTACTTTTTATATCGCTAGCTTGCGAATCGGTTGGCAAATTCTCACTAGCAAGTCCAAGTAATTGAATCACCTGTTGTATGGCATCAAGCGTTGGGCCTGCGACGTGATCGGCATAGATCTGATCTCCGCTCATCATCAATATATCTGGTCGCTCAAGCACCGTTTGTTGTGCGACTTTGTTGTCAGCCGCAACGAGACTATCTTTACTTGGGTGATGGGGGTTGCGACAAGAGCCATGCAAGATGTAGTCAGCCGCTGTCGATATCTTAAATTCGATCCGAGGGCTGTCATTGTTGGTTCGTCTGTCTGTGTAAACCAAATGAGGTGCCAGGTCGGTTAACGAACCTTGCTCAGTCTTTATTTGGTATTCCAACGGAACGTTGGTTGGAAACTCACCTTGTAAATGAATCAAGGTTACCCAAGCATGTGCACCCACTTGAATCGATTCTTGTTCATCGAGTTGCGACGTATAAAAAGGCGCCTCTTGTCCTGCATTGAATAGTTTGGTTGTGCCAGTAAGCGGTGAGCTAGTCACTATCCAGAGTACGACTTCAGTTGCCGTCGTTTTTCTTAAAATCGGGCCAGCAAGTAAAAATGGAAGAGATGATGTCGTCGAGCGTTTCAAAACGGTTCCTAAATCGTTGGAGGTGTGTCGTTGAGTTTTTTTGTTTCAAGCGCAGAGGTGCCGAGTTCTGGTGTTTCAGGTTCGTTAGCTTCGAGAGTCGATATTTCCAATTCTGAAATTTCAGATTCTATTACCTCTTGCTCTGCTACCTCAGACTCTGCCATCTCAAGGACTTCGATAACTTCTGAGCTAGAAAGTTCATGGCCCATGAGAAATATCGCCAATAGGGCATCGGCTTTAGTCTGGGTATCGGAAGGGGCGTCTAAGACTTGCTCAAGCTTCTCTCGAATCATCGAAATTTCGTGCTCAACAAAACCACGGCCTTCGTCGTCCCCTTGGTTTTCTTCGGGGGCATTATCGAATTCCAGAAACAGCAATTCACCGTCTAACTTTGTGTTGACCAATCGCTCTGGTAACCACTCCTCACCCATAACGATATCTGGGTCGGAATCACTGGGTAAGTGGTTTATAATGTTTTGTAATTCTGAAACTTTCACAATACTTTCATTTGACCGAGAATATCCTTCATTGTAACGGTCAATGCTGTTCAAACCTAAAATTAGTTAGCCGGAATGACTAAGAAATGTCTATTCAGTAACACAATATTTATTACAAAGAGTAATTACACAAGAATGAAGCACAAATTTTCACCGAAGCTCATCTCGTATGGGGCGGTTTTATTAAGTAACGCTTTTTTAGGTAACAGCGTGGCGTGGGCTGCGGAAGAGCAAGAATGGGGCATTGCTGCAATGTTCCGAACCGCGAGCATTCCTTACGACACTTCTGGGGGCGATCAGTCGGTTAACTCATTTGTCCCGATGTTATTCTTCAAGAACGATTACGTGTTTATTGACGGAACTGAAATGGGGGCATACCTGTACCAAACCGAAGATGAAAAGTGGTCATTTAGCGCTATTTCTCGTATGCGTTTTATTGATATCCCAGCTTCAGAGCAAAACGCCATTGAGGGCGATACCGCCGATTTTGGTACTCAACTCACTTACCAACTTGATGAGCAATGGGCTGTCGAGACGGAAATTATGAGTGACAGTGAGTATAACTTCCACGGTAATCTGCGTGTGAAAGCCAAGTATGAGACGGGCGATTGGGAATTCTCTCCAAGCGCGACGCTGCGTTATAAAAGTGCCGACTTCAATAGCGAATACTACTCAGCATCTAATGAAGCCATTGGTGCAGGTGTTGACCTAAATGTCGGCGTAGAAGCGCGTTATCATGTATTTTCAAACCTTTATCTATTGGGTTCGACCAGCGTGACTCGATTGGACGATAATGCTTACGATTCTTCAATTGTGGAAGACCGTTATCAAGGTGAACTCTACCTTGGCTTTGGTTTCTTCAACGACAAAGAAAAGGCTCCAAAACCTAAGCTAAGTAACGCACCTTATCTGCGTGTTGCTCACGGCTGGGCAACGCCATCGAACATTGGTGAAATCATCACTTTCAACGGTGAGAAAGATGAATACAACAATCAGCTTATATCCTTCTTCTATGGTCACCCTTTAACTGACGAAGTGTTTGGTTTCCCGTTGGACATCTACCTAACGCCGGGTATTGCGCACCACTGGAGTTCAGATGTTCAATCTAGGAGTACGGAATACATCATTGCGATCAAAGCCTACTACACGTTTGACTGGCCGACACTGTGGCGATTTGGTGTCGCAGAAGGTATGTCGTACATCGATTCGATTACCTACATCGAAGGCTCTGAGATGGATCGCAAAGGTTACACCGCAAGTCACTTGTTGAACTACCTAGACTTCTCATTCGATGTGAATGTGGGTGATTTAATTGGTAACAACGATTTGAACAACTTATGGTTCGGTTATTCATTACACCATCGCTCGGCGATCTTTGAAAACGCCTCTCAGTTTGGTCGAATCAAAGGTGGCAGTAACTACAACACCGTTTATTTCCAATATGAGTTTTAACGATTGATTTAGGTGTTGATTGGACCTGAGATAAGAAGCCTGACAGCTGCTGTGGAATCGCTGAGTTTTTAAACGTTAGCGCAGTTTTCACATAGCCCTCAGGCTTTTTTATTGAATACTTGTGGTACAATCGCGCGAGTTTATATAAGAGAAAGAATAGGACACGCTGTGACTTCGTCTCCGGAAAAAGCAGACAAAAACAACCATACTGCGAATCAGAGCCATGCCGCGAATTCAAACGCGACACCTGATTCCTCTGCAAATCAAGCTAAGCAAAACCCAAAACAAAACCAAAAACCAAAGCAGCAAGCACCTAAAGCTAGCGCATCTCAAAATAGCCCAGCCTCTCTTCGTAAGGCCTTAAATGAGTGCATGATGCGCGACCGCTTCCGTTTAAGTAAGCGCATCTCTGGTGCAAGCCGCATTAAGAATGAACAATCTAAGCATGCTGTTTTCGATGAAATCGCATTAGATATTGCCAAGTCGATGATGACGGCAACCCATCGTGCTGCACAAAAACCAACGATTGAATACCCAGAGATTCTCCCCGTCAGCCAAAAGCGCGAAGACATCGCGAAAGCCATTGCTGAAAACCAAGTGGTTATCGTGGCGGGTGAAACAGGCTCGGGTAAAACCACTCAGTTACCAAAAATCTGTTCTGAGCTTGGCCGTGGCCGCTTTGGCCTAATTGGTCATACTCAACCTCGTCGTCTTGCGGCGCGTTCGGTTGCTAACCGTATTGCTGAAGAGATGGAAACACAACTGGGTGAGTTTGTTGGTTATAAGGTTCGATTCAACGACCAGATTTCTGATAACACCCAAATCAAATTGATGACCGACGGTATTCTACTGGCGGAGATTCAACACGACCGTTTCTTAAATCAGTACGACACCATCATCATCGATGAAGCGCACGAACGTAGCCTGAACATCGACTTCATCATGGGTTACCTGAAAGAGTTGCTGCCAAAGCGTCCTGATCTCAAAGTGATCATCACGTCGGCAACCATCGACCCAGAGCGTTTCTCTAAGCACTTCAACAATGCGCCTATCATTGAAGTGTCTGGCCGTACCTACCCAGTTGATACGCGTTACCGCCCATTAGGGGGGGATGAAAGTGATTCAGACCGCGATCAAATCGAAGGCATTTTTGAAGCGGTTGATGAGCTGTGTGATGAAGGTTCTGGCGATATCTTGATCTTCATGAACGGTGAGCGAGAAATTCGTGATACCGCAGATGCGCTAAATAAGCGTAACCTGCGTGATACGGAGGTTGTTCCGTTGTATGCGCGCTTGTCGGCGGGTGAACAGAACCGTATCTTCCAGTCCCACACTGGTCGACGTATCGTTCTGGCGACTAACGTGGCTGAAACCTCGTTAACCGTTCCTGGCATCAAATACGTGATCGACCCAGGTACGGCACGTATCAGCCGATACAGTTATCGTACTAAGGTACAACGCCTACCGATTGAACCTGTGTCTCAAGCAAGTGCAAACCAGCGTAAAGGTCGTTGTGGTCGTGTTGCGGAAGGTATCTGTATTCGTTTGTACTCTGAGGAAGATTTCGAGTCACGCCCAGAGTTTACTGATCCAGAGATTCTTCGTACTAACCTAGCATCCGTTATCCTTCAGATGACAGCCTTAGGTTTAGGCGACATTCAAGCCTTCCCATTTGTTGAAGCGCCAGATAAGCGCAACATTCAAGATGGTGTAAGGCTGCTTGAAGAGCTGGGTGCGATCGCGACAGCCGATCCCGCCGCGAACAAAAACAAGAATCAAGGCGACGATAAGAAGAAGCTAACGGCGATTGGTCGTAAGCTAGCGAAGCTACCTATCGATCCACGTTTAGCACGTATGGTGATTGAAGCGCCAAGCAACCGTTGCCTGCACGAAGTGATGGTTATTGCGTCTGCATTGTCGATTCAAGATCCGCGTGAGCGTCCATCAGATAAGCAACAATCGTCTGATGACAAGCACAAGCGCTTCTTCGATAAAGAGTCTGACTTCATCACGTTTGTGAACCTATGGGATTACATTAAGCAGCAACAAAAAGCGCTGTCGAGCAACCAGTTCCGCAAACAGTGTAAACAAGATTATCTGAACTATTTACGTATTCGTGAATGGCAAGATGTGTATTTCCAAATTCACCAAGCAATGCGTGAACTAGATACCAAGTTGAACGACGAACCGGGCAGCTACGATGGTATTCACATGTCGCTGCTATCAGGTTTGCTTTCGCACATCGGTATGAAAGACCAAGAGAAGAATGAATATCAAGGTGCTCGTAATGCGCGCTTCCATATCTTCCCTGCGTCTGGCCTATTTAAGAAACAACCTAAATGGATCATGTCTGCTGAGCTAGTGGAAACCTCAAAACTTTGGGGTCGTGTTATCGCCAAAATTCAACCGGAATGGATTGAACCTTTGGCGAAACATCTGATCAAGCGCAGCTACAGCGAACCACACTGGTCGAAGAAGCAAGCGGCAGTAATGGCTCACGAGAAAGTGATGCTTTACGGAATCCCAATCATTCCGAAACGTTTGGTGAACTACGGAGCGATTGATGCCACCGTCAGCCGTGAGTTGTTTGTGCGTAGCGCATTAGTAGAAGGTGAGTGGGAAACCAAACACGCCTTCTTCAAGCAGAACCGTAAGCTTCTACAAGAAGTCGAAGAGCTAGAGCATAAATCACGTCGTCGTGACATCTTGATCGATGATGATGAGTTGTTCGATTTCTATGACCAACGTGTAGGTGAAGAGGCGGTTTCAGGGCGCCACTTTGATACATGGTGGAAGAAGACTAGCCAGAAAACGCCTGACCTGCTCAACTTCGAAAAGTCGATGCTGTTCCGAGGTGACGCAAGCCATGTTACCGATTTGGATTACCCAAACTTCTGGCACCAAAATGGTATCAAGTTGAAGCTAAGCTATCAGTTTGAGCCGGGCGACGACAACGATGGTGTAACGGTACACATTCCGCTGCCTATCTTGAACCAAATCGACCAGAACGGTTTTGATTGGCAGATCCCAGGCTTACGTCAAGAGCTAGTGATTAGCCTGATTAAGTCGCTACCTAAAACGCTACGCCGTAACTTCGTGCCTGCGCCAAACTACGCCGATGCGTTCTTAGCTCGTGTTACACCACTTGAAGCGCCACTGTTGGACTCTCTTGAGAAAGAGCTGCGCCGCATGACAGGTGTTGAAGTAATGCGTGAAGACTGGAAGTTAGACCAGATACCAGAGCACTTAAAGGTAACATTCCGTGCTGTGGATCATCGCAAGCGTAAGCTGAAAGAACAGAAAGATCTGCATGAGTTGAAAGAGAGCCTGAAAGACAAGGTTCAAGAAACGCTTTCTAAAGTGGCAGACGATGACATCGAACAGCAGAACCTGCACACTTGGAGCTTTGGCGAATTGCCAAAAGTCTACCAACAGAAGCGCGGTGGCTACGATGTGAAAGCCTTCCCTGCGCTGGTGGACACCAAAGACAGCGTAGAGATCAAACTGTTCGAAACCGAGCAAGAGCAGATCTCGGCAATGAAATCGGGTCAGCGTCGTTTGATCTTGTTGAACGTGCCATCTCCGATTAAATACTTGCACTCGAACCTGCCGAATAAATCGAAACTTGGCTTGTACTTCAACCCATACGGACAGGTGCTTGATTTGATCGACGACTGTATCGCTTGTGGTATTGATAAGTTGATTGAAGAGAAGGGCGGTTTGGTTTGGGAACCAGAACAGTTTGAAGCTCTGAAAGAACACGTGCGTGCAGAGCTGGGTGACACCGTTGTTGAGATTGCTCAGCAGGTTGAAACCATTTTAACTACGGCATTCAGCATCAGCAAGAAGCTGAAAGGACGCGTTGATCTTTCAATGGCATTCGCTCTCTCTGACATAAAAGCTCAAGTAGAAGATTTGATTTTTAAGGGGTTTGCCACAGAATGTGGATGGAAACGCTTGCCAGATATTCTACGCTATATGAAGGCGATAGAACGCCGCATGGAGAAGCTGCCTATTGACCCGAACAAAGATCGCTTACACATGATCAAAGTTGAGTCAGTAATGAACGATTACAAAGAGCTGCTGAATAAGATTCCAAAGGGGATCGCGGTTCCAGAAAACGTGAAAGAGGTGCGTTGGATGATAGAAGAGCTTCGTGTAAGCTTCTTCGCTCAGCAGCTTGGTACGCCTTACCCGGTGTCAGATAAGCGTGTTAAAAACGCGATTGATGCTTGCTAAAAGAATAAAGCTAGACGCAATGGCAAGGTTTGGGTATAAATCTTGCTTTATTGCATTACTAATTGAATAGTTAATACATACAGGGCGACTTGGTGGCAATTTATTACCACTTAAGGTCGGCCATTAGGACGAAAAGGTCGAATATGAAAAAAACGTTATTGGCACTAGCACTGCTAGGTGCATCTTCAACAGCAATGGCTGATTCATGGGTATATGGTGGTGTAATGGGTGGTCAAAACTCATTAGGCAATGAAGAAGAAACTGCGATGGGTATCCACGTGGGTACTGGTATTCTGCCATTAATCGGTGTTGAAGCGGGTTACTGGGATCTAGGTTCTTTCGATAGCGTAAAATATGGCAACACGGTTCGTAGTAACCTAGATGCAAGCACGGCATACCTAGCGATCAAACCAAGTATCGATTTCGGTCCTCTTCACGTATACGCGAAAGGTGGTCTTCATTCATACGAGCTGAAAGCTGACGGCTTTAAACAAGACGATGTAGATATCATGTACGGTGTAGGCGCTGAGTACTTTATTTTTGGCCCACTATCTGTAGGCGCTAGCTACCAAAACTTCAAAATGAAAGATGACGACTCAGGCGTTTTCTCTCTAAACGCAACTATCCACCTGCTGTAATTACTGGCAGTCAGTGACGGACTTACCGTTGGTCACGGATATTTGTTAAAGAGTTCGTAAGAATTCATAAAAAATGCCAGCTTGATAGCTGGCATTTTTGTATCTGTTAACCGTGTAATAGCTACTGCACTTTTTTACGATAGACTGTATTTTCTTACAATGAACGGCACTCTAAATCGATAACGGAAGGGCGGTTACTTTTTACTGTTCAGAATCTTCTGAATTCTTGGGTTAATTGCTTTACCGTGTTTGCTTTCGTACTCTTCGCGTTTTAAATCGTTCAGGTTCTTTACGGAGTTAGCGGTAAGAAGGTAATCTGGTAACTCGGTGTCAAGCATACCTTTTTCATCTAAACGTTTCGCTTCTAAGTAGTATTTTTTGAACAGGCCATCGAGCTTGTTTTCAGCTGTGCGTTTTAAATCGTACAGCTTGTTTTGGATTAACCACTTCTCAATCTTGTTCACACCACCGCGCGATAACACTCGAATACGGCTATCCAATAATTCCTCTTCAGTCAAAGAGTCTTTTAGGATCCAAAGCTCACCCATTTGTGGCGGCCAGCTGTTGCCAAGTTGAATACGTTCATGGCAGTGCATTAGCACACGGTTTAGGCCGTCTGAATCGACAGAGTTAGCAAATTCAATAAACTTACCGCTCGGCTCACTGCCGTATTGATATTCCCATTGTGTTTCATATACGCTCAAAAAAGAGCCGAACACGTGGATACACCAATCTGTTAACTCCAATTCTGCAGGATCTTGATCAACAACAGGCACTTGTTGAGACGCACCTGAGTCTGCAGCTTGTCCCGCCGCTACTTTCACTTCGGTACTTTGATTTTCAATTACTTCAGGTGCTACTGGAGCTTCACGTTGAACTTTTGGTTCTGGCTCAGAAGGTTGGCTTTTTGCCTTTTTGGATGAGCTGCTGCCTGAAGCGTTCAGATGGGCTAAGCTTTTGTCGATACCCATTTCCTTGAGCTTGTCCTGCATTTCCTGAATATTGAGAGGTTTTCTGGTTCTGTCTTTCATTTTGCTTCTCGTTAACTAGCCAGTACTGCAGCTTGGATTCAATCCGAGATAATGGCATTAATTCATTGGCTTTGGCTTTATACCAGAGGACAAATTTCTTCCATACTAAACTATGGTCACCGGACAAGCCGGAGAACTTAAACGCACGTTCTGCCCATGATGGTATCTCTTCTTCGTTGAGATCATGAGTTGAAACAGTATTGCTGTTCATTGAGCCTCGGCCTTGTGGGCGAGGGGCTTGCTGCATATTTTGCATTGGCGCCGGCGCAGGTTGAAACTTAGGTGCTGGTGCTGGTGCTGGTGCTGGTGCTGGTGCTGGTGCTGGTGCAGTAGAATACACTGGTATGCTATTGGGCGGTTGCGCTTCAACATCAACCTGAGCTTGCTCTTGTACTTGCTCAATGAGCATTTTGAAAACGTGAATCTCTTTTTTGTCTCGATAATCTACTTTTATTTTATCGAGAAAGCCTTGGTCGACCAAGCATTTAAGACAGTCGGCCAAACCAAAGGTAGAGAGAGCACAAAGCTGACCTGCTGATTGTAAGCACACATTGGTGTAGCCGCACTCATCAGCACCGTCTGCAAGCATCAATAAAACAAGCTTTTCTGCTGGGCTAGAAGTATTCACTTGCCAAGCTAAATAAGAATATTTGGCGCTCAAGATAGTGTTCTCAATAAAGGTAAATCGTTGCCACCATTGTAAGTCACCCCTAACTGAATTTATAGCAACTTAACAGAAAACGGCATTAGTAAGCCAAATATTAACCATAAGGAGAGGTCTGCCCCAAAAAGTAAGCCTACCCTAATTCATTCTAGGTAAAAAGATGGCTAAAGATGAGGTTTACGGTCGTATTTTTGGGGCTGATTCTGCACCAAGGCTTAAAGTAACGTGGTCCACTAGAATTTTAGAATGCGCTTCTAATTTTCGTCTTATCCTCTCATGAACGTGCCTATCTTCCCTCTATACTGACTATTGATTGTTTTCTTATCTATTTGTCCATCTATTCATTAATTGTATCTAATTTACAAAATATCTTGATATGGTCGATATTTGCGCTATTATGACGATAAGTCAGAAATGACGAAGCGTCATAAAATGGTTAACTACATGAATTTATCATTCGTGTTAATATATTGGATAGGAGCGTTTTAAATACTGGCGAAGCTTAGATAACGGCTAAGCTCATATATGGACTGAGAAATTATGTTTGGCTTTAGTTGTAAAGGCGATAAACAAGGTATCTTTGGTTGCAAAGGCGTGTTGTCTAAAAAGCAGCAGTCTATCGCAGATCGAGAAGTAGAATTGATGTTGTTAGCAAAAGACCTGGTTCGAGAACAAGGGTTCGGAAACCTCACAATGGATAAGCTAACGGCCGCGAGCTGTTATTCTAAAGGTACGATATACAATCACTTTTGCAGCAAAGAAGACGTGGTTTTAGCCTTGTGTATTCACTCCTTAAAGGCCGAGGCATTGATGTTTTCTCGTTCTGGAGAGTTTGAAGGCAACACACGCGAAAAGATCGTCGCATTACACGTTGCTTACCGAATCTATGCTCGCATGGAACCGGTACTATCAACTTGTGCGATCATGGCGAAAAGCCCGTGGGTACTAGAGAAAGCGTCTAGTGCACGCGTTACCGAGATGAACGAACTGGAAGAGCTGGTGATTGAACAAGCCGACTCTATGGTTAACCAAGCAGTAGAAGCGGGTGACCTAAAGTTCTCTTCTGGTGTGGGTTCAGATGCCATCGTGTTTGCAAACTGGTCAATCGCATTCGGTTCAAATGCCTTGTCACAGAACGCATCAAACAGTCGTTGTATCAAGCGGTTACAAGACCCGTATTCAGTATTACATAACGCAAATATGCTTCTAGATGGCCTAAACTGGCAACCTCTTTCTAGCGATTGGGATTACCGAAAAACTTGGCGTCGTGTAGAGCAGGAATTGTTCAGTGAAGAAATTGCTTACTTAGAATCAGTAAGTCGATAAGCTTCCATTAAGCCCACTCATGTGGGTTTATTAATAACCATTTTTGACGATTCGTCATAACGTAAATTTGACCAAGTGTAGTTTTGGTTTTCTTGAACGTATGACTAAGAATTGTGTCTGTGTCAGCTTTGGCTGATTTTTTATGACACAAATATGACGAATCGTCACAAATGGAGACTGTGATGGAACATGACAGCCAGAAGCCCGCTTTAGAAATCCCTAATCTAAGCCGTAGCCGGTCAGATAGCAGTAACTTAGATAACGTGAATCTAAATAACCGTTGGTACTCAATGCCTACCAAGCGTTCGTTTATCGTTCTGCTGGTGGTTCTTTCAATCATTATGCTCTCTGCATTAGGGGCAAAGAACCTCTACTTCAGAGGGGACTACAACATCTTCTTCGAAGGCACCAACAAACAGTTGATGGCGTTCGAAGAAATCCAAACCACCTTTGCGAAAACTGACAACCTCGCGATTGTTGTCGCGCCTGAAAATGGTAATGTCTTCACCCCGGAAACCCTCACCTTAATTCAAAACCTTACGGTCGATGCGTGGCAGACCCCGTACTCAAGCCGTGTCGATTCACTTGCCAATTATCAGCACACTGAAGCCATTGAAGACGACCTCTTGGTGGAAGATCTGTTGTATGAAGGGTACGAGCATACACCAGAGCGAATCGCCAAAGTTAAACAGATTGCCCTGAACGAGCCGCTGCTCAAGAATGCGTTGGTATCAGCGTCTGGTGACGTGACTATTGTTAACGTCACCGTGCAATTACCTGAAGTGGATGAAACCGCAGAAGTGCAAGAAGTGATCGCGGCTATCAACACCATGCTTGCCAAGTACCAAGCCGATTATCCAAATGTCGAGTTCCACAAAGCGGGCATCATTGCAATGAATGACGCCTTTATGATGTCGGCTCAGGAAGACAGCGCAACGCTCGTGCCATTAATGCTGTTGGTGGTGTTGGTGTTCCTGACCTTTATGCTGCGCTCATTTTTTAGTGTGGTTGCAACCTTACTTGTGATTATCTCGTCGATTGTGGCGACCATGGGGCTATCTGGCTGGGCAGGGATGTTCCTTAGCACGGCAACGGTCAATGTTCCAACGTTAGTATTAACCCTTGCCGTTGCCGACTGTGTTCACGTGATTGTGACCATGAGACAAGCCATGCAACGCGGGATGGAGAAAACACAAGCCATTCAATACAGCATCAAGCTGAATGCGATGCCGATTTTGATAACGTCTGTCACTACTGCGATAGGCTTCTTGATGATGAACATGTCGGATTCCCCGGTGTTGCGTGACTTTGGTAACTTATCGGCATTGGGTGTGATGATAGCGTGTTTACTATCCGTGACTATGCTACCTGCGCTGTTAAAACTGCTACCAGTTAAGACTTTACCAACGAATGAAGCGGCACAAAGCAAAGTGACCTTTATGGATAAGCTCGGTGATTTTGTGGTGACTCACCGTAAAGCGCTACTGCCTGTTTCAACGCTTGTGATTGTCGGCGCTGCGGCGTTAATTCCTTTGAACAAAGTGAATGATGAATCGGTGAAGTATTTCGATACCTCTAGTGAGTTTAGACAAGCGGCCGACTTCATGGAACAGACTGTAAGCGGCATGACGACCATCAGTATTGCAGTGAAAACCAACGAGTCTCAAGCGATAGCTGATCCTGTGTTTTTGCAAGCGATTGGTGACTTTACCGACTGGTTGCGTGTACAACCTGAAACCGACCATGTGGCTACGCTTTCCGATGTTTACATGCGTTTGAACAAGAACATGCACGGCGATGACGAGAGCTATTACCAATTGCCACTTAACCGCGAGCTAGCTGCGCAATACTTACTGCTTTATGAGATGTCTCTTCCTTATGGCTTGGACTTGAACAACCAGATCAACGTCGATAAGTCATCGATCAAAATGGTGCTCACGGTCGATAACCTAGGCAGCGTGGAACTGGTTGAACTCGAAGAACGCATCTACTCATGGTTTGCAGCCAACGCGCCGCAATATGAAGTGGTCGCGTCGAGCCCATCATTGATGTTTGCTCATATCGGCGAAACCAACATGGCGAGCATGCTTTCGACTCTGCCAATCACCTTAGTGCTTATCTCCGGCTTGATGATATTTGCATTGCGCTCGGTTCGCTTAGGCATGATCAGCCTAGTGCCAAACATTGCCCCTGCAATTATTGGCTTTGGTTTGTGGGCGCTTATCTCTGGTGAAATCAACCTTGGATTGTCGGTCGTAGTCACCCTTACTTTGGGTATCGTGGTTGATGATGCAGTGCACTTCTTAAGTAAATACCAACGTGCACGATTGGAAGGGAAATCAGCGGAGGAAGCGGTTCGTTATGCCTTCCACACCGTTGGCCGTGCATTGTGGATCACCACTGTTGTGCTTGTCGCTGGTTTCTCTGTACTGGCGATGTCGAGCTTCAGACTCAACTCCGACATGGGCTTACTCAGCGCAATTGTGATTTTCATTGCGCTAGTGGTCGACTTCATTTTGCTACCAAGCTTGCTGATGATCTTCGACAAACAAACCCACGATTCCGATAAACCTCAGCACGAATCAAAGCTATCTAAAGCCGATCAATCTAGCCCGTCTAAACCAGTTGGCGAACTGTCTACGTCGACCAAATAAGGAATCGTCAGCCTGCTGCGGTGGGCTGACTCAAGGAGAAATTTATGAAAAGCATTAAACACTTTATAACAAAGAAAACATTAATAACGTCATTGATAACAATGAGCGCGTTTGCAGCTTTCTCTGCGTTAGCAGACCCAGCGAAAGGCCTAGAAATTGCCGAACAACGTAAAGCTGTCGATATGGGGTGGGGGGATTCTGTCGCGACAATGGAAATGCTACTTCGCAACAAACAGGGCGAAAGCAGTACGCGCCTAATGCGATTGAAGTCGTTAGAGGTTGATGACGATGGCGACAAAGGGCTGACCATTTTTGATGAGCCACGTGACGTAAAAGGCACGGCTTTCTTAAACCATTCACACATCACTAAATCTGATGACCAATGGTTGTATCTGCCTGCCTTGAAACGTGTAAAACGCATCTCTTCACGTAACAAGTCTGGCCCGTTCATGGGCAGTGAATTTGCTTATGAAGACTTAAGCTCGTTTGAGCTAGAAAAGTACACCTTCAACTATATTGAAGACGCCAAAATTGAAGGTGTCGATACCTTTGTTTTAGAGCAAGTGCCGACCGACAAAAATTCAGGCTACACCAAGCAGAAAGTATGGCTCGATCAACAATATTACCGCCCCGTTCAGGTTGAGTTTTACGACCGTAAAGGCGCATTGCTGAAAACCCTGTCGTTCGAAGACTACCAACAATACCTAAACCAATACTGGCGCGCACACACCATGTCGATGCAAAACCACCAAACAGGTAAAAGTACGGTATTAACCACGACAGATTTAGCGTTCCAGACCGGTCTTAAGGACAAAGATTTCCAAAAAAACACACTCAAACGTGCAAAGTAAGGCAAAAATATGAAAAGGATTGTGTCAACAGGAACGCAGTTATCTTTAACCTTGGTGGTGACCATGGGGCTTATGCAGGTGTCGTTGCCATGTGTGGCAGATGGGTTTAGCTCTGAGTTCGTAGAACAGGTCACCCCACAGCTTGCAGGGCAGGTTAACCTTGAACACAGGCAGTTCTTTAGCGACGGTTTACAAGGGCAAGATAAAGGGCAAAGCTCACTGGTGTTACAACCAGAGTTTTATTGGGAGCAAGAAGAGGGTAATGGCAGCTTTACCTTTACTCCGTTTTATCGCCTAGACAGTGAAGACGACGAGCGAACCCATGGTGACATTCGTGAAGCCCTGTACCTAACGTATTGGGATGACTACGAACTGAGAGCGGGCGTTAGTAAAGTGTTCTGGGGCGTAACCGAATCGGCGCACTTGGTCGATGTGGTAAACCAAACCGATGCCATTGAATCGGTCGATGGTGAATCCAAACTAGGTCAGCCGATGGTGCACTTCACCTCGATAAAAGTCTGGGGAACCATAGACGCCATGTTGCTTCCGTATTTTCGTGAACGTACCTTCGCAGGGGAAGACGGGCGCTTAAGGCCCACTGTGCCAGTATCGGACGATGCGCTTTACGAATCTTCAAGAGAAGAAAAGCATGTTGATGTGGCATTGCGTTATAGCCAAATGTACGGCGATTGGGATGTCGGTTTAAGCTACTTAGGCGGCACAAATCGCGACCCTTATTACCGTGTGGAAGGCAATAAGCTTAAGCCCTATTACGCACAAATGCAGCATTTCGGGCTTGATGTACAGGGCATTATTGGCGATTGGTTGTGGAAGCTAGAAAGCATTTATCGCGACAGCTACGACAACCACACTGGCGTGGCGACAGGCTTTGAATACACGTGGGTTGGGGCGCTAGAGTCGTATTGGGACATCGGCTTCATTGCTGAATACTTGTATGACAGCCGAGGCAATAACGCCCAAACCATCGGCCAAAACGATGTGTTCCTTGGTGCGCGTTTCGCCTTAAACGATGTAGACGGAACCGAGGTATTAACAGGCATCACTCAAGACTTAGATAACAGCGATGTCTACAGTGCAAAACTCGAAGCGTCGAGCCGCATCAATAACAACCTCAAGTGGCGACTGAACGCTTGGTTGTTTGAAAACGAAACCGCTGAAGACTTATTGTTCTTTGCTCGCAAGGATGACTTTGTTGAGGTGGCGTTGGAATACTATTTTTAGTATTTACAAAAAGTTAGCGTTTCAAATCAGTTAATGTTGGATTCGTGGGGCGCTCTTGTTAAGGGGAGCGTCTCAAATTTAAGATGAATTATATTTAGAATGTTCAAAGTCGTCTTTTTATAAAATGGATCAAATAATCGAATAGCTCTATAGGTAAAATGGTTGTATTTTCGAGCATCTATAGCCTCCGAATATGCATGCAAATTGTGCTGGTGGTATCGGCCCTAAGGAATTTATGAATTCATTTAATTGGGATAAAAACTTTGAAACAGGTATTGGTGTCGTAGACGAACAACATCAATACCTTGTTGGTTTTATCAACCACTACGGAAACCTGCTGTCTGAGAATACGATCTCAGTCGAAGACATTCGCATCGCTTTACTTGATCTCACAAGTTATGCTGAGTTTCACTTTAAAGAAGAAGAATCTTTGATGAGAGGGTGCGGAGTTTATGACTTACACATCGAAGAACACATCAAAGTGCATCGTGTTTTTATGCGAGATATCTACAGTATGCAAGCCTTCATATTGGAAGAAGATCAGGCATCAGCACGTCAGCTACTGGACTTCCTCATCCATTGGCTTGCTTATCACATCCTTGGCATCGACCAAAACATGGCGCGACAAGTGGCCGCGATAGAAGAGGGGGCAACACCCCTTCAAGCCTTTGAGGCACAAGAAAAGCAGCAAGACTCTTCAACCATCCCTTTACTGGCCGCGCTTAAAGGCTTGTTCGAACAAGTTTCTGAACGAAACAAACAGTTGTTACGCTTCAATCAGGTACTCGAAGACAAAGTCGAAGAACGTACCGCAGAATTGAAACGAGCGAACAAGAAACTCGAAGAACTCTCTTTAACCGATTCACTCACTAAATTACCGAACCGTCGTTGTGCTTTTAAACAGTTAGCTTTGCATTGGCAAGAATCGAAAGAATTTGGCATACCTTTAGTCTGCATTATGATCGATGCCGATCACTTCAAGCGCATTAATGACACTTGTGGGCATGATGCTGGTGATCTGGTGTTACAAACCCTCGCGAACGAACTGAAAAATAGGTTTCGCAACGATGATATTGTGTGTCGATTAGGAGGCGATGAGTTCTTAGTGATTTGCCCGGATACCGATCTTAATGGGGGCATGCACATCGCAGAAACGACGCGACAGAAAGTGTCTGAATTAGAGGTTGAAACCGGTAACCAAGCTTGGATTGGCAGCATCAGTGTCGGTGTGGCTGAAATGACCCAAGAATTCGAAACCATGAATGAATTGATTAAAGCGGCTGACGAGTCCGTTTATCTAGCGAAAGATGCGGGGAAGAACAGCGTTTGTTCGATTCAGATCTAGCCTTCAGGTCATTTCCAAATTAAGAAGTGGCACCTGTAATTGTTCTACTTCTTCCTACTCCTCATTAATGTCCTGTTAAATTTGCCGTGTTTTTAGTCAATAACTTGTTCTTTTAGCGATTCAATTTGGCATTAGTTGCGTGTTTGATTACTATGTGTAGCTATCTAAAAAACTAATCATCCGATACGGACACTACCAACTGGTAGATGAGGAAATGATGCAACATCTAGAAGAGATCATTGCTAATGCAACGACTGCTATTGATACAGCAGATTCGTTAGTCGCACTTGATGAAGTGCGAGTTCAGTATTTAGGTAAGAAGGGTGAACTCACTCTTCAACTACAAAGCCTAGGTAAACTTCCACCTGAAGAGCGTCGCACTGCTGGTCAAGAGATCAACAAAGCGAAAGGTGCTGTTCAACAAGCGATCGCAGCTCGCAAAGACGCACTTCAACGTGCAGAGCTTGAAGCGAAACTAGCTGAAGAAACTATCGATGTGAGCCTACCAGGTCGTCGCATTGAGAACGGTGGTCTTCACCCAGTTACTCGCACAGTTGAGCGTATCGAACAGTTCTTTGGTGAGCTTGGCTTTAGCACTGAGTCTGGCCCTGAGATCGAAGATGCATTCCACAACTTTGATGCACTAAACATCGCAGACGATCACCCAGCTCGTACTGATCACGATACTTTCTTCTTCAACCCTGATCTAATGCTACGTACGCACACGTCTGGTGTTCAAATCCGTACGATGGAAAACGGCAAACCGCCATTCCGCTTCATTGCTCCGGGTCGTGTTTACCGTAACGACTACGATCAAACTCACACGCCAATGTTCCACCAAGTGGAAGGTATGTTAGTTGATGAGAACGTAAACTTCGCACAACTTAAAGGCATTCTTAACGATTTCCTTTGTAACTTCTTTGAAGAAGAAGTTGAAGTGCGTTTCCGTCCTTCATTCTTCCCGTTCACAGAGCCTTCAGCTGAAGTTGACGTGAAACGTAAAGATGGCAAATGGCTAGAAGTTCTAGGCTGTGGCATGGTTCACCCTAACGTACTTCGCTCTGTTGGCATCGACCCTGAGAAATACTCTGGTTTTGCATTCGGTATGGGTGTAGAGCGTCTAACGATGCTTCGTTACGGCGTAAATGACCTTCGTGCGTTCTTCGAGAACGACCTTCGTTTCCTTAAACAATTCAAGTAATCCGGGGCAGTCAAAACTATGAAATTCAGTGAATCTTGGCTACGCGAGTGGGTTAAACCTGCAATTAACAGCGAAGAGCTAGCTCACCAAATCACTATGGCTGGTTTGGAAGTTGACGATGTAGAACCTGTTGCTGGTGAATTCACCGGCGTTAAAGTAGGTAAAGTGGTTGAGTGCGGTCAGCACCCAGACGCAGACAAACTACAAGTTACAAAAATTGATATCGGCGCAGAAGAGCTGCTAGATATCGTATGTGGTGCATCTAACTGTCGTCTTGGCCTAACTGTCGCAGTAGCAACCGTTGGCGCAGTACTTCCTGGTGACTTCAAAATCAAGAAAGCAAAACTACGTGGCGTTCCATCGCACGGCATGCTTTGTTCTTTCTCTGAGCTAGGTATCGACGTAGAGTCTGACGGCATCCTTGAGCTGCCAGAAGGCACAACGCTAGGTATGGACGTACGTGAGCTTCTTGAGCTTAACGACGTAACTATCGACGTAGACCTAACAGCAAACCGCGCAGACTGCTTCAGCATCCGTGGCCTTGCTCGTGAAGTTGGCGTACTAAACCGCGCAGACGTTACAGAGCCAACAGTTGAAGCTGTGGCAACAAGCATTGAAGACACAGTGTCTGTTGAAATCAAAGCAACTGATGCTTGTCCACGTTACCTGGGCCGTGTGGTTAAGAACGTAAACGTGAAAGCGGAATCGCCAATCTGGATGCAAGAAAAACTGCGCCGTTGTGGTATCCGTTCAATCGACCCAGTTGTAGACATCACAAACTACGTGATGCTAGAGCAAGGCCAACCAATGCACGCATTTGATCTCGCTAAGATCGAAGGCGGTATCGTGGTTCGTCTAGCAGAGCAGGGCGAAAAGCTAACACTTCTAGATGGCAACGAAGCTGAACTAAACAGCAACACACTTGTTATCGCTGACCACAACAAAGCACTAGCAATCGCTGGTATCTTTGGCGGTCAAGATTCAGGTGTGACTACTGAAACAACAGACGTACTTCTAGAAGCGGCATTCTTCGCACCGGATCACATCCGTGGTCGCGCGCGTGCTTACGGCCTTCACACAGATTCTTCTCTACGTTTCGAACGTGGTGTTGATTCAACTCTACAGCTAGCCGCTATGGAGCGCGCAACACAGCTTCTAGTTGAAATCTGCGGTGGTGAAGTTGCACCAGTAAATGGCAGCGAATCTGAAGCTGATCTTCCTAAAGCAAACGTAGTTACTCTACGTCGCGCTAAGCTAGACAGCCTATTAGGTCACGAAATCCCATCTACAGACGTAGTGGAAATTCTTACTCGCCTAGGTTGTGACGTTGAAAGCACTGATGCTGGTTGGACGGCAACGTCTCCATCTTGGCGTTTCGATATCGCAATCGAGCAAGACCTAATTGAAGAAGTAGGTCGTATCTACGGTTACGATAACATTCCAAACCAAGCGCCTAAAGCGGCACTTAAAATGAATGACCACAAAGAAGCTGACCAACCGCTTAAGCGCGTTCGTGACCTTCTTGTAGACCGTGGCTACCACGAAGCAATCACATACAGCTTCGTAGAACCAGAACAGCAAAAGCTTGTTGTACCTGGTGTTGAGCCGCTAATCCTACCATTCCCAATCTCTGCGGACATGTCAGCAATGCGTCTTGGCCTAATCCAAGGTCTACTAAACACAGTTGTTCACAACCAGAAGCGTCAACAGTCTCGCGTTCGTCTATTCGAATCAGGCCTACGTTTCATCCCTGAAGCAACGGCTGAAAACGGCATGCGCCAAGAAATGATGCTTGCGGGCGTTATCTCTGGTACTCGTGGCGAAGAGCACTGGGACATTGCAACGAACACTGTAGATTTCTTCGATCTTAAAGGTGACCTAGAAGCCGTTCTTGAGCTTTCTGCAAACGAAATCGCATACAGCTTCAAAGCCCTTTCTTCTGAAGCAAAAGAGCGCAACCCAGCACTTCACCCAGGCCAGTCAGCAGTGATTATGGCTAACGGCAAAGAAGTGGGTATCATTGGTACTGTTCACCCAGAACTAGAGCGTAAGTTTGGTCTTAACGGCCGCACTATCGTATTCGAAATCGAATGGGCAGCTATCAACACTCGCGTGCTTCCAGAAGCAGTAGCCGTATCTAAGTTCCCTGCAAACCGTCGTGATATCGCCGTTGTTGTTGATGAAGCAGTCGCTTCTGGCGACATCGTAGAAGCGTGTATCGCAGCTGGTGGCGAATTCCTAACAGGCGCTAAACTGTTCGACGTATACGTAGGTAAGGGCGTTGAAGAAGGTAAGAAGAGCCTAGCTATCGCACTTAGCCTACAGTCTGTAGAGCGCACACTTGAAGATGCAGACATCGCTGGTTCAGTAGATGCTATCGTAGCTTCAATCTCAGAGAAATTCGGCGCAGCACTTCGCGACTAATCTATTCTGATAGATAGAAAAACCAAAGGCCTCGCATTGCGAGGCCTTTTTGTTTTTTGAGAACTAGTGACGTAGCGCACTAAATAACAATTTGTTTAAAGTACATTAGATAAATTACATTAAAGTTTGTTGACTCAGAATTCTGGCTGAGATATTTTTTGCTCAAGCTTTGTGGAAGCTTGCCCACCCCAACTAGGCGAATTCTTTCGAGAACCATGCAAAAGTAAACAATATAACTTTGATCTTATTACCATTTGCGGAAAAGTGAAATTAGGGGTGAATTGACGCAGCTTTCGCATGGAGAAATAAGACAATGTCAAAACTTATAACATCCTCATTCATTTCCAACGTTAAAAAATCTGCAAAGCACCTCAAGAAAGAGTTAGGTATATCTCACTCTGAAGCTCTTGAAGTGACCTCGAAGAAAGCAGGTTTTGCTTCCTATTACGCTTTACAAAACTCCTATGCTAATCAATCCAAACTTTCCGTTAGCCCTAAAGAGTTTGCCCGACAATTTTTAATTAGCTTTATTGAAAGTGATGCGGGCATTGCAGGAATTGAGCATAGCCGTTCAACTATTGAACTATATCACCCAAACCAAGATTTAAAGCCTATTGTTTTATCTACTTTGTTAGATGCTTTTGATTCTGGGCTTAATCATGACGGCATCAATATAAATGCAAAATGGTCAATTTTAAACTGGGCTTTGGATACCGAGTATATAAAAGAACTAGGCTGGAATGCATTGAAAGATGACAAGGAAGATTTTCAAATCAAGGGAGCCTTACTTATTGCTCTCGGACATTTTTATCGCTCAACGGGATATTGCTTATCCGACCACCGTTTAATCCATGCAAACTTTGAAACTTATGTATCAGACTGGGTTCGCTCTGTGAGTGTGTATAACACAACAGCTACCACAGCACTCAGTCGAGCCTTTCCTAAGAATAAGACTAGCGGAATCAGTCCAGGTTCTAGTGTTTGGTCGCACTTGGCTTAGCCAGAATCATTCACTTTAGCTTAGCTAGTGTTCTAGAGTATGAAAAGGAATCAAAATGGTACAGGTTATAGGTAAGTTAGAGCTTGATCCTCTTACAATTGATGAGTCTCTTGCTAGAGGTGCAATGAAGAGGTTGGCTCGAGAGTGTGTTGAAAATTTAGGTAGTATTAATATCGTTAGCCATGGTGGTTTGAAAAACTTACAGAAAAAAACCAAAGCTGTTTTTAAAAATGGAAATGTTTCGGGCTTCTATATTGGTGATAGAGAGTGTTTAGCTATGTTTGTAATGTATGACCAAAGAAAGGAAATGTTTGCTGGTGCATATTTAGCAAGAGTTAATGGAAAATACTCGATCTATGATAGTGATATGAGATTTTCAAGACATTCAATTCAACGTCTGATTCAAAGATTGAAAACCAAGAGTCCAAGAGAAGCTGTTGCAAAAGCAATCCATGAACAAACTAAGTATGTTTTGACTGGGGAACCTCAAACAATTATCAATATTCACGAGAAATGGCGGACTCCCGGACTGAATTCAATTGATACTGCGCTGCCATATATTAGTAATGGAAAGTTGTTGGGAATGTGGTTTACAGCATCGACTAGTGATGTGAAATGCACGTTTGTCGGTCGTGTTGTGACAAAAACCTTTGTTGATGTTGAAAAGCTTCGCGAACCTCAATACGCCAAGTGTATGGAAGCAAACAATGCTCAGTTAGCAGCCCACGTCAGTGGGGGGAAAATACCACGGTTCAACTTGATCAATGAATTATCAACATACGTGTAGTAATTGCTTGATATCTCGATGGTACTGTTCATCGAGCACTAGGGTATACATTTGAAGGTGCAGATATCGCTGGTTCAGTATGTGCTATCGCAGCTTCAATCTCAGAGAAATTCGGCGCAGCACTTCACGACAAATCTCTTCTGATAGATAGAAAATCAAAGGCCTCGCATTGCGAGGCCTTTTTTTTGCTAGGGAGTAGGGTATCAACTCGAAATTGATAAAAATGAGTTATTCTAGGTATTGGAAAGTTACTTTGTCATATGTACTAGTCTTAATGGTGCATATCAGCTATCAACTGGGCGTCTGAAACATAAAAGCAGGAAGCCTACTGTTCGCAAGCAGGTTTCCTAGATGAGAGATAAAACCCCAAGGTATACCGACAGTTGTTATCGCAGATATTTCGCTATTATTTGAGTTAGTGTATATAGATACCCTCAGATAAGTGGTTGCCAGAGAACATCTTCAAAATGCTTGTCGTTTACTATGAAAGCGACGCTGTATCGGGCTCTAGTAACTGCAACATACAGTTTATTTTGACTAGTCTGCTTATCGGTAAAAGCGCCTTTCTGTCCCTTTAGAAATTTTGTAAAGCGGTCTGTTGGTTGAATTAGAACATGGTCAACAGTTTGCCCCTTGGAGTCACCAAAGGTCATCAAATTTTCATATACATCTAACTCTTTGCCAGAGTTAGCAGAATGCCTAAGTATTAGGGGGGTGTGTTGTTTAACATACTTCGAGACATCGTTTTTTGAAACGAAATGTATACCGGAATGTACGTCTATGACGGGATCTTCTACTTTAGATACTGTTTTGGAATACCCCTCTCCCTCGTGAACCGTATCTGCAAATTCACATATTGCCTGTGTCGAGCGCCAACAATCATTGAGGACGCTAGGAACAAATCCTATTTTCTTATAAGCATCAAGTTTTTGTTGGCTATTGGAAGGCGCTTTGGGCTTTGAGGAAGTGTGGTATATAGTTTGTCTAAAATCTCCAACGGCGTGAATCTCAAGCTCTTTAGATTTTGCAATTAGTTTGATTAAGTCAAAATCCCAGCCAGCAAAGTCTTGAGTTTCATCGAGATAAACACGGCTATATATCGAGTTAATTCGATCAGAAATGGCGATGTTGTCTTCTTTTATAACCCTGCATCCTAACTTTGAGAGAAACTCTGTATGGGCACGATTTTGGTTAGTGAGGAAGTGCTTTTCGTTGTATTTTTCTCCTAACTTTTCTTTCCTGCCAGGGATATTCATACGCCCTTTCTTGTGGGGGGTACTGCTATTGAGGTTGATGCCATCAATGCGAGTGGTGAAAATACATCTCTGATATGGTCTTACCACATCTTCTAATATGAAAGAGTACCACCCCTTGACTATGAACAAGTCCCTCCGCTGCCCGCCAAGTTCATCAAATTTCTTGTAAAGTTCATTTTGGTTACTACGTGTGTAAGTAATAATCAAAACCTTCTTACCTTCACTAGTCAGTTCTATTGATTCCTTGACTATTCGAGTTGTCTTGCCTGCCCCCGCGCACGCAATAAAGAGTTTCTTAGTCAAACTTCAATGCCTCCAATAGGTAGTTCGGATACTTAATGACGTCTGGGTTATCGAATATTCGTATAGCAGAATCTACTTTTTTAGAACCGTAGTTTTTGTCTCCTTTTTCACCTACGTAAACAGCCTTGAAGTATTTAATCTTCTCGTCCAGCCTTTTAATCTCTTTGTACTCGTTGTAAGCAATTTTGGATAAGGCTATTGTAGCGAATCCATCTAAAGTTTTTTCATCTTTTGCATTAGCAGCTATTAATGAAGGCTCTAGCGACCTTAGTTCGTCGTTTGGTTCAGAGAAGAAATCAATGTTTTTGAACTTGAAGTTTTCGGCATAATCAACAATGTTGGTTTGATAGGAACCATCATTATCTTTTACCACATTTACCTTTGTTCCGATGAGTTTGGCTATTTGAAGGTAGTGTTTGAATCCTATTCCTCTCACAACGATGATATCAATGCCATCTTCTTCAGGTAACCTTTTGTTCCCTTGTAAATATATCTTTTTCAGAATCAACTCATCAGAAGGCCCTTCAACTAGAATAACTTTTTGAGAGAGAACAATTCTCAATGTGTCATATCCCGGTAATCTTTGTAGGGTTTTGGCTGTGCCAGAATCAATTTCCTTTAGCCTTAGATAGTCATCAGAAATTAAGCATAAATGGTTAAGGCTGAGCTTATTAAGAACATAAGAGCTGTGGGTGGTAATAAATATTTGGTTATTGGTATTGTCTGAAATGAATTTTACCAACCTACTTAGGTTTGTATGAGATAGGTGGTTCTCTGGTTCCTCTATAGTAACAAAGTTGTCATTGCCGCCTTTGTTTAAGAGAGCTAGCTTAACTTGTATCTTATTTTGCTCCCCTTTACCTATATGGTTAAACGATACTTCGTCTACCGCTAGCTGGAGTCCAGCTTCGACGTTACCTGAGTTAGTGTCAGCAATTATCGAGAGGTTTTGCTCTGTGACTTGGTTTTCAGAGTCTAGGTCATTGTTGAGCTCTTGAATTTGCTGCTGCTCCTCAAAGGAGTTTTTCAATTGTCGATAGTTGAGATGAAGTAAAGCTTGCTGCTCTTTGGTTAGGGATGAGTTAATGATGTTGGATAAATATTGGGACTTACCATAAGTGGGATGAAGCCTCGTGGGGTCAATAAATAGCCCTTTTACTTTTCTGCTCAGAAATTTAATTGGCTCCCAAGCAAAACTAAACCATTCGACTTTATAGAATTCTGTTGGGATGCTGTCGACTTTAGCATTTTTGCAAAACTCTTCATATGTGCTGGTTAAATCTTCATCGAAGCAGATTTTTATAAATAAGCCCTCATATTCTTTGTTTTGTGAATTGTTCTTACCTCTGTATTCAGGGCAGTTAGATAAGTATGCTTCGATTAGAATTTCAGGCAGCGTGCCTTTGGATAAGTTCCCATCAAGGTATGTTTTAACCGACTTATTATTGAACAACTGTGGTGATAGCGAGGAACTTATCGACTTGCCTCTGTAGTTAGAACTTGAAACAAGCTCTAAAGCTTCCAGAATTGTGGTTTTTCCTGAATTGTTATCTCCAACGAGTATGTTCACTTTCTCATTAAACTCGTATGTACCTGATTCGATTTTCTTAAAGTTCTTAATAGCTAATTTTTCTATGTACACAATATTCCCATACTAAATTACATGCTTATAAAGTAACTATACATTAATGAGAATTGAAAAAAGATGATGCAAAGCATGCATTTAGGGTTAGTTACAGAGTTTAGTTCAAGAATTTCATTGGGTGGGAATTAGAATAAAAAAGCAATGTGTACAGAAGAGTTCTCTATCTCAACTACACTTGACCCGTCTACAACTTCATACTTTATAGTGACTATATTGATTGAGAGTGGCACGTTCTGTGCGCCCTCCAAAGTAAGTAGAGAGACACTATGAAACGTTTAATTATAAATATCACACTCTTGGCATTCATGGCACTTGGTAGTCTTAATGCCATGGCTCATGATTCAATGGTTAAGTATGGTATCGCGATATCTCACGATGGTGAGCAAATTGCGTATGGCAAAAGTGGAAGTGGGGATACGGCGCTGATCTTCATTCACGGCTGGAGCCTTGACAGCAGGCTGTGGCAAAACCAAGTGAGCGAGTTTTCAAAGCAGTACCAAGTGATCACCATGGACTTAGCGGGGCACGGTAACTCATCGTTCAACCGCGAAGAGTACAGCATGGTCGCGTTCGCCGAAGACATCAAAGCAGTAATCGAGAAAGAGCAACTTGAATCCGTTATCTTAGTCGGCCATTCAATGGCAGGTGGTGTGATTGCCGAAGCCGCTAAACTGATGCCGAAAAGAGTGAAGGGCATTATTGGTGTCGATACATCGCAAAACGTCGCACTAGCGGTTTCACAAAGCGAATTAGATGCAATGACCAAATCCTTTGAAGCAGACTTCCAAGCTGGCATTACTATGTTCGTGAAAGACTCGCTACCAAAAGACGTAGACGCAGATTTACTTTACTGGGTAACGCAAGACATGGCATCAGCACCGCCAGCTATCGCGATAAACCAATTCCGTCATTATCTAGGCCAATACGTGACAGGCGAAGCACACCGCGTGTATGAGAACGTGAATGTGCCAGTAATATTGGTTAACGCTCGCCTATGGCCAACGGATTCAGAAGCGAACAAGAAACACATTAAGGATTACAGCATTTACTACATTGAAGGCTCAGGCCACTTCCCAATGCTAGAGCAACCACAGCAGTTCAACACAACGTTGCTGAAAGCGGTTCAGTCAGTGAAGTAGGGCGGTCGAAAGCTTCGATTAGATAAAACTAAGGCCTCGCGTTTGCGAGGCCTTTTGTGTTCTGTAGAGCGAGCAAAACAAAGTGGTAGATACACGTGAGAATCGACTGAAAATCCCCTCCTAACCTCCCCCCTCATTCTTATACCTCAAGAGATCGGGTCACTCCATTCGAGGGGTATGTACGTCACATACAAACTAGGTATCGAACATACGAAATATTTATATCTTCACTGCTAAATATACAACAGGTATCACATTTATCTGTTAATGGTTAATCTAACCTGTAATGACCTATTTACTGATAAAAATAACTTTAACAGCACCTTTCATCATGTGGGGAGGCTTTAAATTCAACGTCAGATAAAGAGATTTCTTATGTATAAGTATCTAACACTAATCGTTTTATTACTCGCTGGGTGTGTGTCTACAAACGAAGTTGCAGACAAATCTTGGTGCCAACCTTACAACGACCAACTTACTGAAGTTTTTAGCAACGAACTTACGTTAGGCGCGAGAGCCCTAGATACCGTTATCGGGTGTGCTCCAAGGCCTTTACCTAAATTTGTACAAGGAGACGTACTAACTAACTCAACACTTATGTCCGACTTTCAAGTGAAACAGGTCACTGATATTAAAGAAGTGTACGCCAACACCAAGCCTAATGCGGACGATATCATCAACTTTGTTATTTCACCGCAAGCAAAACAATTAGCATTGAGCAGGGCATTGCGTCTCAATGAGCTTTCATACTCAATTATTGTGCAATCGCAGAAGGACAAATCGGAAATAATAAAAAACAATACCTTTGAAATACTTAATGAATTTACGGAAGATAATATTGATAAGCTAAACAAGGCCGTAAAAGAAGCCAGTTACGATAGATATCAGAAACAAGTGCATCGTATTCAGCGTGATTATTATGACATCTTGTATCAAATTACCCTCGGTGGGGCTGATAAGGATGGTCGACAGTCAATATCATACGACCCGAAAGATATCGCAACGCTGCTCACTAAGGCTGTTAAGGTTTATGCTGATCAACAGACTATTAGGTCAAACTTTTTATTAATGCGCGATCAGTATTTCGCAACTATCAACAGTAATTCACTTCCATCTTTTGATCAGCAGTGGGAGAACCAGATAACAGACATTAAAGAGCAATGTAAGTTAACTGCAAAAGGGCTTGGTTTAGATGAAACCAAGTGCGCAGTTATTCAGCAATAGATATATCTTTATTAAACTAAGGCCTCGCGATTACGAGGCCTTTTGTATTCCGACCAAAACTTAATAACAGCAAGGGCCAAATATTCAATAACTCTTATTTAGAAGTTAACGGAAACTTGGGATAATCGCTGGTACTCCTGGTAGAAGACCAACCAACGCCATCACACCACTTAGCACAATAAACATAATGCCAGGCAACACCCAACGGCTCATTTTACTCAGTTTACCGCTACGTTCTTTACAACCTATCAGGCCTAAGTTATCTAACAGCATGGTGAGAGACCAGCCAAACGCGGGGTTAACGAGCGCTGAAGAAAATACAACAATCGCTGCCGATTGCGTGGTTTTTCCTTCACGCGTCATTTCCATTCCAGCTTCTAGCAATGGCACAAATACCCCAACAATGAGCGCAACACAAAGTACGGGTTGCCATATCGCTAGATCCATTGGGTAGCCCCAAACTGCGGCGATGATACAGAACAGAGCCGTCAGCAAAGCGCCAGCAGGTATAGGGCGTTTCGCAATCGCCGCCGGTACGATGTAAGTACCCCATGAAGACGTAAAGTTAGTACCGCCAAGCAGGGAACCGAACGTTTGACGAATCGAAGCCGTGGTCATGGTATCGTCAATGTTCATGTGTACTTTTTCGGTACGTTCTGGATAGCTGATTTTTTGAAATACTTGATGCCCTAAGAAATCTGGCGACCACATCGCGACGGCTAAAATCGCAAACGGCAATACCACCATGAAGTGTTCAATCGTCGGTAGGCCTAGCATCCAACCTGTATCTTCTCCCCACCAATACATAGGGTTCATGTTAGGTAAGCCTGGCTCAGTGTGGAAAGCAAATGGCGCACCCATGGCAAACGCAATCGTACCACCCAGTAAGCAACTAAGAGGGACGGCTAACCAACGTTTGCGGAAGTGTTCTAATAAAGCGTACAAAATGATGGTGCAAAAGATCACGACAAACGCGATATGGCTCATACCGATTCCCTCAGCCCAAGCGAACAGCTTTTTCACTTGAGAGGCGGTTCCAACAAAACCGAGGTAGAGCAATAAGCCGCCACACACGCCTTTACTGGTAAGGTTAGCCAACATACTGCCACCTTTACTGATGGCTAGAATGAGGCCAAAAGCGCCAATCAGCAATCCAAACGCCATAGGGTGTCCGCCTGCTGCAACGACAATTGGAATTAAAGGGATGAGTGGACCGTGTGTACCGGCGAGGTTAGCAGTCGGCAATAAAAAGCCAGAGAATAGAATGATGAAAACAGAGGCGATGAGTAGTTCATAACGAACGTTTTCTAAAATAAAGCCTTCATTTAGCCCGAGCGCCCCGGCAAAGGTGGCTGCTATCGCTCCCACCATAACCACTTTACCAATGGTAGCGGCCATAGCTGGGATGGTGTCTTCTATCTCAAATCGATAATCTTTAAACGGCAAATTGGGACGCCAGCGTTTAGGCGCCATGATTTGTAACTCATGCTCTAAATATTGTTCGCGGGATTCAAATTCCGATCTTGGTTTGTGTTGTTGTTCATAAGTGAGTTCGTCCTCATTGGTTTGAGGCTTATCTGGTCGTATATTTACGGACTCTAAAGTACTGCTCATTCTGATTCCTTTCGCTCACACATCTAAGATGTATTATTCCAACAAACGTTATTGGCTCACGCAGAAGCGCAAACAATGCGTCAACTTATAATTAAAAATTCATTAACATTTAGTTGTTAGTACCTTATATCAAACCAAAAAAAACAAACAGTCTCAGACAGTTAGACATTAGTCGTAGAGTAAGTCGACAAGTATTAGGCTTTGTAGACAGCGTGTGTCTGATTATTTGTCGCTCCTTAATTTCTCCCACGTTCTGTGATTGATAATGATAGAATCTCCGCATCTGAATTATCGAGAAACTAGGTATTTATAAACAATGTTTATCCATCATGTTAACGGCATCGACTGGCTGGTGATTACAGCTTTTGAAGAACTAAAACCGATGTTTATCGAAGATGCAGGTCCAATTCCATCTTACTTTTCTACCACCAGTGAATTGAGCCTGATTGATCAAGCCAAGCGCAGCTATGGATTTCTACCTACACTCCGCGGTGTGATCACCGATACCGGCACGTATCAAAGTAAAGATCTTGAAGAAGATTTGAACCCACAGCTTGCGTGTATCGTTGAAGGGCGTGGCCGGATGTTTATCTACCATGGCGACTATGTGGCTTTTGTCGATGACGAGCAAACCTTCATTACCCGAATGAACTGAGAGTGATTCAGTGAATTGAGATCGGCGAATTGGTAAATCGGCGAGTTAGCTTCCCTAAAATTAAAAACTAAAGGATTAATACGATGGCAAAAACGATCTCACTTGTACTTGGCAGTGGTGGCGCAAGAGGCTTGGTTCATGTTGGAGTCATCCGTTGGTTAGTTGAGCATGGCTATCAGATAAAATCCATTTCTGGCTGTTCAATTGGCGCACTGATCGGTGGTGTCTACGCGGCGGGCAAGTTAGATGAATTTGAAGAGTGGGTCACCAGTATCGACCAAGGTGATATGGCGATGCTGTTGGACTTTTCATGGCAATCGAGTGGTATGTTCAAAGGGGACAAGATCATCGACACTCTGCGTGGACTGATCGGTGAGATTTCAATTGAAGATCTGCCTATCCCTTATACCGCCGTTGCCGCTAACGTCGCCGATGAAAAAGAGGTTTGGCTGCAATCAGGTTCTCTGTTTGATGCTATTCGTGCCTCTATCTCGTTGCCACTGTTCTTGACCCCTCACGTTATCAATGGAGAAGTGCTGATTGATGGCGGCGTTCTCAATCCCGTACCGATTGCGCCTACCTTTGGTGATAATACAGACTTTACACTGGCTGTGAATTTAGGTGGTGAACCTGAAATGGTTAAACAGGAAGTGATGCCGGTTTCCCAGCCAACAAAAGAGAGCAAGCTGCATGAGAAGGTTGTGCATTTTATCGATAACCTCGGTAGCAGTGTAAAAAGCAAAATGAGCTTCAACTTTGCTTTTTACGATATTGCCAACCAAGCATTTGATGCGATGCAATCGACCATTGCTCGCCAAAAGTTGGCCGCTTACCCCGCCGATATCACGCTTGAGATCCCACGAAATGCCTGTGGCACCTTAGAGTTTTATCGCTCACAAGAGATGATAGATAGAGGTTACCATTTGGCGCAAGCTAAACTGGGCAACCGTCTTTAATGGGCAGGTTACAGCCGCTTTAGATAGCAGAAAATGCAAGACCATCACTTCAAATGCCTGCCGCCATCTAGGTGCAAGGTTCTTCCCGTCATGTAGTGACTGGCCAACACAAACTTGATGCCCTCTATTATTTCCTCAAAGCCCGCTTCTGCGGGAATAAGAGCTTTCTGCAGCGCTTTGGTTTTGTATGCCTCATCGTCATGTTCATTAAACTTAATCATGGCTGGGGCGATGGTATTTACTTTCACCTTGGGAGCCAACATTGCTGAAAACGACAGCGTTAGGTTGTTGAGCGCCGCTTTACTGGCGGCGTAAGCGATGTGTTTTTTACTGCCTTTTTCCGCAACGTAATCACTGATGTGGATGATGTCTGAGTTTTGCTCGCCAGACATCAGTTGGTCTTTCAGCATTAAATTAACCAGGTAAGGCACGGTAGCGTGAATCGTCATCATCTGGTGCATGATGTGTGAGGCATTTTCGCTGGGATCTTGCTTGTTCTCGGGTTTCCAGTCGGAAGCATTGTGTATGACGGCTCTGAGTGTCTTATATTCTTGCCCAACATAATGAAGAAAACTCTCTAGGCTGCTTTGTTGATAAAAGTCTACCTGCTGCAAGTCGGCTCCAGTGTCGCGCAATCGTTGCAGGTGAGGATAGTCGTTGCGGTAGGTGCCAACCACGTTGTATCCATCCGCTAAAAGTTGCTGCGCCAGTGCGAAGCCGAGTCGCTTTCCCACACCTGTTACTAGTATCGTTTCACTCATCGTAAAAACTCAGCTCTGGTTTGAGGGTTAGTTTTGAAAATGCCACCGAGCGCGGTTGTTGAGGTTTCAGAGTTTGCATCCATGACACCTCTGGATTTAACGCAATAGTGGGTTGCTTTAATCGTCACGGCCACGTTTTCTGTTTCAACCAGAGTCTGTATCGCGACCAGGATTTGCTGAGTAAGACGTTCTTGAACTTGAGGGCGCTGGGCAAAGAATCGAACAATACGGTTGATTTTAGACAATCCAAGAATCTTGTTTTCAGGAATATAGGCCACTTCCGCTAAACCATCGATGGTAATGAAGTGATGTTCGCACGTCGATGTTAAGTTGATGTCTGATACCTTAACCATTTCATCAACCGACATTTTGTTGTCTATCACACTGACTTTTGGAAAGTTGTTGTAATCGAGCCCTGAAAAGATCTCATGTACGTACATCTTTGCAATGCGATGGGGTGTTTCAGCAAGGCTATCATCGGTTAAATCCAACCCAAGCGTACTCACCACTTCCGTTAAAAGCCCTTTGATACGGTTGTACTTTTGGTTGGGGTTCATTTCGCTCGAAGTCATTGGGGTTTCAAGTCCTTTTGCGAGCAAAGCTTCTCTTACTTTTTCGGCTTCTGTATTCAGCATGACTCTCTCCTTAAGAATTCTTGTCGTTGTCTGCTTCATAGCTCAGGGTGAGCGAGACAGAGTCGGCAAAACGTAGCGCATGAGGCTTGTCGATTCTCACTTGAGCGTATCGCACCCATGGATGGTCGATACAAATGCCGAGGACGTCGCTGGTTAGCTTTTCCAAAAGCAGAAACCTTCCGGATTCGACGTGTTGAATAATCTTCTTACAGATGTTTTTGTAGTTAAGCGCGTTGTCCACATCATCAGAGAGACAAAGGTTGTTAGCGGGGTAGTGGATTTCTGCATTGATAACGATGTCTTGTTGCTTCGACTTTTCTTCTTCGTTGAAACCGATGAAGGTTCTTAGTCTCAGGTTCGTAATGGTGATAATGGCGTTGTGATTCATAACAGTGTCCAATCCTTAGAAAGTGAAGTCAGTTACGTGTTTGTTTTAAGAAAAGATCAGTAAAGTCACGCGATTAAGATTTCAGTCGTTCTTTTTACAGTTGTTCGTTTTGCCGTTGTTCCTGTTGCAGTCTTTTTTTTGTCGTGTAAAGGCTAAGTGAAACTGAGCTCGAAAGAGATGGGTTCTGTTTTCTGACTCAACTGGTCGAAGCTTTCCCAGAGTTGCTGAAACGAGATATTTAAGGTGGGGTGACGTTCTTGCGCGGCGACATCGACTAACGGTCTGAGCACAAATGCGTACTCGGTGATCTCGCCTCTAGGAAGCTCTACACCGTCGATAACGCCCACTTGATTATCATAAAGAAGGATGTCGATATCCATCGTACGTGAGGCATACGCTTTGGTCTGGCGCTGGCGATCGTTCTCTGATTCGATTTGATGCAGAACCTTAACTAGCTCTGCGACAGGCAGGTCACATTCGAACCCAACGACTAGGTTTAGGAAGTTATCCCCTTTGAAACCGACAGGTTCGCAATCGTAGAAATTAGAAATATTCAGAGGTGCAAAGCGGTCGTGCAATGCCTTGAGAGACTCTGTGACGTGGTGTTCTCGGTTAATGTTGCTTCCGATGCTGACATAGACGTTGGCCATAGTTTTCCTTCCTTTTTAAGGAGCCTATACGTCCAAATCGCGTTGAAGATCAGCTATGTACCCTTTTAATGGCAGGAAGATAAAAGAAAAATACGCTTCTTTAGTGAATTTTTTGTGCGCACTAAGGCAATGATGGCGATTAAGTGAAACTTGGTCGGCTAGCTCGGATGAGATGCTTTTTATGTGATCTGCGTTATAAAATGGTGAAACCACTGCATCAAAGGTGTGCATCTGATCCGAAGGGTTAGTTCTAAATAAGCCCTAATCCTTTTATATCAATAGCTTAAATAAGTGGCATATTGATTGAATAGTTATTCCTGGGAACTAACAGTAAGGGGGATACTATGACTCTATTTACGTTTATGAATTTGCGCTTCAACTTGGATGATGTTTGCTATTTGACGACGATGACTGCTCTTGGTTTTAGTTATCTATTGCATTTCGTCTAAGTGGCACGGTAACTAGGGAGTGTGGAGCTTTGTTCTACACTTCATGCTCAGTAATACATAGGTAGCCGTATTAACACGAATGCCAGCCATAACATACTGGCATTCCATTTACCTCACTGGGAGCTTAGTCTTTGTTTTTACCTGACCGAAGGCGAAGCTGGATTCAATAGAAGCGATATTGGGCAGGCGAGTTAGTTGTTTACGGATAAACTGCTCGTAGCTTTTGAGTGACTCGCTCACTACATGCAACAGGTAGTCGTGATTGCCTGTCATCAAAAAGCACTCCAACACTTCATCAATCACCTCAATGTGTTGCTCAAAGTCTCGCATGTTCTCTTCAGTCGGCTTTTCGAGCTTTACCAACACAAACACATTCACAGGCAGACCACACGCTTCTTGGTCAACACTGGCGTGATAGCCGCGAATAATCCTTTGTTTCTCCAGTGCTCGAACTCGGCGTAAACAAGGAGAGGGTGATAGCGCCACTCGATCGGCCAACTCTTGATTCGTCAGTCGAGCGTTGCTTTGCAGTTCAGCCAGTATTTTCTTGTCGATCTCGTCCATTGGCATGTTCCATCAATATTGGAATTTGTTTAGCAATATTATTGCTCAAAGTGTAGGTCTTACTTCGCAAATCGCAATTTTCAATATCTGCACAACACTAAAATTAAAGGAGGTATAACAAAGGATTGAACTATGAACACGTCAACTCAACTTAGCCCGCTGCGTAAAACGACCAAACACGAACAAGCAGAAGCCCTTGCCATTGAGCAAGCAAAACACTTTGGTATCGACCCAGATAGTGATTACGGTATCACGCTGATTGAACTGGCTACAACGCTGTACCAAGCCAATACCAAGACACACGACCTTTGGGCATTGACGGTTGATGGACTTTCAGAGCTCGACAAAAGCGACCGAATCGCTTGGTTTAACGCCAAACGTTTTTTGTCATTCCAGATCGCGAAGATCCTTGATAATCTGCAAAACCCAATGCGTGCCACTTACCAATCTATCGCTACTAACAATGGTAACTTTGCCTCTAAAGGTGCGTATCCTATCTTCGATAATGTGGCGGCTATCTTCTCGGCAAGCCCTGTGATTACGCGCACCGCGACCTATTTGTTTGCGTGTACAGAGTGGATTGAAGACGCCTTCAACGGTAAAGAGCCGCTGCACGATATTTACTCTCGACTGCTTAACCCAACCTCGATTTCACTGGCTAATCATATGGTTGATATTGAGGCCGGTTCTAGAGCCAACGAGTACCTCGCATGGAACTTTAACTCGGGTATGGCGGCCATTGATGGGTTGTTGAGCCATTTACTTGGACACGAAGACATTGTTTTGGCCTCACGTAACATTTACGGCGGTTCTTACCAGTTGTTGGAAGATTGGTTTGGCAAGCCTTCGAACTTGAATGTCGCGGTAGAGTGGTTCGATGGCTACTCCGGAAGTGAGTTTGCTACTCGACTTGATGAGGTTGCCGAAAAATACGCTGATCGCCTCGCCGCAGGTAAGAAAATCTACGTATACCTAGAGTCACCGTGTAACCCACATGGCTACGTGTTAGATGTTGCTAGCATCAGTAAAGCTGGTCACTCTCGTGGTTGGGACGTGATTGTCGACTCGACTGTGGGTACGCCATTACTGCACCCAATATTAAAACGTGATGATGTGATGGAAAGACCTGATTATGTGATTCATTCCTATACCAAAGAGCTGGCGGGTTCAGGCATTACAACCGCTGGAGTCGTGATTGGTCGCAACGAGACCATGTTTGTGCCAAAAGGTGAGGAGGTTGCCTTTACTAAACCTAACGGTGATGAGGCAATCATTCCATGGAACGAAACCCTGTTTTGGAATGTGTATTACATTAAAGGCGCGTTCTTAGACGCAGACAAAGCGTTTGAAGTGCTCAATGGCATGAAGACTTATGAGATGCGTGTGGTACAAAAAACCATCAACACCCTGACTCTCGCGAAGATCTTTGATGCACACCCAGACATCAATGTGTCGTGTCCTGCTTTGCCAGACAGCGATAACTATGAACACTGCCAGAACAACATGTACTTGGGGCTACCAGCTGCGCTGTTTACTATCGATATGGAAGGTAACGGCAATCGTGCGCCAATCAATCGAGATGGGTTCAAACAGTTCTTCGACATGCTTGAGCCTGCAATCGGTATGCAAGTGAGCTTAGGGCAAACCAACACCGTGGCCTTGTGCCCAGCACTGACCACGCATTCAGAGCTCAGTGATGAAGCGCTTAATGAAGCTGGCATTAAACCGACCACAATGCGTATCTCGATTGGCTTGGAAGACCCTCGAATGTTCATTGCTCATATTATCGAGGCTGCTAAATTGTCGATTGACCGCAAGCATGCCGACTTCTCATCGAGCTTCCCGAGTGGTGACAGTATCGATGAAATCTATATGCAAACCTATATGGATGTACACCAAAGGTTTGTGAAGAGCTTGCCGAAGTTCAGTCAGCTTACTCAATGACTTAGGTCAGTAAGAAAAACTTGTAAGCTCAGTCAGTTAAAAGGCCGTAAATAAAAAAGCACCCTGCTGACTCAATAGTCGGTAGGGTGCTTTCTCGATATAGAACCTAGTGACCATATTGGTTTACCAAGTCGCTTACTATTTAGGCTGGTGGCCTGTCTTTTTCGCAAGCTCTTGCATAGCCTCGGCAAACGTAGTTGTTCCGCCTTTTGCTTTAACTTGAACGACTTTATATCCTTGGCTTTCCAGCGCTTGGCGCTCAGCTAAAACGGCTTTGTCATCTGGTTGGTTGCCTTGCACAGGCTGATGAATGTAACACCCTTCTAGTTGACCATCTTCGACCAGTTGGTGATGTTTCAGTGCATTGATATCAAAATTCATAGTAAGTCTTTTCGTTTTAAATGGAGAGTCTCTCTGACAACGGCCGCGAGTATTTATAATTTTATCGTGTGTACCCAAAGGCATTTTAACCATAAGAGGCTAGTGTAAGTACAGTAATCTAATGACATGTAATAGGATACGGTTTACTTCAAAAAGGAGCAAAGACAAATTACGGAATAACTTGCTAATCTTAAGCTTGAATTTGTGTGTTGGTCATCATCGCGATGAGTCTGGCGGCACGTTTACGCATATCACGTCTATCAACAATCATATCTAAAGCACCATGCTCTAGTAAGAATTCACTTTGTTGAAAATCATCAGGTAATTTTTCTCGTACCGTTTGTTCAATCACTCTTCGCCCTGCAAACCCAATTCGCGCTTTGGGTTCACCAATATTGATGTCACCAAGCATTGCTAAACTGGCTGAGACACCGCCAAAGGTTTGATCGGTTAATACTGAAATATAGGGTAACCTTGCTTCGGATAGTCGCTTTAAAGCTGCGCTTGTTTTTGCCATTTGCATTAACGCCATCAGTGACTCTTGCATGCGGGCACCACCACACGCGGAAAAGCAAACCAGTGCACAGTTTGATGCAATTGCTTGATTAACGGCGTCCACAAATCGAGCACCGACAACCGATCCCATAGATCCAGCCATAAAAGAAAATTCGAAAGCGCAGGCTACAACAGGCATTCCGAGCAGCTCTCCTTGCATTGCGACTAATGCATCTTTTTCGCCTGTGCTTTTTTGGGTTAGGGCAAGGCGCTCTGTGTAGCGTTTATTGTCTTTAAAATTGAGTAAATCTTTCGGCTCATGTTGTTTGCCTAACTCAGTTCTTTCGCCTTTATCTAAAAATGTATCCAAACGAAGACGTGCTGTCATTCGCATGTGGTGTTCACATTTAGGGCACACCTCCAGGTTCTCCTTAAGGGCAATGCGGTAAAGGACCTGATCACAGGATGGGCATTTGGTCCATACCCCTTCGGGAATTGATGTCTTACGTGTACTTATTAACTTCTTTTTATCTAACAGTTTTTCTAACCAGCTCATGGCGAGACCTTATTCTAATCGCTCTAGTGATTAGCATTGTATAAGCCTGTTATTGGTAATAAAGTGTCTAATATTGACTTTATAATCCCATTTAATGGGATGTGTGGGGCTTGTGAGATAGGAGGAGTTGATGTAATGCTTGAAAAAATTGACCAACAGTGGCTTAAAAGCTTTCACTGTGTTTATGAGAACAATAGTTTTAAAAAAGCGGCGGAGTTTTTATGTTTACCGACCTCAAACGTCAGTCGCCACATCGCTTTGTTAGAAGAGCAACTAGACGTTCGATTATTCGATAGAACGACTCGCCGAATTGCGTCGACAGAAGCAGGAGAACACCTCTATCTGCGAACTCAGCCTCTGTTGGATAAGCTCAATGATGCGCTTGAGGAGGTCACACAACATTCTCGTGAGGTGATGGGGCAGCTCAACGTACTCATGCCAGATTCACCGGAATTAGCCCAAGCCGTCGTTTCTTTTTGTACCCAGCACTCTTCCATTTCATTGTGTTGTGATACGAACATCAGCCCTAAAGAAGACTTTGTGGACGGCTTTGACGTTATTCTGAGTTTTCACCGAGGGAAGCTCGAAGACAATAATTGGATAGCCAAGGAGATCAAACGCTGGCCAAGTGCTGTTGTAGTGGCCCCTAAACTTCTGAAAACATCCCTTAAACCTTTCAAGATTACCGACTTGAAACACGTACCTTGCATTAACAGTTTTACCGCATTGAACGGGACTCCTTGGGTTTTCAAATCCTTAACAGGTGAACTTATCACGCAAAGGGTGCAATCTGCATTTAAGGTCAACAGTGGGCAGCTTGCTAAAGCTGGCGCATTGGCTGGATTGGGGTTTGCGATACTTCCTGCCGAATTCTGTCGCGATGAAATAGATGCTGGCTATCTGGAAGTTATAGAACTTGAATACAAACCTGAAGACTTAGTGTTGTATGCCTTTTATGCTTCTAGAAAACACATAGCGAAAAAGGTGCCAATATTCATTGAACACCTACAGCGTCAAGCAAACCTAGACGTGCAAAAATAACATAAAATACGGAGGCTATGAGCCTACAGATTGAAAAAGAGCTACGAGATCATCTGTTGTAATGGCTTTAGAACGGCACACTTGCTCAGGCACTTGTCATAGGAGAATCGAATGATTAGTCATCAATGGTAAAGTGTTGATAAAAAGGACTCTATTTAGATAGAAGGTGCTTTGAGATGGAAGTTGCCATGAATTAAATGGGTGTGGTCATTATATGCCACGGTTGGAAAAGTAACGCGTGGGTGATTCACCATAAACCCGACGAAACATTGCGATAAAATTACTTGGCGTTGCATAACCAAGAGCATACGCAACATCTCCAACTGACTCCCCGCGCGCCATCATTTCTAACGAATGTATTAGCAGTATTTGTTGCCGCCATTCGTTAAAACTCATATTTAATTCATTCCGAATCAACCTTCTTAATGTTCGAGATGAAATAGCTCCTATACTTGCCCAATGCTCGACAGAGTTCTTACTGCTTGGATCAATTAAAATCGCTTGGGTTACCTTTTGTAGCCGTGGATCTTTAGGCTGTGGAAAATAAAGTGATTCGTGAGGGCTTTTGCAGATTTCATCAGAAATAACGGCAAGGATTCGTAAATTTTGAACAGAAAGTTTCTCGGTTTTACTCCAGGTGGATGCTCTGCTCGACAGGGCTTTCAAGACATCCCTCATTTCGATCACGCAAGGTTTGGTTGGAAACTGATTGCAACTCTCAGGGGTAAATAGCAGTGATCGCCCCTTTAAAGACCCGCAAAAATACACACTGTGCATCGCACCTGGTGGTATCCATCCAGCACGGTGGGGCGGTAATACCCAAGTCCCTTCATCAGTTTTAACTTGTATTAGCCCTTGATCTATACAGAGTAGCTGGCCTCGATAATGCGTGTGCCAGTTATGCGGCCGTTTATCTAAATGATTAAAATCACTTCGTTCATGTTGCCACTCCTTGACTATTAATGTCGCACCATTTTCCCATTCACTGTAATCACAGTTTGTTCCTTGCTTTTCGCACTTCACGGTTGGCCACTATTCATTGTTTATTGTCCAATTAACGTTACCATGACAGGTTAGCTTTCACGTAACATTTCCGCAACTAACATACTGATTAAAAGCGGAGTCATTATGAGCGAACCTATCTTTATCTTATATTACATAGCTGCAGGTTTAGGGGTTGGTTTCCTTGCAGGGCTCGTTGGAGTAGGAGGGGGAGGAATGGCTGTTCCTATTTTTGCGTTTCTATTTTCAATACAAGGAGTAGCTAATAATGAAGTGATTCACCTAGCATTAGGAACGTCCATGGCTTCTATGATTATCACAACACTGGGGAGCATGCGCGCTCACTACAAAAAAAAGAATGTTGACTCAATCATGGTGATCAAAATGTTATGTGGAGTTTTAGTTGGTACATTTTGCGCTACATTCGTAGCATCCTATCTACAGGGGGCCTATTTAGCGGGTTTTTTCAGCGTATTTATGTTGTACATTGCTTATAAAATGTTTCGAAACACAGAGCATGAGTACAACCAAAATCCACATAGAGCCGTTGGTAATATCGCTATTGGTTCCGTGGTTGGTTCGGTTTCAGCACTTGTCTCAATAAGTGGTGCGGGTTTGATCATCCCTTATCTTGTCCAGCAAAATTTTGAGGTAAAACGTGCTATCGGCACATCTGCTGCCATAGGTTTTCCTATTGCGCTGTCTGGAAGCCTCGGGTACATGTTAAATGGCTGGGGAAATACAGACTGGGACAGTTTAATTTTAGGGTACATATATCTGCCAGCTATGATTAGCTTCTCCATTAGTAGTTATTTCACGACTAGCCTTGGCGTTCGTTGCGCTGACTATTTCCCGAGTAAAACACTTAAGAAGATAGTTGGTATTCTGTGTGTTCTTCTAAGTTTTAAAATGTTAATACAGGCACTCAATTAGGGTTATTCAAATAGAGCTAATTGGGCCTTATTACAGAAAAATCAAAAATGGCGTTGATAAAATGATCAAACTGAATTCATCATGAGTCTTGATGAATGGCTCTCAAGTCATGGTCAAACAGGCTCCCTCCTAACCTTCTCTTTATTTTACACATATATTGATAAACCTAAATCAGAGAGCGTTAGAAGGGGGCTAAGCAAAAAAGACTGGCTTACTTTGATGCTTCGTGCTGCTCAATCATGAACGCGATTGCTTCATCGCTTAAACAAGACTTGCTGACATACTGGCGCTGTTTACCGATATGAAGGATGAACCCTAAATCAGTTTGTTGAAGTTCGTCGATTTGATTCCACGCGATAGTATTCGTGGTTTTATGGTTTTTGTAACTCACTCCGTTAGCATCACCTTGAAAGACTATTTTGCTGCCAGCACCAGAGCTGATTCTTTGTCGCCATAACCACCAGGTTCTCTTGCAGTACACACTGAACGCTTCAATCACACTCAAAACAATAAAAAACCAGCCAACGTAACCGTTCGGTAGTAGCTCAAACTCTAATAGAACCACACCAAAAACAAGAAACAGTATTCCTTTTAAATAGGCTTTTGGAAATTGAGTCGGAACGCTAGTTTGATCATAACACTCCGCGAAAAACGCCTTGTCGAGGGTGTATTCTGTGGTGAAACCGGATTCTTTAGACATGTGTGGCTACTTTAATGCTCTTTGTGAATGGGCTTTCTGTAAATGGGTATTCTACGCCGTGCTCTCGCAACTCGAGCATTGTATCGTTTCTCGGTGCTTTTCTTTAGCGGTTTTGATTCTATTTTGTAAATCAATAATACCGTAGTGGATTACTCGTTGAGATAAACACACGACGCTAGGTATGCAATCTAATTTTTCACACAATAGTTATTGGCATATGCTAATAATGAGGCGTATTCTGAACTCCTAATCATCAATAACAGGAAGTAACCATGTTATACGCAGTACCTTGTCGCGATCTCCATGTCGGCAATCACTTTGCTCGTTCTCCTGAGATAGCCATTGTCGATGAGCGACAGCAAATCAAGCATCTTATCCCTTTGGGTGAGTCCGACAGCCCGTGTAATAAGAAGAAGCAATGGATGTCTGTCGTTAAATCTTACGATGTCAACGCTGTGGTGGTTCGACACATTGGGAAGAAGATGTTGGCGCACTTGTTCAACAACGATATTCGTGTTTTTGCGTCTAAAGGAAAGGCGGAAGTGGCTACTTTGAACTTCAACAATCTGCAAGAAGTCACCGATCTCGATTATGGTCGAGAGCCGCGAAATGTCGGGTGCGGCCATAGAACGTGCGGTGATAAAGGACACAAGAACAAAGCCTCGATTCTCACGCCCAAGTTGAACAGGTTCAGTGTAATTCGAGGTGTCCGTAAATGACCTTCTTACTGACACTATTGGGTTTTGTTGGAGTCATTTTTTTGATGGCGATAGGCGTTATTTTTTCACGTAAGCCAATCAAAGGCAGTTGTGGAGGACTCGCGCAGTTAGATATCGAGCGCGAATGCAATTGCAAAGATGTGTGTGAAGGACCAAGCCGAAAGCTGTATCAGATTACTGAGCCATCACATTAATATTCTTTGAGAGCCTCGAGATAAACAAAGTTAAAGCTTCGGATTATGAGTCTTGAATCACTAATGCATGGCCGTTGACGATGCACTTGGCCACTTTCGCTCGTGCACGTTTAATGATGTTGCCGAACGTTTGGCGAGACACCTGCATTTGCTCGGCGGCTTCAAGTTGGCTCAGACCTTCTTGATCCGCTAAGCGCAAGGCTTCCAATTCTTCTAACAGCAGTTCTTCCTTATGAAGCTCATCCATAGGAACACCATTGGGCTTGAAACAAGAGTAAGCCGCACGGGTACATAACTGGCGATGTTTTTTTGGTCGAGCCATATCAATCTCTAGGAATCTAAGGGTAAAAGGAATAAGGGTAAGTATGAAAGTTTTCATTCCTCACAACCATCGGCGCTGCCAAGTATGCAGCCAAAACTTCTTTTCAGACAGCCCAATTTGCTTTGAAGCAGTTAGCGAGCACGAGTCCTTAGCAAAGAATGAACCTTTAGCTGAATATGAAACGTTAATTAAGTATCAAGCTATCGCCAAGATTGTACCAACAGATAAAGCTGAGGGCTACGATGGCATTATGCAGGGCGGCATAGTCACTACGTTACACGACTGCGCGATGCTGCATTGCCTGTTCCAAAACAGTATCAATGCGATGACGGTGAGTTTAGCGTCTCGCTTTCATCATCCAATCACTATTGGTCAAGAGTTAGAAGTTCGCGCTCAATGGGTCAAACGCAAACGCAATATTCATTTCTTAGAGAGTAAAATCACTCAGAACGGAAGGTTGTGTTCGTCAGCACAAAGCCAGTTTATGTCAGTTTCTAGCTATCAAACTTAAGCTTGGTATAGCGGTGTTGCTTTATCAGTTATAAAAGTCCCACTACGGCTTCATCATCACGGGAAATAACCCGTATGAAGAAGAGATAAACCGCGCACTGCTGCAAATTCGGGAGTATTGGAAGTGACGTAAAATCTTAGTCGAATACTTTGCGGACAAGCAATCGACATCTGCGACATACGCCAAGGATTTTTGGTGGTTTTTCGTTACTGCTGGTCTGAACCAGAGGCTTTGTTTTTCTTGAAGTATTTGAACGCTGTCCAAACAACATAAGCGGCAACACCAACGATAAGCGCGGAGCGAAGGAGGATAGGTGCGTCATGCTCAAGTTGCCCAACGTGCGGAACAATGCTGGCAAACAATCGACTGGTAAACAGCAGCCCCATCACTAACATAATAACTTTATTCATGTGACCTGCCATTTCATTAGATGCGTTACAGAGAACCAGTTATCGGTGGGTTAAGTTATTAATGCCACCAAGAGCGGTTCTGCTTGGAAATAAAAGCATGCGCTTCTCAAGCTTAACCGTCAACGCGATATCAGTTGAAAACCAGTAAGCTAAAGTTTCGTTTTTGGAAGTGGGTTGTACTGCAAGGTGGAGTTAGCTTAAGAAATAAATAAGAGTGCCAAAAGAACCAAAGTTTTTACGACAGTATATTTGTTTATTACTAACGAGATAAAAACAGTGCCTTTATTCTCGGTAAAGTGGTTACCTTTGAGAGCTGTTAAGCCATTTTAAGATGATATTTTTATTTCAAGTTTATATTAGACTTTAATTGTATAATCTTGTTGGTTTTTAGTGATAAAAATTGAAGATAACGAAATGTTTGGGGCGATACGCTATGACCTTGCGGAATGTGATGTTGAGCAATCCCGTTTTATTTTTCATAAGCTAACCTTATCTCATATTGATATGAAATAGATTGAATTAATGTGAGTGAGTATGCCGTTTGGATTTGTTAAGTAACCTTTGGGCTGATCTGATATCGACTTTACTCAATGAAAAATCATATCAAATCAATGGCTAGTGGTTTTTGCTAGAGTGAGGTGGTGAATCACGCTCTATTTTAGCACAGTGTGACATGGACGGGTCGCACAATAAATTGGCTGTTATCTCGTTTAAATAGGGAAATATTTATGGCAGAGCAAGAGTATGATTACCCCGATTCGTATAATTTGATTTCAGTGACGGACCCTTCTAGCAAAATCAAGTATGCAAGCCCCCATTTTAATGAAGTCGCAGGCTATAAAGAAGGAGAGCTAATAGGTGAGTATCACAATGTGGTTCGTCATAGTGATATGCCTAAAGCCGCATTTAAGGACTTGTGGGGGCACATTCAGTCAGGCAATAACTGGATGGGTATGGTAAAAAACCAACGAAAAGGCGGCGGTTATTATTGGGTTGATGCTTTTGCTTCTCCTTTAAAAGAAGACAATGAGATTGTTGAGTATCAGTCTGTTCGGTTTAAACCAAAAAGAGAATATGTTGCACGAGCAGATAAAGCATATAGTACTTTGAATAAGGGAAAAACACCGCTTAAGCTTATATTACCTAAAACAAGGCTTTGGCAGCGTCAAACTTTCATTTCGATATTGTTAATGGGAGGTGTTTATGCGCTTCACCTTAATCAAGCCATAACGGTACTGCAAAGTTTCTTTATATTATTTTTGGCGGGGGCAATCTCAATTTATATTTTGACGCGCCGTTTAGAAAGTATTTGTAAAATAGCAAAAGAGGAATTTAACAACCCTCTGATGGAACATATTTATTTTGGTAAGGTGGATGATCTATCTGAAATTGCTTTGGGAATGAAAGCGCGGAAGCAATATACAAAAGCATTACTGGGTAGAATACGGATTTCGGTGAGTGACTCATGCGAAATGACCCTCAAGCAAGCGAATAAAACGGCAGAATCGAACGCTACTGTGTCTGAAAATCTGGAAAACCAAAAGACAGAAATTGATATGGCAGCTACTGCTATCAACGAAATGCAGGCGGCGTCAAGTGAAATCTCTCAAAATGCGCAAGGTACGTTGGATTCTACTTTTAGTACGCAGCAAGAGCTTTTATCTTGTCAGAAAGAGTTAAACCAAGTCGAAGAAAATTTTGTCGACCTCACTAATGAATTGGATAACATATCGACAATATCTCTTTCTGTAGAAAGGGAGACGCAGCAAATTAGTTCCGTTATAGAGATGATCAACGCGATTGCAAACCAAACCAATCTGTTAGCACTTAATGCCGCGATAGAAGCCGCACGTGCGGGCGATTCAGGAAGAGGGTTCTCGGTAGTGGCGGATGAGGTAAGAGTGCTTGCTCAAAAAACGCAAGAAGCAACAACAGAGATCCAAGCTGTTATTGAAAAGTTATGCGCAGGAAGTGGCCAGTCAGTCATTGCCGTTAACAATGGTACTGAAAAAGCGAAGCGGACTCAGAGTACGATTCAATCAACCCTAGAAAGTCTCACTTCATTGAGTGAAAAAGTACAGGGAGTGGTTGATAGGAATAATCAGATAGCCGTAGCTATTGAAGAGCAAGTCAATGTATCAGAAGAGATTAACCAGAATATTCTTTCTATTCACAGTAAAGCAGAAGCTTCGCACACTCTAATGGAAGACAGTAAAAAGCAATATGAGCAAAGTGTGTTCAGTTTGAATGAGTTAAGAAAAGGAGTGGCTCGATTTTAAACTTAATTGAGCAAGTGGTTAGCTGGTTTTGGTTATACATTCTTCAAGCCTAGAGTAGGTAATTAGGGTTGCTTTTCGAAGATGCTTGTTTAAACGAATAGCTACGCAAATAGACAGCTAAAAGGGAGCGATCTTGATGATGAGAGATTTGTTTTTCTTTGTTTATTATTCTGATTTATGATCGCATGCAATCTTAGGGAGACAAATGTCCTCCTTTTTGTTTCTATCGGCGCAATAAGATAGGTGCTACTAAAAAAACAAATAATAAAGGACATCCCTATGGACCTATTCGCCCTACTTGATATCAACAATACTCTAGTCAATATCCCAATAGGTGATGGCTATGCAATGAGCTGGATCGAAGCCTTCGGTACTGTATTTGGCCTGTTGTGTATTTGGTTTGCAAGCCAAGAGAAAACCATTAACTACTTGTTCGGATTACTGAATGTCACCTTATTTGCGGTTATCTTTTTCCAAATTCAGTTATACGGACTTTTACTTCTTCAACTCTTTTTCTTCTGTGCCAACATTTACGGTTGGTACGCATGGACACGACCTAATGAGCAAGGTGAAACACTAGAAGTTCGTTGGTTGAGCCAAAATAAGCTCGTAGCAACGGCTGCAGCGTGTGCGATTTCGATTGCTTTGCTAACTATGTACATCGACCCATTCTTCTTTGCGCTAGCAAACATCGCGGTTGATAGCCTGAACCTATTTGGTGCGGATTTAGCGGAGCCAGTGCTTGAACCGGATGCGTTCCCATTCTGGGATGCGACCATGACCATTTTATCGATTGTTGCTCAAGTTCTTATGACACGTAAGTATGTTGAAAACTGGATACTTTGGATTGTAATTAACATTATCAGTGTTGGTATTTATGCGACGCAGGGCGTTTACGCAATGTCTGTTCAATACGCTATTTTGATGTTTATTGCGGCGAACGGTACTCGTGAGTGGGCTCGTACAGCTAAACGCAACAGTGATAAATCACTGACTCAAGCAACGGCTTCTTAGGAGTTAAAATGGCAAAGCAACCTCATATTGGTATTGATGAAACGCAAATTGCTCCGTTAGTCATTGTTTGTGGCGAGCCAGATAGAGCGAATCGCATTGCGAATTTACTTGAGCATGCTGAGTTGGTATCTGAAAACCGTGAATATCGAATTTTCACGGGTACCTATCAAGGTAAAGCGATATCGGTTTGCAGTACGGGCATTGGTTCACCTTCGATGATTATTGCAGTCGAAGAGCTTAATTTTTGTGGTGTAACCCATATCGTCCGAGTCGGCTCTGCGGGTGCGATGCAATCTCACATAGGACTTGGTGAATTGATTGTCGCAGAGGGTGCGGTTCGCGATGAGGGTGGCTCTGCGGCTTACGTTAAACCGTCGTATCCGGCTTATGCGAGCTTCTCTCTGCTGAAAGAGCTTGATGGGTTCTTACAACAACAATCAACACCTTACTATTTAGGAACGGTTCGCTCACACGACAGCTTTTATACGGATGACGAACAAGCACTTTGTCAGTATTGGAATGGTAAAGGCATTTTGGGGGCAGACATGGAAACATCGGCACTGTTTACTGTTGGGCGCTTGAGAGGGGTTAATGTCGCTTCCATCCTGAACAATGTTGTTTTGTACGAACAAGATGTAAAAGACGGCGTTGGGCAGTATGTCGATGAAGCAAAAGTGATGATGGAAGGTGAACGACTCGCGTCATTAGCGGCGTTGGAAGCGTTAATCGTTCAGTAAGAGCTGCAATAAACTGAAGGTAAAAGCGATGGGAGACCGTCGCTTTTTTATTGTTCTCTCCATTGGTTTAAGCGGCTACAATAACATCAACATCAACATCAACATCAACATCAACATCAACAGCAATTCATGCAATGAGAGACAGTTAGTATGAAGATCGAACCATACTCAAGCGGACGTTTTAAAAACTACCTAGAACAGAAAAGCTCTGAATTTAAAGCTCTCATCTACCAACACCAAGTGAGTTCGCGTTACTTTGATAAGAATGACGAAATTTTGCGTCAAGGAAAGCAGCTTCAGTATCTCTATGTTGTACCAGCAGGGCGAGTTTCTATGAGTATCTCTGCGGCTAATGGGCGACGCTTTCAGCTGGGGGAAGTGAATTGCGATTATCATATCTTTGGCGAGATGGAGTTCTTCACTCAAACGCCTTGCCAATGGAATGTACTGGCAGATGAACACATGCAGGTTGATGTTATTTGTATCCAGAAACTATCAGAAGCGCTCCATGAAAATCCGGAGATGATGTTCTTTTTCGCCTCAGCACTGGCCGAAGATTATCAAGACTCTATGGGGATTTACACCAACCGTCTTTTACACTCGATTACCTACAACATTGCCTACGATTTGTTGGTGCAAAGCCAGACCAATACCGTGTTAGGCGGCTTCGATAGAGTGAATCAAGAAGCGGAACGCTTTGGCACATCGAGCCGAGTATACCGTAGAGCAGTCAAAGACTTACTCGATAAAGGCTTCATCAATAAAGGGAAACAAGGGTTGGAGATTGTTGACCTACAAGCACTTCAAGTCTTTATTGATTTGTATGAGTGAATCAAAGACCCCGTAATTGCGAGGTCTAGTGTTTTATTTAACAGCATTAAATCCGCTAGCTTTTGCTAATTGAATTGGTTGCATGTCAGCACCGTTAGTGTGCTGACTAATTACGTTATGAAGGTCTTGTTCATACAGATCTAACCATGCATAGCGCTCGCGATATAGTTTTCGTTTCTGACGTTTCAGTGCCTCTAGGTCTTTTCTCGTTGACTGGATAGGCAGAACATAAAAACATTTGTCGTGTTGTTGCCCGTCGTGCTCTTCCCATAAGCAGTTGTATTTAAGACTTATCTCTTTTCCTTTCTTCCCATAGCGTAATGAATTCGAAACGTGTCCTGTTTCGTTGACCGCATAGATGTGATTAATGCCTAAACTGGTCGCCATTAATCGAAGGGTTTCGACCATGAAGGACTTGGGTCTTAAACCATAAAATTCCTTTGTGAATGCGCGGCTAAAACCGTTGTCATTTGCTCCGCCTTGAACGCCACCAATGTAGATGTCATTGTTAAAAACAGAGAATGATATGGTGTACATTTTGTTCAAGATGGAATCAGTAAGGGATAGAGTGAGCTCACCTTCTTTTCTCGAATTTCTTTCAAAACTAAGGTTAAGAAAGTAGATTTGGTCGCCGATTTCTAGCTCTAAAAGGTTAAGCCTTTCGTTATATATTTTATGGCGAGCTTCTGTTGTGAACTTGTCTTCGAACCAATCATAATGCTTTGATAGTATTTCGATTTTCTCTTTTTTACTGAAGTCAGTACACAAGTAAGGGGTTACAAACTTAGAGAGGAAATTTGGCTGCCTTTTGAATAAGAGTTTTCTTTCGACAGAGCTGAAATTCTCATTCATTTTTTTAGTATCTGAATAATAAAACAGTGCACGAGCAGCGAACTTAATTATCGCTTTGTACTTTCCCTTATTCTTATGGACATTAGCGTCAATTCCCATGCGAACTACATTCATAATCACCTCAACAAAGAAGCACAACACAAACACATCAGTGCTGCAAACGACTTCTTTTCTTCTCATAAACAACAAGGGAGATGATGATAATGAAAAGTGTCTTTGGGGTATGTATGGATATGTATAGCAATGTAATTGAGCCAGTTACTTAGTGGGTAGATCTTGTTCTATTGACGTAGGTGGAATCAGAGCTATAAGGAATTGGATATGCGAGCTAGGAGGTTTACTGTATTCTATATAGATTAGTCATATGTCGTCTTTGTATCAGACCGCGACCACATAAAGTAACCAATGAGCCAAGTGGCAGTATCGCCGGAGATAGTTGTTAGACGCAAAACCATTGTTATAGCTAAGGAAGCTTCAGGACCGTAAATGGGGTGAAGTAAGCTAATCAGAACGAACTCCCGCACACCTATACCAGCGGGAGAACCAGGGGTAAAAAAGCCTACAATCCAAGCGACTGCAAAAATACTGCCTAGCGTTAAGATATCGGAAGCCCAAAGATCGAATAGTATTGCACCGAGTAAATATATTATTGCACCCAATATCAAATGATTAAAAAAGTAAGTAACCAAACTTGCTGTGACAACCGGTAGTGTAGGGAGTGTGAGGTTTTCTCTTGGCACTACCTCTTGCCTAAGTAAAAACCAAGAACCAATTCGATTAAACCAGTGTCTGAAAATGACTGGACCCAAAAAAATGGAAACTCCAGTTAACACGAGTACTATTACTGTTGCTTGTGTCGATGATACTTCTATGAAGTCGTTCTTATTGTGGGTTGCGTAATAAATAGCCAAACAAACAACGACTCCAATAACCCAAATAGTTTCGATAAGCATACTCAGGAGTACTCTGCTACGTTTCAAATGTAACTTTTCTGATAGTACTAGTCGTCCTATATGGTGGGCTACGTTGCCAGGTAAGTATTTTGCTAGTTGGGCAATTAGGTATATTGAAATAACCTGAGTGGCACTGCCCTTAGGTTCTCCTATCGATCTTAGTAGGTAGTAACTAACCAATCCGCCATTCATTGTAGTTAAACAATAAAGAAGAATACTTCCTATTAGCACAAGTAGTAAGTCATAATTCCAATATACGGAGTGCCAGATTGATAGCTTGGTAAAGGATTGATAAACGAACCAGATAATGAGTAAGGTTGACAGAAGCCAGCCTAATCTCTTAGCCTGTTCTCGTATATTTATCACGTAAAGATTATTCCGACTAAATTATTTTGGTATTTTTGATTTATCATTTGCTAACCTCTCCTCAATTTTTTCAATTCGATAAAGCAACTTTTCCATTAACTTTCGATTAAAGCTTACTAGATCTGCAACAAACCCAACAATCAAGGTGAGAAAGCCGAGGATTAATAATGTACTGCCAAGTAGTAGTGATTGGATGTGTCCATCACCTGCTCCAATCATAAAGAAGTATAGGAAACGAACAATTGGCATTAAGCCTGTCACGGTCATGATGCAACCGACAATAAAAAAAACGCGTAATGGTTTGTACATTGTATATATGCGAATCAAGGTAGAAATAGACATTCTTAAAAAAGTTGGGAATGCTCGAAAAGAGTCTAGATTCTCGTGTTTTTTTGTTAGTTCGGATTGGAATAGATATTACATTGAGCTTTTTTGCACTAGCTTGTATGAGCATTTCTATAGTGTAACTGAACTCTGACACTATGTTTATTTGCTGCGCTGCCGGTCTTGATATGGCACGAAAGCCGCTAACCGAATCTTTTACATCCAAGCCTGTTGCTTTTGAAATAATGTAGCTACCAAAGACTTGAAGAGTCCGCTTGGAAAAGGAGAAATGTTTATTGTCATATCCCCCTCTGTCTCCGACAACGATATCAGCTCTATTAGCTAGTATTGGCTCGACTAATTTAGGAATGTCCAAACCGTTATATTGGTTGTCTCCATCAGTATTAACAATGATGTCGGCCTTATGTTTGATACATGCTTCTAAACCAAGGTGAAAAGTGTAGGCTAACCCCTTATTCTTGTTGCTACTTACTATATGCTGGACACCTAACTTTTTTGCTAAAGTTACTGTCCCATCTGTAGAACCGTCATCTATGACAAGTATCTCTATATTGTCAATACCCGAAATTTTAGACGGTAAATCATCGATAACCGATTTGAGGTTACTAGCTTCGTTATAGCAGGGAATTTGAATAATAAGTTTCAATCATGCCACCTTTATGATTTGATGTATTAAAATCCGTTGAATATTCGCAAATTTCGCTCGAATTCCACAGGTCTATACAAGTTTTTGCCCCAACGGAGGGTATATACTCCGGGTTCCTCTGAAACTTGGAGTGTGTGTTCTCCTTTTGATAAAGCAATTGTTTCTTGGGGGCTAACGGTTTCGCTATTAATCATGACCTTCGAACTTGACTCTAACGTGTAATCACCAGGTATATTTAACTTGAACGTCAAACTCGTATTCTCTTGATTTAGGACTAAAACTTTACCTGCGACATAAATTTCGTTCCAATGCGGTATGTAATTGTTTTCTATGGCAAGTATGTCTCTCCCTAGCAGAGGGGAATACTCTGCTAGGGAGTTATCTTCACGAACAAATTCTAGGTATTCAGAATTTATAATCAAAAATATAGGCTCGTGATTTTCAATAGCAAGTTCAAGTATAGGTTGTTCTGCCAACCAATACTTTTCCATTCCCCACGAACTCATAAAAAATCCCTTTTGTGGGTATGATGAAACCATGGAGCATCTATCTATATAAGCGACAGGTTTTGGGAATGTTTTGTGTACAACTTCTAATAAATTATATTGATAATCTAAATTTCTAACGTATGGCTGGTAAATATTTTGAATAACAATATTAGTTATAAATAAAAGAAGAATGCCGCGACCGATACTAATGTATGTTGTTCTAATTTTTTTCTGACTCCATTTATCCCAAGCAACACCACAGAAAACACAGGCTGGGGCTAGCATGAATGAGTAAAAATATGGAAATGCATTTCGGTAAATAAGTAATGAAGTCAATGGGATAATTAGGGTTATGAGTTTAAGTTTTTCTATCTTTGTATCAATATTGGTTTTCTTATTGATGGATTTCAGATAATAGAAAACGCCACAAGATAAGGTAAACCAGAATCCCATGTCTGTGCCCAATGTATATATAAAATAACTAAGCCTAGGAAAAAATATTTTATGATTTAATGTTTTATCAGCACCATCAATCATCGCAACAATGTCATGGTTAGTGGTGTTAGCAATACTGTTGGAGTGCCAGAGGTAGAGCATACTGAACGCAAGAGCGCTGAATATTAGGTATCGAACATAGCGAACAATAGTCCGGCGTCTATCTGATGAGCGGAGAATTGAAAGTAAAGCAATTAGGGCTAAAGTAGGCAGGTAGAACACCGACTTTAATGTAACTAAGAATGCTACTGCTGTAAGCACCGAAGCGACCAAAGACTGCCTCAGAGAATATTCCACTCTTAAAACATAATCTAAACTAGCCATCAAACAAAACGTAGCAATAGGATCCGCCCGAAAACTGGCCCCCATTCGAATGACAAATGAAAAGGAAAAGTAAGTTAATACAGCAAATAAAGATGCAGAGTAGGTAAAATAGTTTCGACAAATTCTAAATAGAAAAAAACCGGTTGCTACTTGAAGACACAGCATCACACTACGAGCAGCTATGATTTGTTTTACTTCATTTTCAGACACCCACCTTAACCAACTAAAAAAGTGCACATGTAACGTCTGAAAGCTGCTTATAGTTTCGCCGGATAAAAACTGGTGAACAAACGATAAGTAGTAGAATTCATCCCAGTTAATCTCATAGTTTAATACGTTGTGTAGGCGAAAAATTATTGCTAGGAGTATCAAAGAAAACAGAATGAATTTGTCATTAAACGATGCTCTTTCAGTGAGGATTGAATGATGTTTTCTCTCAGGGTGAACAAACATATTCTGTTACCTTAATGCGATTAATTCTTATCTATTCGATCTGACGACTCTGGTTTGTTTTTGTAACTATAGTCGTTTTAGTCGTCATTACTGTTCTAGAAGTGAATGATGTATGCATTTTGTTAACGGTTTATCCACTATTGCACTAAGATAAATGTATGAAATCACACTGTTTTGATGGTGCTACGGATGGTGCATATTTTAATTGGTACTCGTGCTCAACTCATAAAAATGCTTCCAATTATGAGGAAGTTGCAAGATCAAGGCATTGAATACAACTTCATCTTTATGGCTCAGCACCGAGAAACAATATTCGAAATATTACAAGAGTTCGGAATCAAAGATCCTGACTACATATTAGGTGATGAAGGGCAAGATATTGTTCGCAGTCTTCAGATGTTATGTTGGTCGATTAAGGTTCTCTGGGTGGGAATTAAGGACAAGCGAAAGGTATTTAAGGGCGATCAAAAAGGGGTCGTGCTTATACATGGCGATGCCCCTCCTTTATTGCTGGGGGCCATCTTGGCCAAATGTCAAAAACTAAGAGTGGCTTCAGTTGAAGCTGGACTTCGTTCCTTCAACCTATTAAAGCCTTTCCCTGAAGAGTTGATTCGAGTCATCACGGCTAAACTAGGTCTTGTTGATATTTTTTATTGCCAAGACTCTGTTTCTGTAGCGAATGTCCAAAATTATAATAAGCATGTAGTCAATACAGAGGGCAATTCGATTGTTGACACGATTCGACTAGCCAGTGAAATCAATAAGCATTCGATTAATATGGATTCTACCCATAAAAAGCGTTTTGCTATTGTGTCGCTTCATCGATTTGAAACCATTTCAAGTCGCGATGGCTTAGTAAAGATTGTTGGGATTATAGAGAAAATAACCACGTTAATTGAAGTAAAGTTTATTCTGCACCCTCCAACTCGAGAGGCTCTAAAGAAGCATGATTTGTATAGTTCGTTGGAAAAAAATAACAGATTAGAACTGATTCCGAGAAAGACATTTTTGCAATTTAATGAACTTATCTTAAATGCTGAATTTATGGTCACTGATGGTGGTAGTAACCAAGAAGAGTGTGCATTTCTTGGAATTCCATGCTTAATTATTCGAAATGAAACAGAGAGAAGGGATGGGCTTGGTGAAAACGCGGTTCTTTCATATTTTAAATACGACGTTATTAATGACTTTATAGAAAACAACGCTGATTATCGTCGCCCCAGACAAACTCTTGAAAGAAGCCCTAGTGAAATCATCATTGATGACCTCGTTAAGACGTTGTGACAGACATATATTATGTATTTGAATAATATTACTAGTACAGATGGGAAATCAAAAAGTTAATTTGTGCCACTGCAAGACTGCAGTGGCATTAAAAGTAGAATAAACTATAACGCTAACAGTTTGGCTAATTCACGCTCTTCAAGAAGCACTTCAATGCGTTGACGGACTTTAGGCGCTTCAGCGGGTGCTTTGGTTGACTTGCCTGCTTTCTTACTGCGACTGGTTTTCGCTTTTTCCTTTGGCGTAGTCATCGTAAATTTCCTTGTTTGTTTGCTTCGTTAAAGGTTACACGCCTCTTTTAGTGCTTTTCCTGCTTTAAAGGCTGGCGCTTTTGATTCGGATATTTGAATTTCTTCTCCTGTGCGTGGGTTACGGCCAGTACGGGCGGCACGGGTGTTAACTTTAAAGCTACCAAATCCTAGTATCGCTACGTCATCACCTTTAGCTAGTGTACCAGAGATACCTTCAACGAGAGCACTTAACGCTGAACCCGCTTGCTCTTTTGAGATATCAGCAGAAGTAGCGATGTGTTCAACTAATTGAGATTTGTTCATATTCTATATTCCTTATTGAGTACGGCAGGTGCTTATTCTTACACCGAGCTTGTTCTATCTTAGCAATAGGGACTGAAATGGTGTTAACGCTTGAGTAGGGTTTTGTAAAGTAATCAACAAGATTGATGATAAAACCCTTTTCAGTTCGATTAATTGCAACCCTTTAATTAGTAGTCGCTTAAAGCTTGGTTATCTAAGTTTATTCGAGAAATGTGACCTCAAACTTATCGTTTGGTTCATAAGTTCAATCGTAAGCCGCAGCCTAACGAGGCGACAGAGACTGAAAGCCCAGCGATAAGCTGGGCTTTCAGTCATACAGTGAGGGACAGTGTCTAGACTATTTAGTAACAAAAATTTGTTCTGTTTCTAGCGAGGTCATGGAGCGGACTTGGCGCCAGATGTAATAGAAAATACCAAGCATCATTAAAAGGCTTGGTATGGCAATCGCTGGGTAGCTGTAAAGTGTCAACTTACCAAGTTCTTCATTAAAGGCTGGTGTTCCTGTAGGGCTTGTTACAATCCAAGTTGCTAGAAAATAGTTCATCGCAGAAGAGAATGCGAAAGTGCTGGCGAACAGGTAATTTGATGTCATCAGACAACGGTAAAACTGCGCTTGGTTGCCGAACTGCCTTAAGCGCTCTTCAATCAGAGGAGTGTTTAGTAGCGCAGGCGTGAAGATGACTTTTTGTATAAATGGGTATCGAGTGAACGTCGATCCAAGAACCGCTAAACCTATTAAGCCTGGGATCAGGGCTTCTTTTAACGCTAACCAGCGAGTGTCCAGCTCGAAGAAACCGATGCCGCCCGTTAATAGTACGCTAACAAAGCCAAGGGCCGCGATGAAGTTAAATTTTTTGTTACGTATGAGCTCCATACCACCATAAGCGATAGGGAAGGATAGCGCGACAAGTAATGCTAAACCCGTTCCAAGGTGTTCATCTCCACTGAACTTCATTAGGATGAAAGAAGGGAGAAATACGTTAAAAAGAATCTCGAATAGAGGGCTCGATTGTTTGTTTTCTGTGTTACTCATAATTCTAAATACATTATGTTATGGATTTATTCTCTGGGATTGTTCTTTACCCAGTCCTAGATGTAAAGCACTAAGGCTTCATGCTATGTAACGACATGTGACACTAATGGAAATATATTAATGTCAGCCTAAGTATAACCCATTCTAACTGTGCTTTTCTCTACGTTAGTCATGCTTGTTATTTTATGGCTACAGGCTACAGGCTACAGGCTACAGGCTACAGGCCACAAATAATCGATCATAGGTGGGCTTTTGAGCTAAAGCGTCGATATTGATTTGAGACAATATACTCCTAAAGGGAGACTGTCGCATGAAATCGATTATGTTGCGGCTAACAACTTCATCAAACAATGTAGCATGACGGAATTTCACATAATCTAGAGCAACATGGAGGTACAGAGTAGAGAGGTTATTAGTAAGGTGAGCGTCTAGTCCGTGTTGTTCTATCATTTGGTCAAGTTGCTTTAATGAACCAAGAATGCCTTCTTTTCCTCTTTGTATAAGTGGATTATCGTTGTCTGAATAGCGAGTGATCGCTGCGGTTCGAAACGCTATCTCCATTAATGTCTTGGCTGTTCCCAATTGTTGCATTTCATTGGTATCACTGAACGTCACTTGGCGTAGTGTTTGAGGTTGATAGGTTTCAATGAGGTACTGGCAAATACACAAACTTTCGGTGAGCGATGTGCCGTCTTCAAGTTCTAACGCAGGGATTAGACAAAACGGGTTGACTCTTTTTAGGTTCTCTGGAGAACTCCATGGGTCAACCCAAACAAATGATAGTGGTGAGCTGCGTGATAGCAGTGCCGTTGCTACTACGACGCGTGAAAAAGGCGACGTTTCGTTGAGGTAAAGTTGCATGATAATCCCTTATTTAATGAGTTACTTGACCGACTGAAACCTTGATTTAGAAGTAGGGCAAGTTGATGTCGACAAAATACAAACCACAGACAACGTTAAAGCGATCGCGCTTATCGCAAACAGCAAATTGTATGACGCTGCGTGGTTCAGATAGTACGCCATTAACAGGCCAATCACTCCTTGTGATATCGCAAAAGATAGGGTCATCCCAGCCCATGCTTTTGTGTGCAGTTCATAACCCACGGTTTCCAATGTGTAAGTCGATATCAGCGTTACGGTTCCCGGGGTGAAAATACCAACCAATAATGAAGAAATAGCAAGGGTAACCGGGTGGGAGCTTAATAGCGGTAGTGCTACGCCTAGTGCTTTTAAGCTAAATGCTATGCAGAGCGAGGTTTTAACGCCGAGCTTATCTCCTAGGATGCCGGTAATCAGTGGGCCAATGGCTGCGCCTATCCCGAAGGTTGCCCAGAACAAGCCGCCACTAGTAAACGACATGTTTAGTTCTCGTACAATGTAATCGACCCAAAACAGGGTGTGAGGAAGATACCCAACGGCGTCGAAGGTATACGCGATTAGAATAAGCAATACGCTCACTAATTTAGGTCTCGAAAGTTGAGAGAAAGACGCGTCAATATAGTGCGCTTTTGAAGAGCTATGCTGGGTTTTCCATGCATTCCAAGTGAGCATAGTCGTTACTAGTGCTATGACTCCCATTCCGATCCAAGCAGATATTAGGCTGAAATAAATCAGTATTGGGATTAATGTACCCGATAACATCGCGCCGATACCGATGCCCGAAAATATGACGCCGCTGACTCTAGTTTTTACATCGGAACTGAATTTACGAACAATAACCGGTGGGGCGACAACCATTAACATAGCACCGGCTACACCAGCTAAAGTGCGCCAAGCATAAAACCATGATAAAGGTGCATCCTGCATTGCACAGCTAAGGTAACTAAAACTGCTTACTAACATGGCTGCACGAATCAACTGACCTGCGCTAAAGTAACGCAATAATATGTTGGCAGCAGGAGCCCCTAATATGTATCCCAAAAGTGTTGCCACACCAAGATAAGACGCATCACTTTCGCTAAACCAACCGCTTTGGATCAAAGCTGGCATTAAGGCTATGTACGCGAACCTACCGATTCCATTGCCTATCAGGGTAGCTCCCATTCCGGCTAAACTGTCTTGATTAACAATGTTTTTATTCAGCATAGAAAAGAGGTTCTCTTTGGCAACGTTAGGTGTTTTAGCAACGGGTTAAGGTTTTTGGTATGCCTTTGATTTTCAGTTTAGGCTTTGTATTACGCTTAATACTGACATGATTTCCTATCAATATCATTACGCTGTTAGTCATACCAATCTGAATCTAAAGCGTCCATTAGCCAGGCATAATAGCTCATGTGTTTGAATGCTTAGGTTCAGATACGGCCCACCAATAGGGGAGGTGCGATTCCACTATCTATCGAAGAGTAGATTGAAGTTTAGCGGAACCTTGTCAGAAATCGCTAGCCCGCCGACAGTTGCTGAAAGCTTGTTTAGGTTCTCAGTCGATATCCCAAAATCAGCGCCATTGACGATGATGGTTGATGTTGAATTGACCATAACAAAACCTTCAGACGGAACAACCATAACCGGGAAGTCGATGGTTTTGGTTACGCCGTGTAAGGTGACTTCAGTTTCGATGGTCGTATTTTTCGGGTTGCCAGATAGCATTGAAGGGTCAACCTTTCCTGAAATCTTCACTTCAGGGAAAGTCATCGATTCAAAGTAGAGCTCATTAAGTCGCTGGTCGCGAATCGAGACTCCGGTGTTGACGGTCTTCAAATCTAATAAAATGGAAAACTGACCCTCTTTTGTAAGCCCGCCCGATAGAGGTTTTATGGATGCGGGCTCGACAACAAACTGCTTCTTAATGGTTGCGAATGTAACGTTCGATAACTTCGGATCTAACGTGTAGCCCGTTTCTGCAAAAGATGGCGCAGAAATGAGAATGCAAAAAAGACCGAGCGTAGGTATTCGTTTTTTCATAAGTTGTCACCATGTTGATTAATTTATAGATTTAACGTTATTGAGCTGTTCGCTTGAAGAACTTCTTTGACACATCTTTCGGAAAAGAAAGGTCGATAAAGCTTAGTTTAGCATCCACCAAATTACCTGAGGAAAGTAGAGCATCGACATATTATTGGAACCATGATCGGCTAAGTTACTTGTGTATTTTTGGTTATGTTATAACATAACCAAAAATCACTCTTGCTGTGACTAACGATCGTATCAGTAAGAGGAGGACGATAAGCATGTATCAAGGAGATGACGTAATGAATGCCGTGTTAACGAAGCCTTTGGCGACCAATAGCAATCAGCCACTTAACATTAGTTCCGCCGTGAGTATCAAAGACCAGGTGAGTCACAAGCCATGCTTTAGTGCTTCTGAGCAGCCAACGGTACTGGCAGATATCTATCAAAACGATATTAATATTACGATTTGGCAGCGTACATTTGATGCTGATTTAACAGGTGCCATCGGTGAGTTTATCGCGTCTAACCCCAACTTTAGTAAGTCTATTAGCCTTTCACCCAACAACGCTTATGAGAAATTGGAATTCGCGACCGACGGAACGGCTTCTAAAGCGCTATTAGAAAACATGGCGGAGTTGGTGGATATGTTCTGTTGTTTGTTCGATCTTGAAGAAGTAGGGCTGCGTCTAGCGGTTCTGAATAAAGCGATGTGCCCCCGTTTTCATGTTGACCAAGTACCTTGCCGCTTAGTGACTACCTATCATGGTGTCGCGACTCAATGGTTGCCAAATTACGTGGTCGATCGTTCGAAGCTTGGTCGCGGAAGCAACGGACAGCCAGATTCGGCTTCAGGCTTATACGCTCATGAACCTGATATTCAGCAAATGGCGAGTGGTGATGTGGCGTTATTGAAAGGAGAGAGTTGGAGTGGCAATGAAAATGCGGGCCTTGTGCATCGCTCTCCCGTTACTTCATCTGACGAGACTCGATTATTGCTGACGTTAGATTTCGGCTAGTAAGCTTTTTTGATGAGATGAGCAAGCTGCTAGGTGCAGCTTGCTCGTCTCAATTTAAGCGAAGATGCGGATACGGTGTCCGTCTGGGTCAACCGCAAGGAAGTTGATGCCGTAAACGGACTCTTTTGGCGCTTGCTCAAACTGGATTCCTTTTTCTGTCCATGCTTCATAGAGGTTTTCCAGTGTTTCTTTGTCTGCGAGAGGCATAGAGATCTCAGTACCGCCGCCCTTAACAGTACTTGCTGGTGTTAGAAAGTCAGCCTGTTTGAGTGTGATTTTAACGTTGTCTGCAAAGTCTAGGGCAGCAAAGGTCGGTGATAGAAGCTTTGGCTCGCAATCAAATGCTTTGGCGTAAAAGTCCATGCTGCGATGAATGTCTGCGACATAAAGAACAAATGAATCAATGGTAAACATAATAGCTCCTAGGCTGGTCAATTCGATTTGCATCGAGTTCGATTGGGTTGAGAGAAATATAGCGTGTACCAGTGACAGTTTTTGTCAGTAGCGAATCACTTTATCTGCAATGCCTTCTATGTTCTGCCAATTTTTGATCAAGTCATGACGCGGGAGCTGATATTTCTCTTCAAGCATTTTCCATTCAGCCATTCTATCTAGCCTGAAATTACGATACGCATTTCGCGCTTCACACCAAGCGACCAAAACATAGTGCTGTTCGAATAAACCAATCAACATTGGCCAAACGATTCTTAAACTCACATTAGCTTTTGCGTCTGTGTAATGAATCTCAGCTTTGTTCTGCTGCTTAATTGCTAACTTGATATCTGACAGTTCGATGGCTAACTCTGCAACCTCAATGATTGAAGCAACACGCACAATGTCTTCACTGCGTTTGGCCTGGTGGTCAGCAGGTAACACGGCAGAAATCTTGGCGATGGCATTTCTAGCCGATTTACTGAATTCTCCATTGGCTTGCTTAGCTACCCATTCTGCGCCAAGCCGCAGCGCTTCCAACTCTTCCATGGAAAACATCATCGGTGGGAGAGTGAAGGTGGGTTTCAATTGATAACCCACTCCGGCTTCACCATCAACTTCAGCGCCCTGCGCTTGTAGTGTCACGATATCGCGATAAATGGTGCGAGTACTCACGTTTAGCTCTTTAGCGAGGTGATCGGCAGACACTGGGTGTTTATGACAGCGCAATAATTGGAGCAGGTCGAAGAGGCGTTGGCTTCGGGACATAAGGACACTCTGGTGAAATAACAACTTATAAGATTAATGTATTGAAAATGTGAACGCTAGAGTGCCTTAATAATTAGCTAGTGAGTAGGTGTGGGCTCTGACTCAGAGGGGCGAATTTTATACTTAATATCCTGATTAAAAAGATATTATGGATTTAGCTTTAGATAGTTGAAAATGTCCATTGACTTAAAGTTAGCTTGAAGTTTTACACTCTAAAACGTTCAAAAAACACAACTTAATAGGTCACAGAATGTCATGTAAAACATTGAGCTTTAATCTTTTAGGCAATATAAATATGCTAAAAAATTACTTAACGTTAATCGCAATAGGGCTTATTTGGGGCTCACAGTTTGTTTTTCAGGAAATTTCTCTTGAGGGTTTTTCTCCTGTTTGGGTAGGGACGCTTCGAGCAATACTGGGCGCACTGACTCTTATTGTTATATGTAAAATAATGGGAATTAGAGGTGCGAGTAAGCAATGGAGCCTATTTGCTCTGATTGGGTTGCTAGAAGCCGCTATTCCTTTTGTTCTGGTTCCTTGGGCTCAGCAAAACCTAACGAGTTCAATCGCGGCTATATTGATGGGTACACTGCCTTTTTACGCTTTACTACTTTCACCTGTGTTTATTAAAGGTGCGACGATAAGTAAAGGGAACACCGTTAGTGTCATAGTCGGGTTTAGTGGACTATTGATCTTGTTTTCCCCAGAGCTGTCATCGAATACTGGCGCTATTAATTTAGTGAGTTCTGCCGCTATTATCGTTGCAGCCGTATGTTTCGCTATTGCGCTTCTCTTGCTTAATCGTGTGCGAGATGAACACCCGCTAATTGTCGCTCGAAATGTACTTTGTATGGCGAGTATTCAACTACTGTTCATCGCTTTTTTAACAGCCCCAATTACAACTGTTAAGCCGTCAGCATCATCAATGTTTTCATTGATTTATTTGGGAGTTCTGTGTGCAGGTGTTGTTTATTATCTTTATATGATGAGTATAAAAAATGCGGGAGCGGTATTCACTTCGATGACTAACTACCTTGTACCTGCAGTGGGTGTTTTGATTGGTGTACTACTTGCGGATGAGTCTGTTCAAACAACAACGTGGCTAGCGTTGGTGGTCATTTTGTCCGCATTGTTTATCAATCAAACTTTAGCTAAAAGTCGCTAGCTGTTGTTAAGTGATACCTCAACTCATGTCGTTAATGTGAATCATTCTTCAGGGGGAAGATGTTAATCAGAGGCCTCGTAATTTTAAAGCCTTTTTTGTTGAGTAGATTGTTATCAATGAAGCAGAAGGCTTGGCCTTTAATCATCTGAACATTGTCATTTATTCTTAACGTATGTCGTTCTAGTTTGTGAGTTGATCTGGATCTAATTTCTAGTTCACAGATATTGGTAATACAACTGGTTGGTTAGTTTTTTTAATTTATTTTAAAGCGTAAAATATATTCAGCTTGCAACCGTCTTGGCAACGAATTTGTTCGCCTCGGTTTTTACTTACAAATTATAGGTTTCCTATGTTAAAGAAACTCTCGCTGAAAAATAAATTGGCTATCTCTGCCAGCATGGCCATTATCCTGGGGGGGATTTTGGTCGAAGCTCTTTCTTTCCGAGCTTCATTGCAACGATTAGATACTGAAGTTGAACAACGTTTAGAAGGGACATCGGCTTCTTATAACCAGTACGTATCGGATTGGATTTTATCTAAAGAGCGTGCGTTGACGTCTCTGTCGAAAGAGTCCAAACAAGAAAGTTTGGTTACTCACCTTAAACAAGTTCGTGATTCAGCTTCCTTTGATAATGTCTTCTTGGCGTTTCCTGATGGTTCGCAAAAGAACGCGAACGGAGTTGTACTTCCTGCAGGTAATGATGACCCTCGCCAATGGGGTTGGTACACCAATGCGGTAGCGAATCCAAGCAAAGTGTTTATGGATAACCCAACGGTTGCGGCTGCCACTGGTGCAAACGTTGTATCGTTAGGGAAAGCGATGCAATTGCATGGCGAGCAGGTTGTCCTAGGGGCAGATGTTGAGATTACCGATATTTTAAATAGTTTAGAGAAAGTGATCCTTCCTGGGGAAGGCTACATGTTTATCGCGACTGATAAGGGTACGGTTTACACACACGCTGATACTAAGCTATTGAATAAGAATATCAGTTCACTTGGATTGGACTTTTCTGATGTCCAGAAAGCGCTAGCTAGCGGAAAAAACACAACAATAGAGTTGAACGGAAGCGATTATGTTCTTTACGCGCGTTCTATTGATGGGACGAACCTGATTACCGTCAGCGTTGTTAATCATGACTCTTTGGTTGCACCGTTATTTGATGCTGTGATTGGCCAAATTTTAGTGACGTTATTTGTAGTGATTGTATGTACGGTGCTGTTTAACCTGTTATGTACCATTCTATTCCGTCCACTTAATCATGTTTCTAACGCTTTGGCACAAATTGCGAATGGTAGTGGTGACTTAACTCAACGTATTCATGTAGAGAACCAAGATGAAGTCGGCGAGTTAGCGCAGAATTTCAATACGTTTGTTGGCAGCTTACAGCAGTTAATTGGGCATATTCGTGGGCAATCAGAACAACTGAATAGCCAATCAGAACAAAGCGCACAGCGAGCTAACCTTTCGGTGAGCGAGCTTAATCATCAGCAACAAGAAATCACTATGGTGGCGACGGCTGTAACCGAAATGGCCAGTGCAACACGAGAAATTGCATCGCATGCAGAGCAAACCGCAAAAGCGGCACAAGATTCAGCAACAAGCACGAATAATGGCCACGCGTTAGTGGTTGATACTAAAGGTTCAATCAATAATTTAGCAAATGAAGTTAACGAAGCGGGTAATGTGATTAGTGCGCTAAACAAGCACGCTCAAGAGATTTCAACCGTATTAGCGACAATCCAAGGCATTGCAGAGCAAACGAATTTACTTGCTTTGAACGCTGCGATTGAAGCAGCTCGCGCTGGTGAGCAGGGGCGTGGTTTCGCGGTGGTTGCCGATGAAGTACGTGTTCTATCACAGCGCACACACTCTTCAACAGAAGAAATAAAATCAACGATTGATATTCTACAGCGTACAACGGGTCAAGCTGTTGAGCTTATGGAGAGCAGTTCTAAGCTGGCATTACATTCTGTGGAAGATGCCGACAGAGCTTCTCATGCGTTAGAAGAAATCAACACTGCCGTCGCTTTAATTAGTGACATGGCGACGCAAATCGCGACTGCAGCTGAAGAGCAAACTCATGTGACGGGTGAAATCACTCAAAACATTACGTCTATTAAAGATGTGACCGATCAGTTGGTGGTAGGCTCACAAGATAGCTTAACTGAGTCGAATGAACTTAAGAATCAAGCCGCTAGCTTAAGTGACAAAGTAGCGACATTTAAACTTGCTTAACTGGCTAGCTAGCTGATGCCTGATCAGTTAGAGAGCGGTGAGCAATAACCCAAAGCGACGTAGATTACGTCGCTTTTTTTGTACTTAGCCCCTTAACGGGTTCGTTATTTTTACTCTGAGAATTCTTGTAGCGCTTTCATCGCGGTTGCAGCTTTCTCTTTTTGCACAAAAATATGGTCGTGATAGTAGCCTGCAATAACGTTGGCGCTAATGCCATATGATCCAAGCTTAGTAGCAAAAGCAGCGGTTAATCCGACAGCTTCGAGGCTAGAGTGTACGGAGAGTGTGATGAGGCTAAATACACCATCGAAATCTAGTTGAAATTTGGTCGCTACGGATTCTTCGAGAACTAAAGTTAAGCCCTCTTTTTCTCGAAAAGTCGCTATCGGGTTAAGTTGAACGTAATCCGATTGCGCCCCTTTTACAGTGCAAAATACGTAGTTCCCTTCAATCAATTCTGGTGACATGGATTTCAACAGAATGTCTAAATCAGTAATGGCAGTCATGCTTTATTGTCCTATTTGAGTCAACGTTGTTTCGATTATCATGCTTTGCTTAGTTTGAACGGTGTGAACTACGATAGGAACTAATGTGTCATAAGTAAAATGAACAATACTTATTCCACATCAGTTTGATTAATGGAGTGCTGCGAGCTCTTGACTCGTGAGGGAGAGAGCGTTTGTTCACCAACTCGTTGAATTTTCCATTTCGCTGGATAAGTGGTCAATAAAAGCTCTTAAGAGCGGAGTCACTTGTTTCCTTGTTCCATAAATGGCGTGAACTCCTAATGTTTTAGGGTTCCATTCTGGTAGTAGTTGAATCAATTGACCGTCACGCAATAAGGTTTCAACCATGGGGAAGGGTTGTAAACTAATGCCATTGCCTTTGAGCGTTGCAGACAATAAAACTTCGGGTGTATTAGCGCTGATGCTCCCTTTAATTGGCACGGATTCAGGGCCGTTAGGGCCATCGAATGTCCATGTCGTTCGACCAAAGTAACTGAACGATAAACAATTATGGTGAGCTAAATCTTGTGCGTCTAACGGTGTCCCTTTGTTTTGTAAGTACTGTGGTGACACGCAAATCACGGAGCGACATTCACCGAGCTGTCTGGCAACGATATTCGGTGTCAGTTCATTGGTGATTCGAAGGGCAAGGTCAATCCGTGATGCCACAAGGTTGACGGTTTCGTCTGTCGAGATGATATCAATAGAGACTTCAGGCCACTGATCGATAAAGCGACTAATAGCATCAATTAAAAAGCTATCAACAATGGAGTAACTTGCTGTAATGCGTAGTTGTCCTTTTAACTGCTGACGATTCTGATTTCTGATACCGCTTAAAGACTCTTCAAGTGCGAGCAGTTCTCTGGCTATTTCAAGAGTTTCTTTGCCGGCATTGGTTAAGCTCAGGCTGCGAGTGGTTCTGTGAAGCAAGCGTGTGTCCATCCAACCTTCCAGCTCTCCTAGATAACGGGTCACTTTGGTTCGAGAGAGCTCAAGATGCTCTGCGGCCGCGCTTAAGCTGCCACGCTCCACTATTGTGACGAAGACATTCATGGCCTCAAGTCTATCCATTATATTTACCACCTAAAGAAAGCGAGTGAATCACAGTATATGTCCGAAAATCGCAACAGTGAAAGTTAATTTGATATCTATTTAATCTAAATTCAATCAAATAAGATGCGTGACATATTCAGCGAGCCTATATAGTTTCTGCTCTTAACTACGGAATAAAGTAATGAACAAGTCATCAAACGTTTTTTCAACAACTGCACTATTTTTAGCAACAACGGCAGTATCGAGTTTTGCTTCTGCTGCTGATTTAAACATCACTCACTATAATCCGGGTGAAAATGCGATATTCCCAGCAAGCTCAGTACTTGTCTCTGGTGAAAAGGAAGTGGTTCTGTTCGATGCTCAATTTAGCGTCGCAGATGGACAGAAGTTGGTGGAACAGATCGAAGCAACGGGTAAAGAATTGTCGATGATTTACATCAGCAGTGGTGACCCAGACTTTTACTTTGGTTTAGAGCCTCTGATGGATGCATTCCCAGGTGTTGATGTCGTTGCCAGTGAGGCGGTAGTTGCGCATATCAAACGAACTAAAGATGCGAAACTAGAATATTGGGGCCCAATCTTAGGTGAAAACTCACCCTCTAAAGTGATTGTTCCGACAGTATTAAACGACACAACGATTAGTATTGAAGGCGAAACCATCGAAGTGAAAGAAATAAACACGCATCAAGCTTACCTATGGGTGCCGTCGGAAAAAACGGTGTTTGGTGGGGTTTCGGTATATAGCGGAGTGCATGTATGGATGGCAGACACGCAGTCGAAAGAGATTCGTCATCAATGGTCACAATCTTTAGAACGAATGAAGGTACTTGAACCAGAGGTTGTGATTCCAGGTCATTACCTTGGTAAGATGCCATCAGGCGTTAACGGTGTTCAATTTACGATTGATTACGTGGCTGACATTGAAAAGGCTCTGGAAAGTAAAAACAACCCAACATCCGGTGATATCAGTCGTTATATGAAGAAGGCTTACCCGCAGTTTTCGACAACTGAAGGTGATCTTGAGCTTGGTGCTAAGGTTCTTAGCGGCGAGATGCAGTGGCATTAAAATAAATTTTATTGATACAGTAAGTAACATAAGTGCTCCTATTTAGGGGCATTTTTTGTTTCCTGAGCGTGCGGTTTTGTATTTGATCATGTAGTCAAAACTGGAGCGACGACGGTTGAGTTGATAGATGGTAGTGCCAATCATGAAATAGTCGTTGCATAAGAGTTGGCATGACGGGTAGCGTGTATGTGTTTGGGCTATATATGTGTCAATTGACGATATTAAGTTCTTTGTCAGTGAGTGTTCCTAACGGGTAAATCATGTATATTTGCGAGCCAAATATGCTTAACCGAGTACAAAGTCTTATTACTTATATGATTGAAACCTCACTGATCATGAATGATGTATAATATACTCAATAAGGACCATATAAAAACAACCATATAATTAGTCAATGTCAGGGCTTAGAGTGCAAATAATTTCGTATGAACGCTATTCGTAAAGTTTATCAGTATGCAGAACCAAACCTTTCCCTCGTTGGTTGGATGGGTTTTGTCGGCTTCCCAATCTATTATATTGTTTGGGAGTTTCTGTTCCCCCAACCTTATGAAAACTTAACGTTGCGCTTGTTATGCTCTGTATTGTTCTTCGGGATCATTTATCGTAATCACATCCCGTGTGAGTGGAGGAAATATCTTCCAGTCTATTATCAAGTGGCAATCACACTCTGTCTACCGTGCTTCTTTTTCTTCATGTTGTTAATGAACAATTGGTCCAATGTTTGGGTTATGTCGTTCATGTCCGCTATATTTCTTCATATTTTACTAGTGCATGTAACGAGGGTTATGTTCGCGCAGACCTTTGCTGGAATCAGCATTGCTACAATAGGTGCATGGGCGGCGCAGGGCTTTTATCTTGAACTCACAATGAACTGGACGCACGTGCCTATCTTTTTGTTCATTTACTTGTTTGGTAATTTATTCTATTTCCGTAATCAGCTAGAGCATGAAGCGAAGGTGTCTTTGGCTAAGTCGTTTGGTGCAGGTATTGCACACGAGATGAGAAATCCTCTTAGTGGCCTATTGACCTCAATTGATGTCATGCAGTCTATATTGCCGAATCCAAAAGCTGGTCATCACCAAGGGCAATATGTTCTGAGCGATGAAGAAGTGAGACAGCTACGAGAAGTGAGTGATGAGGCGATGAATATCATTCATTCAGGCAACGAAACCATTGATCTGTTGCTGACCTCAATTGATGAAAACCGTGTATCTCGTTCTACCTTTAAAAAGCATTCGGCTAAAACGGTGGTCGGTGATGCGATAGATAGTTTTAATTATAAACGTGCGTCAGATAGGCAAGCAATATCTCTGGACATACAGGGGGAGTTCAGTTTCTTAGGCAGTGATACTTTATTGAAGTATGTGATGTACAATTTGTTAAAAAATGCGTTCCATCACCGTAGCCCAGAAGACTTCCATATTCATGTTTCTATACAAAGTGATGATATCGCTAATCAAATAGTGGTTTCCGATAACGGTTCTGGTATTTCAAGTGATGTTATTCGACGCATATTCCAAGACTTCTATACGACGGGTAAATCGGGAAGCTATGGCTTGGGATTGCCATTTTGCCAAAAGGTCATGAAGTCATTTGGTGGCGAAATAAAATGCCAGTCTGAAATCAATGAGTGGACACAGTTTACAATGACTTTCCCGCAGCTTACTTCGAATGCAGTAAAAGAGATCAAGAGTGAGCTGACAAAATTAAAGAATGTGTTGATGGTGAGTGAACAAAACATACTCACTGCTAAAGTTAGGGAATTAGCCCGCACTATGGGGTTTGAATTAACGGTTCTAGACGTTGCCTCAACACTCAACAGAAAAGAGTACCAATTTGAGTTCGATCTGATCTTTGTTGATATAGAGAGCTTAGATCTAAAAGCGAATTGCCTGGAGAGAATGGAATCTTTACTGTCATTCACGGAATCTCGAATCGTCTATTTGTATGAACATTCCCCGCTAAAACGTGTCCACAATGTATCTTTTGAACCTATTTGGGTTGAAACTCAAGTGTGGCTTTTGAATACCCAAACGACAGTTGATCGCCTGCTGTTTGACTCCAGTTATGCGATAACTACCACGTCCGTGAAACCGTTAAACACGACTAACAAGCGTACAATTATGGTCGTCGATGACAATGAATCCTTACGTCGTTTTACCGCTATGCTGCTGGAAAAACAAGGCTTTGATGTTATTCAGAAAGAAAATGGTCAGCAGGCACTAGATGCTTTGGATACTGATCATATCGATTTAATTCTGATGGACATCGAGATGCCAATTATGGATGGTGTTGAAGCCTCTCGTCGTATCCGAAGTGCAAACAAAGCGTTCTCATCTGTACCTATTATTGCGCATACGGGGGATAGCTCTCCTGTCACTCTGGAGAAGATGGATCTTTCAGGCATGTCTGATTTTATTGTTAAGCCGGCGGACAAGAACCGATTATTCGATAAAATTGCACATTGGATTTAGTTTATCGTTACAAGGCTGTTTGCTGTTTTTCATACATAACAGGCGACAAGAAAGAGCTCAGCTAAATGCTGGGCTCTTTTATATTGCGATATGATAGAGTGTGTTTCGTTCAATCGTCTTAATTGATTACATGAACGGTATTATTAAATGAACTCTAATTCAGGGTGGTTAAATGCCTCATCGCACACCCTGAGAACATGGTCTATATCTTGCGAAGTCATGTCAGCATTCACTGAGAATCGGATGATGTTCTTGTTTTTTCCCGTTGCAGGGCGACAAAATACAGCACCAAACACATTCCGTTCTTCGAGGAAGTCACGCACATGCTCCGTGTTTCTTTCGCTACCGCATTCTAAGGCCACGATTTGTGACTCGCTACGAATGTTAAAGCCTATTTGTTTTAGGCCTGTTGTGAGCGTTTTGACTCGTTTGAATAAGGTGTCTCGCTTATCATCAGAGTTTTTGATTACCTCTAACGTTTTTTCTAAGCGAATGACTTCTTGTGGCAGCACGGTAGAGCTGAAAATCGCGGGGTAAGCGACAAATGGAAGGGTCTCTGATAGCCGTTTAGGTCCAAGAATAGCACCGGCACGATAAGCGAATGTCTTGGCTAAACTCACGGTAATGAAATCCACTTTGTTGGTCAGCCCTAAAGCTTGAACCAAACCCGCCCCATTTTTACCATGAGTACCTAACGAGTGCGACTCATCAACGACCAAAGCACAGTCAAACTCTTGCGCCATTTCGTAGATGTCGCGTAGTGGGGCAATAGTGCCAATGGTGCTATAAACAGAGTCGACCACAATCACGCCTGATCCATTACGTTGGATCTGTTTACGCAGGTGATTCATGTTGTTGTGCATAAACGGGTAAGCATGAGCTCCAGCAGCACGAATTCCTTCCCATAGGGACATGTGTGCAAAGAAATCGATATACACCGGAGTATTAGGTGGGCAGATAGTTTGCAACAGCCCAATATTCGCAGCCCAACCAGACTGGGACAGCAAACAGCTTTCCATCCCAACATAGTCTGCGAGTTCGGTTTCAAACGCTGGCTTAGATTGTTCATCTTGCAAAAATATGGCAGACATCACTACATTATCATCGTGCTTTGAGATCGCATCCCTATGTGCTGTTTGGATGTTCACGTTATGCGATAGTGATAGGTAGTCATTACTCTGCATAACCACGGCGTTCGACTTGGGGCGTTTCCCTAATACCAAGTGCCTTTGGTTTTTGTTTGGGGTAATGAGGTCTTGAACATAAAAGTTCAAGCGTTCTTCGATAAAGGAAGGTAAGGGTTTATTTTCAAATTTATCACTCATAATAAGTTCTCTTCGAATACAGGAAAACGCCAGCGCTGACGGGTATATACTTAGAAAAAATAAATGAGCTGTCATTGGCCAAGTTGCATAATTTAGCGCCCCCTTGCAAACTCAGCATTTCAGGGTTTTAAGGTAAGTGTTTTTCCTTACAGTCCCGGGGAACTACGCTCGTTGTAATGAGCATAATAGCCAGTGTTTTTATGACAAAAAGCGATGAACAACTTGGTGACTTAATAGTCATAAGCAAAGGGCATGAAATCAAAAATTCAGTTTACACATTGATGGGGAATTCCGATTAAGTCGTCTAATTACTGCTTTACTTGCCCTTCGATCGAATAACTAATACTGATACGTAAGCAATGGTTGTAAAGTTCTAGATTGTTGAACGAATAAAATACTGAGATGATACTAATCTCATATTGAATGGTGATTGTTTACTGTGCTTTGTTGAGTTTGATATCAAATCAAGTGGCTGATTTAATTGGATATACGATAAAAGTCTCAGATATTAACATTTAGAAAACTAAAGTATTAAATTCTGCCATATTATCTTTTTGTAGGTTTAAGTGCTATTTTGTTTGTCGGGAGTAGCGTGTTTTTAGCTATATGTGTGAGTTTCGAAGTGGGTTATCTTTCTGATTAGAAAGAATAAATCAATTGTTCAAATAAAAAAGTTGGCGAAAATCAGAAGCTTGGCATACACTTTCCTTGTAAATGACCTTATCTCTTTGATTGAATAGGGTAAATGCTTTGGCGCTACTGGTGATGGTAGCAATGTATAACACAGCTTTGAGGAAAGTTTTATGGCACTCACGAAGGCCGATTTGGCTGAGAACCTGTTTGAAACACTCGGATACAGCAAGCGGGATGCCAAGGAAACGGTTGAAGTGTTTTTCGAGGAAGTTCGTAAAGCACTTGAAAATGGCGAACAGGTAAAACTGTCTGGTTTTGGTAATTTTGATCTTCGCGAAAAAAACGAGCGACCAGGTCGTAACCCGAAAACTGGTGAAGACATTCCAATTTCTGCTCGACGTGTTGTTACTTTTAGACCGGGACAAAAACTAAAGGCCCGAGTCGAGAATATTAAAATCGAAAAGTAGCCAAGCAATAGACCACGCCAAGCGTGGTCTTTTTGTATCTAGAACAAAGAGAAAATAAAGGGCTGTGACTTCAGCCCTTATTAGTATCTATTAGATTACAGTTGTAGACGCGTTATGCCGCTTTGATGTGAGTTGTGATATACGGTTGCCATGCTTGTTGGTAAAGCTCCAGAGACTGGCGTCTCAAGTTATTGATTTGTGCTGCTTCGATGTCATTGATCGGGCGTTTTTCTGCAATCGCGTGACGCTCAATACCTTGGATGATTTCATATAGTTCATGCTCAGGACCGCTTTTCACATCAGCAATTGCTTTTAAGTGAAGCTGAACTTCAGCAATGATGTTGGTTTTAGGCAAACGAACTAACAGGTTAAGGTCACGGTAGCCAGAATCAGCAGGAGACTTAAACTTGTTTTTCAATTTCACTACGTCCGCTTCACGGCTTAGTGATTCGTACACTTCAACCAAACTCTCTACGTCGTTTGCAATGATCGTTGCACGAGCTAGGTCGGTAATTCTTGTTACATCGCCATCAAGCTCAAAGTCAATCTTTTCTTGGGCGCGAGATTGAGATTTAACGCCTGCGAATAGGGCTTCTGAATTAGTAAGTAGGGCAGTACTTTTACAGATAGTTTCTAGCTCAGCTTGTGCTTGATGAGCTTTGCTGTAAAGAATGTCGAAGTCAGTGTAAGGCTGAGTCGGACGTGAGTCGAATGCTTTAATGCCGTATAGGCCACTTAGGCTATGGCGGAATACGTTAGATGAAACTTGGTTTTGCGCAGGTGTGCGCGATTGATCAGTTGAACTCGTTGAAACAGGTGCTGCTGCGAATGCAGGCGCTCGGCTCAATACTAGAAGCATTAGGGCCGTCGTACGGAGAAATACACTCATTCAAACTCCAAAATACAAGGTTACAAAAACGGATAGTCTAAAGGGGTAACCAGTAACGCATAAGAGTGAAAACAGCCTAACTAAACTCACTATGTATTAAATGGGGCTAGTTAAGGTAGAAACCAACTCTAACGTTTAATATTGCTTTAAAATGTGAACATATAGACAAATAATTCAAGCATTTGCCCCTTCTGTTTAAGAATGTTGAACTCAGTCAGTGTTTAATTTTTAGCGAGTCTAACTGGTAATTTTAAACCAAGCGAAGGTTGCTCTTACTTCTCTATACTGTACTCTTGCAGTATGACTGTTTAACATGAACGAAAGATGAATAATCCTGAATTTTGGCACAATAAATGGGCAGCCAACCAAATTGGTTTCCACCTTGAAGATGTAAATCCACTTCTGATTGAGTTTTGGGAAAAAACTAACCCTAATTACGAGAAGAGTGTGTTTGTTCCACTTTGTGGTAAAAGCGAAGATCTGATCTGGTTAGCGTCTAAGCATGAAGAGGTTCAAGGGGTTGAATTAAGCCAGATCGCGGTTCGCGCATTTTTCTCAGAGCATTTTTACACACCGACTGTGACTCAAATTAATGGCCAGCATGAGCTCTACCAGTTCGACGAACTGAGTGTTTACACGGGTGATTACTTCACAGCGCCAATTCAGCCTGTCGACATTATTTATGACCGCGCTTCTTTAGTGGCTCTGCCTGCTGAGATGCGAGTGCAGTATGTAGAGCGTTTGAAACAACTACTGAAGCCAGGTGGTAAGATTCTTCTGGTGACTCTGGATTATGATCAAAACGAGATGGCAGGGCCTCCGTTTAGCGTGCCTAAGCTAGAAATCGATCAGTTGTTTGCAGGTTATAAGATCACATTGTTGAATCAGGACATCGCAGATGATGAACATCCTAAGATTGCGAAGAAAGGTTTGTCTCGCTTCTGTGAAGAAGTGTATTTGATTGAGTCAGATGCTTAATTTCAATGGGCTTTCAAGCGAAAAGAGCGCTCAAATAAAAAGATAACACCAACAAAAAGACAGGCTCGATAGCCCGTCTTTTTTATTGTTCAGATTTTAACTCGTGATTGTTCAGAATTGAATAGCGGGTTAATAAATCACTTTTACTTTAGCAGCGCTTTTAATGGCATCTTCGATTGCTGCTTCTGTGCTGTTACGACGAGTTAACGCCACACCAAGACGACGACGACCATCAATGTCAGGTTTACCAAACAGACGAACTTGCGTTTGTGGTGTGTCTAGTGCTTCTGCAAGGCCTTCAAAGCGGATATTCGTTGAGGTGCCTTGGCCAAGGATTACCGCAGAGGCACAAGGACCATACTGAGTAATTGATTTGATCGGCATACCAGTAAAGGCACGAACGTGCAATGCAAACTCTGATGAGTCTTGAGACATCAAAGTCACCAAGCCAGTATCGTGTGGGCGAGGGGAGACTTCATTGAAGATCACATGATCGCCTTTAACGAACAGTTCAACACCAAATATACCGTGACCACCTAGTGCGTTAACCACTTGTTCTGCCGTGTATTGCGCCGCTTTCAAGGCATTGTCTGACATCACTTGTGGTTGCCATGATTCACGGTAATCACCGTCTTCTTGGCGGTGACCGATAGGCGCACAGAAGTGAACACCATCAACAGCGCGAACGGTTAACAGAGTGATCTCATAATCAAAGTCGATGAAGCCTTCAACAATCACACGACCTGCGCCAGTACGACCACCTTCTTGTGCGTAGTCCCAAGATTTCTGGATGTCTTCTTCAGTTCTGATAATGCTTTGGCCTTTGCCTGAAGAACTCATTACAGGCTTAACAACGCAAGGCATACCCACGAATTCAACAGCAGCGGCGAAGTCTTCGAAGGTGTCTGCAAAGCGGTAAGGTGAAGTGCTCAGTTTTAGCTCTTCAGCTGCAAGACGACGGATACCTTCTCGGTTCATTGTCAGTTTCGTCGCATTAGCCGTTGGAACAACATTCAAGCCTTGTGCTTCTAGCTCTACCAATTTGCTGGTGGCAATAGCTTCTATTTCTGGAACCACATAATCTGGTTTTTCGAGTTCAATGACTGCTTGCAGTGCATCGCCATCTAACATGTCTAATACATGGCTACGATGTGCAATTTGCATTGCGGGTGCATCAGCGTAACGGTCACATGCAATAACTTCCAAACCTAAACGTTGGCACTCGATAGCAACTTCTTTGCCGAGTTCACCTGAACCTAATAGAAGTACACGAGTAGCATTTTCACGAGTAGCAGTACCAAACATAGAAATTCCTTCCGACCTTATGAACGATTGATTGAAAACGGGGTGATCATACTGATTTGCATGACAAAAGCAAACGTTTGCTTTGGTTGTTCCGTTCATTACAGGCATAAAAAAAGCAGCTCCGAAAAGTAGGGCTGCTTATTTAAAATAATGTTAACCAGATGTACTTAGATTGCTAAGTAAGTCACTGGAATATCGGGGTTAATTGCTTCTAACGTAGACTGAGTATCGGCTAGGTGACTGATGCTACCATCAGCAATCTCAACTAAGGCAGCGTTTTCAATTTGTTCGAAATCGAAGCCAGCCATCTTAAGTTGAACCAAGGCTACTTGTAGCGGCGGTAGACTTGGGTTGAATGCCGCGTTTTCTGCGTAAGCACCGGTGAACATCTCACCCGTTGTCAGTTGTAGTGAAACACCACTTAGGTTCTTCGTGTAAGGTGCGTGGCTGCGGTTTAACGCTTCTAAGGCACGGACGACAAGCGGGGTCGTTTCATCTGACTGATATTCATGATTCAGTTTAGCCATTAATCCCGTTGTGATGCCTAGATCTGCTGGACCGAATGAATCTGGCAGGTATTCTTGCAGTGACATTTCATCACGTTGTGGAAGCTGAACTTTGAGCTCTTTTGCTGTCGTCAGTTCGTTCATGAATTGTCGGCAGTGTCCACAAGGGCTGAAGTTGATTGTGATATCCGAGATACCTTCTTCACCTTTCATCCAAGCATGGCTGATCGCAGATTGCTCAGCGTGTACGGTTTGGCCAAGTTGAGCTCCGGCGATTTCAAGGTTTGCACCAAAATACAAAGTACCAGACAAACCACGCACGATTGCACCAACATAGAAGTTTGAGAGCGGTACGTAAGCATAGGCTGCAGCAAAAGGAAGCAACGCAATACGCAGTTCGTCATCCGCTAATCCACTTGCTTGTAGTAGGCTGGCAAATTGTTCTGGAGAGAATGTTGCGTCAAAGTTGTCTGCTAATACGATGTCGCTTAAAAGTACTTTAATTGAAGAGGGAGCACTTTCCAGCGCCAGGGTAATACGACTGTTCATGTTGAATCCTTAATTGACCTTAGACTTTAATTTTATGCAATGTTCAGGATATTTCTGTGATTATTGTCACCATTTAAATTCCATTGTTACATTGCCTTGCATAATTAGAGTGAGGTCACAAATGAAATCGATTGCAAGATTGAAAACAACACGTGATATCGCATTTATTGTCAAAAATAAGAAGCCCAAACAGACTCTGAAATAAACAGAGTCCTGCTTGGGCTGATTTGGTTTTGAAAACACTTGTAAGCGATTAAAAGAGCTTGCAAGTGTTGTTTGGTGGAGGCTTATTGCTCGTATCTTGTCATCTGGCTAGTTAAGAATAGAGCCAAACCACGACGGAAAACACGCTAGGGGCAATGATTGAAGTGATAACCCCGCAAAGTACTAATGCCAATGAACTGAATGCGGCATCTTCTTGGTTCTTTTCTGCACAAGTCGCGGTGCCCAACGCGTGAGAAACCGTACCCATGGTTAAACCTCTGGCAACTGGGCTCTTAATGCCAATCAGGTTGTAAATAGGGTAAGCAAAAATCGCCCCGAATAGGCCGACAATCAATACCAAAATTGCCGCAATGGCTGCTTCACCACCTAAATGGCTCGATACTTCCATCGCGATAGGTGTGGTGACTGATTTACCCAATAAACTCGCAATCAAGCTTAAATCCGCTTTGAAAGCCACAGCAATTAATGCGGTTGTAGTCATCGACATCACACTGCCCAATGTGCAGGCAAAGGTAATAATACGCCAGTTAGCTCTGATTTGAGGTAACTGTTCATACAAAGGGTAAGCAAGTGCAACAACCGCAGGTTGAAGCATGTAAGTAATCCAAGTGTTGTCTGCGTAATAGGCTTCAAAGGGGACTTTGAAGAACATTAGAACTGGGATAATGATGCCAATGCTGATTAACAAAGGATTACACAGCGGAGAGTTCACTTTTTGGCTTACCCAACGAGCAAACAGAAATACCACAATAGTCAGTAGAATCCACATGACTATTTACCTCTCGAAAGTAAGCGGTCTAAGAACCAAGATAACGAAACCAAGACTATGAGCGTTCCACCAACGGCACTGGCCATGATTGGCAGTGCATTGGCGATAAGCAATTCGAAGTGATCCATTAACCCAACACTGATTGGAACGAACAACAAGATCATCAAACGAATAATCAAGCTGGCACCGGGCTGTACCCAGTGTGGAGGGACAATACCAATCACCATAGCGGAAAACAGAATCAACATGCCAAAAATACTACCGGGAATTGAGGTTTCCAAAAATTGCTGTAATGCATTTCCTGCTGTGAGAGCACCTATGATTAAGGTGAAGGAGATTAAGCAGTAAACCAGTTGGATCAATCTTTCTTTCAAAGTGTCATGTCTCTTGATAATGGAATTAGCTAGCTAACTTTTCAACGTACTGATAAACCGCCTTTAAGATCGCCATTTTCTTCTCGTCACTTTCATGCTTGTGCGCGAGATTTTCTAGATTCAGCATGTACTCTTCTAAGTGGCTCTCATAGAACTCACGACAATGGTTCGCCCATTTCAATTGTTCAGATTCGTCGAGCGTCCATGGAAAGTGGCGAGCGCGATAACGGAACAACAAAGGCTTAATTCGTTCGTCACTAAAAGTAATATCTAAAGCCGCCAAGTTGTTTGGGTCTGTTTCACGAATGATGTTCATCGCTGTTTTATCGGCTGGTGAGAAGAAACCATCGTAAAGGTGAGTGTCGACATCGTCACTCTTCTTGTACTCTCTTTCGTGTGAGTACAAACCAATCAATTTTTCACGGATTTCTGGATGTTCGCGTAACAGTGCCAAGTTTTTCAAACATTGCTGACGGTCGATACCAATAGTTTCCGCGTTTTCTGCGGTCAGCGTTTTTGCTGGCGCAAGAATAGGGCACTTGTTTAAATGAACCAATTTGATTGGTACTGGTAACTCGTCTTCAGCAAGTTCAGTGCGCTTAGTATAGAGCCTGTCACGTAAAGCTTCTGAATCTAGGTCAAGTAAAGGTGTTGGATCTTTTGCTAAATCCACCACTATAACGGCATTTTGGTTGGTTGGGTGCCAAGCCATAGGCACAATCCAGCTGGTGTAATTACAATCACGGCCGAACATACCTGATACGTGCATTAGAGGTGTCATGTTTACGATGTCGACTAACTCGTTCAATTTACGTTTGTGGCGCATGTTGTAGAGGTAATCAAACATCTTAGGTTGTGCGGCTTTCAGCTTTTTCGCTAATTCGATAGTCGCGATAACATCGGCCATCGCATCGTGCGCGTTTTCGTGTTCAATGCCATTTGCCACAGAGAGGTGTTCCAGTTTGAAACTTGGGAAGCCTTCGTCATTCTCTGGCCAAACAATACCTTCAGGGCGAAGTGCATGTACGGCGCGCATTACGTCGAGTAGATCCCAGCGTGAGTTACCGTTTTGCCAACTCCATGCATACGGATCAATGAAGTTACGGTAACAGGTGTATCTCGTTACTTCGTCATCGAATCGGATGCTGTTGTAGCCAAGGCTTGTGGTGTTTGGCTTAGCAAGTTCGGCATGAATCTTAGCGATAAACTCAGGTTCAGGTAGGCCTTGAGTCATTGCTTTTTGTGGCGTGATACCAGTGATCAATGCGGCCTCAGGTGCAGGCAAATAATCAGCAGGAGGCTGGCAATAGATAACCAAAGGCTCTCCGATAACATTGAAATCTTGGTCGGTACGAACACCCGCAAACTGACTTGGACGGTCTTTTGCCGGGCTCACGCCCCATGTTTCGTAATCGAAAAAGAAGTAGGTTGGCTGATTATCTGAACTCATTGAATTTCCTGAACAGCAAGCGGGGGCCGTTTACTGTGGCTAAAGGTTAGTTTTGCTCAGTATCTGACAGGATGTGGTACGCGTGCAACCCAGATCACAAATAAATTGCCGGAAAACGGTGCTTTACTCTTCAATCGAGTCGCGTGGGTATGCTTTTGAGTTCCGTTGAGACCGTTTCTTAGTCAACACAATCTGTCTATTGTTCGTTTAATCCGACGGAGGGGAGAGTATCAATTTGACTTTCTGTTTCATGGTTAACTCTCGGTTCCTCAAATCTTTGAATATGGCTTTCCATTCTTGAAAGGTCACCGTTATGGGGTTGAAACTCTCTATCGGTTTGGTGACGCCGTAACGAACCGTTTCAACTTCCGGCTCAAACGTACCAAATAATTTGTCCCAGATAATAAGCACGCCAGCATAGTTCTTATCGATGTATTGCGGGTTTCTGCCGTGATGAACCCGGTGATGTGATGGCGTGTTGAAGAGATGTTCCATCGGGCCTAAGCTTCGTATCCACTGGGTATGCACAAAGAACTGCAGTCCAAGGTTAAGCAGCACCACAAACACCACCCATTTAGGATCAAAACCTATGATGACTAGTGGCACCCAAAATAACCACATTCCCGCGATTGGGTACATTAAACTCTGACGAAATGCGGTACTGAAATTCATGCGTTCTGAACTGTGGTGCGCTACGTGTGCAGCCCACATCCAGCGAACTCGATGGCTTGCTCTGTGAAACCAGTAGTAAAAAAAGTCTTGTAGAACCATCAATACAACGAAACTCAACACTCCCATTTCAATATCCATTAAGCGCCAACCAAATAGCCAAAGATAGAGCTGAACGATCAGCAACCCGGTTAACAAATCGGATAGCTGATGCATGCCTGCTAACGTGAAGTTACACATGACTTCCGATAGCTTGTAACTCGAATTGTCTGGTAATTGACCTTGCTTCTGACCAATAAAATACTCGGCCAGCATACAGATTCCGAATAGAGGGGCTAATACTAGCAGTAGCCATTCCGGGTGATTGTTCAATGCGTCGAAATTCATTTCTGGGTCCTATTCGTATACTCGTGTTTGAGAATCAGAGCTGGAGTGTTGCTTCTACCAGCGAGCAAAATGATCTTCCGTTAGGCCGATTACACTGTCGATCTCATGGGTTATACCGTCGCTGTCTTTAATTGAGCCAGAAAAGTGACCGATAAACTGGCGGAAGTTACTTTTGAGCAGCCATAAGTTGAGCTTTTCGCTGCGGTTATTAAGGGGCGTAAAGGTCAGGTTAATGCGTCCATCTTGTGATGTTATCTGCCAAGGTAAATCCGCATATTGGCGATTGAACGTAAACTGTACTGAGTTAAGCAGATGTCTGGTTCCATTCACCCACAATACGTTTTCGCATCCTCCAGTTTCATTGACACCTGCTGCGAGGTTGAGGCCAATGTCGGTATTATTGGATTGTGTGTTGATGCTCGCCCACCGCCAACTGGTTTCGCGCCTCATGTATCCCGCAGAGAAATCATAGCCAGCACGAGCTTGCTCTAGGGAAATAGGTTGTTGGTTAATCTCAAGGCTGCCCGTTACTTTTAACGCGTTATGCTTTTGGGTGTAGGTCCAACCCGAGTAACCCGTTGGGCTACACATCGCTATGGGTAAGCTATTCGTCTCAGGTTCTAAAGTGATATCGGCCTTGATGTGCTTGGTACTCAAGCGAACTTTCCATTGTCCTCCTGCAATATCAAAGGTGATGCGTTGGTTTGCAATGGACGTTGTACCGTCAAATGGCGAAGTAGCCACCTGTTTATCAAACCCTAACGGCCTTAACCAAGAGCACTCTTCTAGGTGGTTATTTTCGATATCGTACAGATAACAAAATGCTGAGCCCAAGTAGCGAATATCTGCAATAGCAACACCGATGATGTGTGTCTCGGTAACAATGCTTACAAATTGAAATTGCTTGTAATGGAAGTGCTTCTGCCAAGGGGTTGCTTTTGCATCCATTGTATTTCGGTAGTCAAAGTTATCGATATTCAGTTGTTTAGGGATACCATCAAAATGTCCAATTGTCGGCTGACCATTAAAATCAATCAAACTGTGTGGGGCTGGATTCGTTTTTATCATTGCGATGGTTCACATAAATTTAACAATTAACAGCATTGTGCGACGAGTAACGTAAAATTTGGAGGTCATATTCGGACAAAAATTGCGGTGAATCACGACTTTGCCACGGCACATTAGTGATGCGCACGTTCTGATAAGGAGGGACAATTGGAAATTATCGCTGAATACATGCCAACGGAGCATCGCCACCAATTAGGCACATTGGATGTTGCGTTGTTGCTGAATACACTAGCGCAAAGAGGTGCCGACATTGACACGCTGCTTGCTAGTGCTGGGTTAGAAAGCCTAGATTGGCAAAACCCAAATGGGAAGCTGACTTACGCGGATAAACTGTCTATCTTCAGTGTGGCTAGCCAAAGCTTTCCACATGATGGTTTGGGTTTATGGTTGGGAGAACATGCCAGCTTGAGCCATTTTGGTGTGTTGGGTTATGCATTGTCGACCAGTCACAACGTAGGCGAAGCTATTAAGTCTGGCTTTAAATACCTGCGATTAAATGGGCCTATATTCTCGGTTAAGCTGATTGTTGATACTGAACACGCGGTAATTCAAATTGAAAACACCTTGGAGGTAGGAGAGCTACTTCCATTCTGTAACGAGTATTTCCTTAGTTCGATTGTTTCATTGTTCAAGGAGTTAACGGGAGACCAATTAGCCATTCAAACACTCTCTTTCCCTTATGAACAGCCAAGTTACGCCAAGCTTTATGAAGAGCGTTTTCAATGTCCGGTGGTTTTTGGAGACAATTTTTGCGAACTGCGCTTCGGCGCTTCGGTTCTATCAAAAACATTAGCCACGCGTGATACCACAACGCTCAAACGCTATCTCGCTTCTTGTCAGTCGATAGTAGAAACTCTCGATTCAAAGCACCTGCTGACGAGTCAGATCAAAACGATCTTCTATCAAACCGCAGGCAACTTCCCAAATATTGAACAACTCGCGGATGAGTTTGGCTGTAGTTCCCGCACTTTAAGGCGAGAGTTGACAAATCATGGTTCGAGCTATCAAGGCTTACTTACCGAAGTTCGAGTTGAGTTAGCCAAAGAACTACTGCTCGGTACAACCATGAGCATCGACGATATCGGTGAAAGGCTCGGTTATAGTGATCCTGCAAACTTCAGAAGGGCGTTTAAAGGCTGGCTGCACAAAACGCCCACGCAGTTTCGTGACGGTTTAAGTTAAAGCGTTACTTACTAAAAAACTGCTCCCGGAAATTGGTGACTTGCTGTTGATAGTAACTGTCCCATTCTTGTTGAGTCCAAGTTGCATAATTTGATGAGCGTTGAGAGTCTAAGGTCGCTTTGAGCTGATCAAGCTGCTCGTGATAAGCCCTCACAGCCTGGTGTTGTTGCGCCATTTGCTGTTCGCGCACGGCAATATTATCGGCTTGTGCCTCATCTAAATATGTCTCTTGAAGTTTTGACTTGATAGTCGCTAACTCGCTAGAGCTGTAGCTGTTTGGTAGCAAGGAGACAGCAAGTTCGTATTTTTGAGACGGAGTCTCTACGTTTAATGTTTCTGTTTCATTCTCCCATTCAGCGATCAGCTTTTGGTAGTGCAACATAAAATCAGTCGCTTCAACTTCCTTAAGTGTGCTTGCACTGAGCGTAAAGTCCAAATGCGTAAATTGATCAGCAAATATCTGGTGGGCTAGCTCTCCCCAAACCTGTTCTGCAGACTGCTTAAACAGATCAACACGCTCTTCCAGAGAGTCGATGGATTCGAGTTGAATCGCGCTTTCTGCTACTTGCCAGTCGGCAGAAAGTTGCGGGTAGTCACTCAATAACTTCAGCCATTTTTCTGGTAAGTCAGATTTCAACTGGGCGAGTTGTTCAGTGCAGTTATCAGCTTGTTGGCAAAGTTTCCAAAATTCATCGAGTTGATTCACCAGCGCCTTACCTTTAAGTTCAGTTAAGTTCTCTGCATACGCTTTTTCGTGTGATTTTTTCGCTTGGATTTGTTTACCTCGCGAGACCGAATTGTTTGAATGGCCTGTTGTATTGGATATGGGACGATTGTCATCAGTCGCTTTAGAAACGTACTGTTTTGCTTCTGTGTGTTGGACAGAAGGTTGCGGTGTTTCAATCGATTTTGATGACCATGAATAGCCAACAATGCTCGTCACAACGACGAGCATTAGGATTAATATAACTCGATGCATTATTTGTTCACCGCGTTACTTGATGACAGCACTAACAGGGAAGTGATCTGAAAGGTTGTAGTGCTTCCATAATTCACTGCTGGTCGAGCGAGGAATATCAACGCGGTTATTGTTGTGAGCTTTTTGTCCGTACTCTGAACTCACCACCACGTAATCCAAGTATTCAACATTCTCCCCGCCAGACATTGGCTCGCCAGCAAAGTTATTAATGCGAGGATCAAAGGTTGAAGCGGTATAACCTGAATATTCTGGCTCAACGGCTTGCAGGTTAGCGAACATCTGTTGGTAGTCGCTAGGGAACTTAAGCTTGTTCACGTTGAAATCACCGCTGTAAATCACCGTTTCTGATGTTGGTATCTCCAGTGATTGTGCAAGCTCTCGCATCTGTCTAAACTGGCGCTGTCGGTAATCACGAGCTGTGTCCGTATCGAACGAAGCAGTATGAGTGCCAAACACATGGTAGGCCTGACCGTTCTTAATGACCTCAGCGTAATTTACGCCTTTATCCGCGAAACAATCCGTTCCCGTGCAATCCGGGAAAACGTATTGTGCTTCATTAACAATTGGATAGCGGCTAACGATAATCACGCCACCGTCATAGATGTTGATACCATCTTTGTCGAGCATTTTGGTTTGATAAGGATACTCTTTCGCGAGTTCACGCAAAAACTCGCCTCGTCCGTTGGCAAAGACTTCTTGAAGCGCCAACACGTCATAGCCTTTAACGTATTGGGGGATGAGATCGTAACGGTCCCCAATATGGGAAGCGATAGCGGGCAGGGCCCAAATATTGTAGGTCATGACTTTCAGCGTGTTGGCGTCTGGCTCTGGCTGTTCGTCCACTTTCTGTGGGGTGATGGTGTAGTAAATATCATCGTAGCGGGCGGTTGAGTCAGCTTTGAGCGCCAGTTCTGTGTTTTCGTAAAAAGCATCGGTCGAACGACGGTGAATGTCGCGGTCATCGTGCAGTGCTAAACCAATGTCGGCCGCACTCAAACCATGTTGTAATGATGAGTTATACCAATGCCCCTCCATGGTTTGATTCAGTGTGACTGTTTCCCCAATGGAATTTGAAACCACAGTGTCAAACTCATACGTTTCCCCAGATTTTACGCCAGTCCAACGATTGAAACTGATCAATTTTTTGGTCTCCCAAGGCCCTATTTGTTCGACATGCTGCTGCCACTCGTTACCGAGCTCAAGTAAGTCTGTACCACTGTGACGAGCTTGAATGGTCATGATTTGATTGGTGTTGTTGGTGAGGTATACGTCTGTATCTGCCATCGCGGACGTCGAGGCGATTGATGTTGATGCCATTAGTGCAGCTAACCAAGTCCATTGAGTTTTCATGTGTTACGTTATCCTTACTGATTGATGTTTAGAATAACGTAGTCAAAACTTATGACATTGGAGTGATAACTCTAGGTGTTTGTTCAAATATGAGAGATATGCCAAACTTCTGTTTGTTAAGTTTATTGGTTGAAACTGAGTATGGTAATCAGATGTAGATATGTGTCTATGGTTCGTTGTTTACCATGTGCTATTCGTATGATCAATGAGCGGCGGTCTTGAGCTAGACGGTGTATGTATGATGAGGTTTGGACTGCGATATAGAAGTGTGTGAGTGATAGGCGTATATTTTGCGATTGTTCAGTAAACAGAAACCATAAAAACAGGTATGATAGTGCCGTTTTTAATCCTTAACTGGGAAAGTCATGGCAAAGTTAACACTCCAAGAACAGATGCTTAAAGCTGGCTTGGTAAATGAGAAAAAATTAAAGAAGGCGAAGAAAGGCTCTAAAAAATCTCGCGTTCAAGCTCGTGAAGCAAAAGCGGCAGCAGAAGAAACGAAACTGGCGCAGCAAACGAAAGACAAAGAGTTAAACCAACAGTTGAAAGAACAGCAACTGAGCAAAGAGATTAAAGCTCAGGTAAAGCAACTGATTGAGATGAACAAGATCGAACAAAAAGATGGTGATATCAAATACAACTTCACTGACGGTACTTTGGTCAAATACTTATACGTAGAAGAGCTGACTCAAAAGCAACTAAGTAAAGGTATCCTGAGTATTGCTCGTCAAGGCGAAAGTTATGTTGTGATTCCCACATCGGTAGCGAACAAGATTGCGATGCGTGATGAAGAATCTATTGTTGATACTCAAGCAGCAAGCTCTGATGAAGTGGACGAAGATGACCCGTATAAAGACTTCGTTATCCCTGATGATCTAATGTGGTAGTTCTTTTACATAGCTTTCGTCAAGAGCCGCTATAGTAAAGAAGAAAGTACAGTAAAATGCAGCGAACAACCTTAGGTTGTCGCTGCATTTTTTGTTGGTATTAATCAACCAGAAGAAACCTTTGTTGTTCGTAACCATTTGAGCACTGTTCGCAAATTTGTTTCAAGGGTAAGTCTAATATTGTCGTTGATGAGCCGTTTAGTGAACTAGGTAGGAAATTATGCTTACTAAGCAGTAGGGGGAAATAAAAAACCGATGTACGAACATCGGTCTTTTTATTTATTCTGTTTCAGAGTGGAGAGTCAGACAGTCATTTATTAAGCGCTCGCTTGTTCTAAATCCTGTTTTTTGTCTTTCTTACCCAATAGACGACTTGTAATGGTACCTGCCGTCATCGCACCTGAAACGTTAAGTGCCGTACGTGCCATATCGATAAGTGGTTCGATAGAGATAAGCAATGCTGCGATAGTTACCGGAAGGCCCATCGCTGGCAGTACGATAAGTGCCGCGAAAGTAGCACCGCCGCCCACACCGGCAATACCGAATGAGCTTACTGTGATAATCGCAACCAGAGACAGAATGAAGTTGATATCCATTGGGTTGATGCCGACTGTTGGCGCAACCATGACTGCTAGCATTGCAGGGTAGATGCCTGCACAGCCATTCTGACCAATCGTTGCACCAAAAGACGCAGATAGGTTTGCAATCGCTGGTGGTACGTTTAGCTTAGTAATTTGAGCTTCTACGTTCAGTGGGATCGATGCAGCAGAGCTACGCGATGTGAAAGCAAAAGTCAGTACAGGCCAAATTTTTTGGAAGTACTCTTTCGGGTTGACACCAACAAAAGAAACTAACACGCCGTGAACCACGAACATCAATAGGATCGCTACGTAAGACGCTACGATGAAACCTAGTAGGCTTAGAATGTCAGACGCGCTAGACGTTGCAACAACCTTCGCCATTAACGCTGCGATGCCGTAAGGCGTTAGCGCCATGATCATCTTAACTAAACGCATAACGATAGACTGAGCCGCTTCAACAAATGTACGGATTGGTGATTCTAGCTCTTCTTTCTCTGCCATCACTTTACGTGCTGCAATACCGGTTAGCACACCAAAGATAACTACCGCGATAATAGAAGTAGATCGAGCGCCCGTTAAGTCTGCAAATGGATTTGTTGGAATGAAACTAACCAGCATTTGTGGAATCGTCAGATCAGCTACACTGCCAATGCGACTTTCTAATGTTGCAATACGTGCAGTTTCACGAGCACCTTCAGTCAAGCCTTCCGCTGAAAGCCCAAATGCTTGAGTCACTGCGATACCAACGATTGCAGAAATCGCAGTTGTTGCTAACAATACTGAAATTGTGATGCTAGAAATTTTACCGAGTGAACCGCCTTTTTCAAGCTTCACAACAGCGGCAATCATTGATACCAATACTAACGGCATGATCACCATTTTTAGTAGGCCAACGTAGCCACGACCAACAATATTTACCCAGTCTAACGTCTCTTTGATGATAGGGTTACCTTCACCAAATAACAGCTGTAGGCCTAAGCCGAATACACTACCAAAAACTAAGCCGAGTAAAACAAGTCGAGAAAGAGTGTTTTCTTTTTTCTGCTGTCCATATAGAAAGAAGAGAATACCAATGAATATCGCTAGGGCAGCGATAGCTGGGAATGACATTTAATTTCCTTATGAATAACTTCAAATTAATAGAGCGCTAAGGTATTAGCGCGAATACTGCAGGGTAAGATAACGTTCTGTAACAAAACGTAAAATAAGGAAAAGTAATTTATTAGAACGATAAGTAATATCCACACATTAGGGAGCATGGATATCCAACATTGTGATTAATAGATGAGCTTTTTAGCGATATTTTGCTAATAAATTGAGCATGTCACTTGAAGAATAAATTTCGACATTTTGGAAGTTATTATCGAATAATCGGAACAACATGGTTTGTGCCACATCTTTTGATTGAATCGGGCGAAGGTTTTTGAATTTGCCAAACATCAATGGCAACAGCAGAGGAAAGACACTGTGTAGGAGTTTTTCATCGGCCCTTGGTTCATCTCTATCACCAATCAGTGGCCCCGGGCGCGCTATAAAAAGTTGTTTGAAACCGATACGTTTTAGGTTTTGCTCCATTTGCCCTTTGCAGCGAAGGTAATGTGAATAAGAATCTGGCGACGCGCCGTAACTTGACACCACTGCAACTCGTTGGACGCCGAGAAACTTCATGGATTGGGCTACTTGGCTGACAAGTTCAACATCGACTTTGCGTAGTGCTTCTTTTGAACCTGCCTTTTTCTTGGTTGTACCTAAGCAGATAACCCCGAGATTAGGCGTTGCTTTGGTATCGTCCCAACTCGTGACTTGCAGATCACTGTGAATGAGTGTGTGAAGTTTGTCGGAGTTATACTGTGAATCTAATGCTCTTCGGGATAAGGCATAGATATGGTCAACCGCGGGTTCATCGATGAGCAAGCTCATTACATGACGGCCGATTAGCCCTGTAGCGCCAGCTACAACGACCGATGTTTTGTCTCCAGAAATGCTCATAGCTATCCTTAACCTGCTTGCAAGTGCTTGTTTAATATAAACAGTGTTTTAATTTTAAGCGAATAAAATTTAAAGATAGTTTTTGAAGGTTGCTTAATAAGTAAACCAGATTTTAAAAAATGTGGTGAGATAGAAAGCCAAAAGACTGCCGGGAGTTAAGGTGTGAGCTTTTATTAATCTCGAGTTTATTTATAGAGTGCTTATTAATAGAGATATTATGATTCATGCGAGCTGTTTGTATCAGAGATAAAAGTGACAAAGGTAAGTGATTGAGATTTGCGGTTAGTTGGTATGAATTTTATGTTTTATGATTGTTTTGTTCAGAAAAGAAGCTGAACTGTTTAAATTAAGAACACTCTCTGCGTTTCTGTTACATAACCATAGATACCGGGTTGCTTAACACGTAAACTGACTCATATTCCACATAGACCAAGGATGAGCTATGAACCTAAAACTTGATACTCTTGCTCCTACTCAGATCTACCATCTAATGACACAGACTGTTGTGCCTAGGCCTATTGCATGGGCATTGACGGAATCTTCTGATCAAGCGTTCAACTTAGCGCCTTTCTCTTATTTCACGCCTGTTTCAAGTAACCCGCCATTACTTATGTTGTCGGTTGGTAAAAAGCCGTCGGGAGAAATCAAAGACACCACTCGAAATGCCCTTGAAACGGGCAAGTTGGTCATACATATCGCTTCATCAAGTTCTGCCGAAGTAATGACGGCCACGGCAGCCACGCTCGATCATGGTGAGTCTGAAGTAACCGCGAATAATATCGAGTTGGTTGAGTTTGAAGGCTTTTCTTTACCTAGATTGAAGCAGTGCGCTGTGGCTTTTGGTTGCACATTGTATGAAGTTAAAGAAGTCGGTGAAGTACCGCAAAGCCTTATCTTTGCTCAGGTTGAACTGGTGTATATCTCTGAAGGTGTGATCGATAAAGAGAGCGATCGCTTGAAGATTGATGCACTAGCATTGGATCCTTTATCTCGATTGGGTGGGGGTGAATACGCCACGCTATCCAATGTGTTCTCTGTCGCTCGTCCTAAGTAAGCGTTATCTATTTTAGCTTCAGCCGAATAAGAGCGCTAAACCTCATACCTTAACCTAAGTGCCACTAATTTTATGCTAGATACAAAATACTCACAGCACATCCAACATCGCATTGACCAAAAAACTAAGCCGATAGGCGCTCTTGGTTTACTGGAAAAGGTCGCTCATCAACTGGCTCTAATTCAAAGTCAGGGTCAAGAGTCTGCGGTTGAACACATCGAATTGAATAAGCCGAGCATCATCATTTTTGCAGGCGATCATGGTATTGCTGATGAAGGCGTGAGTATTGCTCCAAGTGCAGTTACACAGCAGATGGTGTTGAATTTCTTAAACGGCGGCGCGGCGATTAACTGTTTTTGTGCAGTGAATGATATCGATATTAAGGTGGTCGACACAGGAATTTTGTTACCAGTCGAATCTGAGAGCCCGATGCTGATATCCCAGCGTTTGGGTACTCGAACCAATAACTTTGCTAATGAAGCGGCGATGAGCTTAGAAGCGGTGGAACGAGGCATAGAACTCGGCGCTCAGCTTGTTTCCAAAACTATTTCGAACGGTTCGAATGTCATCATGTTTGGTGAAATGGGTATCGGCAACACAAGCAGCGCTTCAGCGATTTTAAGTGCGCTAACAAACCGGACTGCGGTTGAATGTGTTGGATTAGGTACCGGTATCAACAACCAACAGCTTACCCGCAAAGTGGCCGTGGTTGAGCAAGGTGTTGCTCGCTGCAAAGGACTCGATCCTAAATCGATTTTAGCTCAAGTCGGTGGTTACGAAATAGTGCAAATGGTCGGTGCTTTCCTTGGCGCTTATCAAAACAGAATTCCAGTATTGGTCGATGGTTTTATTGTGTCAGTCGCTGCGTATGTCGCGACCTTAATTGAACCGAATTGCCGTGACTACATGATCTTTGCACATCGCTCTGAAGAGTCCGGGCACAAAATCTTATTAGAGCTGCTAGACGCTGAACCGCTGCTCGATCTTGGATTGAGATTGGGCGAGGGCACGGGTGCAGCTCTAGCTATGCCAATTATTCGTGCGGCAGCCGAGTTCTATAACAACATGGCGAGCTTCGAAAGTGCAGGAGTCACTGTTTAATGAGTGATGCACCAGAAAGATCATTGAAAGATCGCGCTGTTTATCAATGGCAACTGTTTTCATTGGCAATGGGCTTCTTTTCTCGTTTGCCAATGCCGAAGAATACACCCTATTCATCGGAGCGAATGAACCGTTCTGGGCGTTACTTTTCAACGGTTGGTTTGTTACTCGGTGTTCTGTGTGGCGGTGTGTTTTTGCTACTCGATGCCATACTGCCGAGTGCAGTGGCCATCTTCTTGATGATGAGTTTTAGCTTGATGCTTACCGGTGCGTTCCATGAAGATGGTTTAACCGATATGGCGGATGGCATTGGTGGCGGCATGACGTTGGAACGCCGATTGACCATTATGAAAGACAGTCGCATTGGTACATACGGCGCATCTGCTCTCGTCATGGCTCTGTTTGGAAAATGGGTGCTATTGAATGAGCTTGTCAGCATGACCGGGCTGTTTATGGTGATCGTCACGAGCTACACCTTTAGCCGCGCGATTGCCGCATCACTGATTTATGACATGCCTTATGTGAGCGATCTAGATACCAGTAAAAGTAAGCCACTGGCCAACAAACAAACCAAGGGCGAACTTGTTTTCCTTATTTTGGTTGGTCTGTTGCCAAGCTTGTGGTTTGGGTTGGCGTTTACGTTTGTTTTAGCTGTGATTGCTTGTTTGTTTAGAGTGAGCTTCAAAAAGTGGCTAATGGCACGAATTGGCGGCTTTACTGGTGACTGTTTGGGTGCGGCTCAACAATTGATGGAGTTGATGATTTACGTTGTATTTACCGCTGCTTTTTATAACGGATTCCTATGCTGACTCGAAGCTTTAAGGGCGAACTATGACAACGAATAATCAAGATCATCAGCTTAATCACCATCTTGTTTTAGGTGGCGCTCGTTCTGGTAAATCGAGTTATGCAGAGCAACAAGCGTTAAGTGCCCTGACTGGATGTTCAAATGGGCGTTTGCATTACATAGCGACTGCCACCTATCTAGACGATGAAATGCGAGAACGCATCGCTCATCATAAAGATCGCCGTAGTGAACAGTGGACTGAGCATGAAGTGCCTGTCGAATTAGCCACGAAACTGCTGTCATTTAATCAAGGTGATGTGGTGCTGATTGATTGCTTAACACTATGGCTTAACAACATCATCTTTGAATTGGGCGATGACGCAACCAATCAACAGGTTGAAGTAATGGTCGAAGACTTGGTGCAAGTCGTAGGGCAAAGTCCGGCGCAAATTATCATCGTGTCTAACGAAGTTGGGCTTGGTGTGGTTCCGCTAGGAAAAGTATCGCGCTTGTTTGTTGATAATGCGGGGCGCATGAACCAAGCATTAGCTCGCGTGGTTGAACGAGTCACATTGGTCGCCGCAGGGTTGCCATTGATCTTGAAATCGTCGAATTGTTAGACTCATTCCTAAGTTTAGGTACACACATGGAAAATGGAACAACCAAAAATATCTACTTGCTGAGGCATGGAAAAGTAGAAGGTAAAACGGCTCTGAACGGTGTATCTGACGTATTGGTTAACCCAAACCTTCAACAGCAGATTTGTGAAGCCTTGGTGCAACACGATGTCTCTTTTGATGGTGTGGTTACCTCGCCATTAAGACGATGCAGTGATCTAGCAAACCTGTATGCACAGCGCATGTCTGTACCTCTGTCGACGGCATCAGGCTTTCAAGAAATGAATTTCGGGGAGGTTGATGGTGTCGCATTTGATGAGATTAAAGATAAATGGTTGATGCTAGAAACGTTTTGGCAAGACCCTGCAAACCATCAACTGACTGGTGCCGAAAGTTTACAGAGCTTCCACGACAGAGTAACTCAAGCTTGGGCGCAACTTTTTAGCGATCCAAGTGATAATTTATTGTTGATTACTCATGGTGGTGTGATTCGAGTTCTGCTAGCGCACTGCCTTGATATTGATTGGAAAAATCCAAGTTTGTACTCGAAATTATCGATTGAGAATGCCTCAATTACCCATATTCAAGTCACTCAGTTTGCACAAAGCTTTATCAGCGTTAAAGCGATAGGGCTGCCTGTTCTGTAAGCAATCAAAAATACACAGTGATATCAATTTTTTAATATATTAAAAGTGTAAGACGGTGGTTTTAGCCGTTACCCACGTGAAAGGAATTTAGTCATGACCACACCAAGTTGGGATCTCAGTATTGCTTATCGCGATCTAGATGATGCAAAAATCGAACAGGATATTGAACTCATTCAACAGTGTATTGAGCTGTTGTACCAGCATGTTGAAATACGCCATGTCATTCTAGCAATGCAAAACGCCATTCAGACTTCAGAAGCGGCTGGCACGTTACTGAGCACCATCAATACTTTCGCCAACTGCCACGCATCGGTAGATGCAACACACACAGAAGCCAAAGCATTGCTTGGCCGTGTCGCGAAGTTGAACTCTGAAATGTCTCAAGCGTTTAGCCCGTATGAAGACACATTGATTCACGCTGAACCAGAATTTATTGATGCCGTTCTAGAGCATGAAAGTGTGGATGTCGCAGGCCAACGTTTTGCGATTGAAAGTTCACGAAAATTATCGAGCAGCAGACTTAGTGTGGCTGAAGAGCAGCTATTAGCAGCAATGAAGGTTGATGGTCGTGACGCGTGGGGTCGTTTATACGACAACCTAACGGGTTCTTTGAAGTTGTCTTTAAAGGTTCAAGGTGAAGAAGAAGCTCTCGGTTTTTCCCAAGCGGTTAGTTTACTGTATGGCAGTGAATTCGAGAAACAAGAACCGGCATGGCGAGCGGTTCAAAGCGCAATGAAGACGCACGAAGAATCTTTTGCTTCGATTCTAAATGCATTGGCGGGATGGCGACTGACAGAAAACAAAAAGCGCTCGAAAATTAGTGATGTGCATTTTCTTGATCCAAGCCTACACGGCAGCCGCATCGTGCCAGAAACACTAGACACCATGATGTCGGTGGCAAAAGCTAATCGTAACATTGGACAGAAAGCCGGTCTGTTAATGGCACAAGTTCACGGATTAGATGAAATGAAACCTTGGAACCATTTAGCGGCAATGCCACCGCTCGGTGACAGCGAGTCTACGCTTTATTCTTTTGATGAGGCGATTGAAGTAATCAAAACTGCTTTTGATGAAGTCAATCCAGAGATGGCTGAGTTTGTGGGTTTGATGGTTGAGAATGGTTGGATTGATGCTGCACCTGCTGCCAACAAGCGTTTAGGGGCTTACTGCACTAAATTTGCTGCTACACGTACGCCGCTCGTTTTCATGACTTGGGGTGGTAGCCGCTCAAATCTAATGACTTTAGCGCATGAACTCGGCCATGCTTTTCACAATTGGGTAATGCGTGACATGCCTTTGTGTAAGACTCGCTACCCAATGACGCTGGCAGAAACCGCTTCTATCTTTGCTGAGAATATCGTTCGTGACCACTTGTTACAACAAGCACAAACACGCAATGAGAAGCTCGAAATGTTGTGGGAAGAGCTTTCTTCTTCACTCGCTTTGATGGTGAACATTCCAGTGCGTTTCGAGTTTGAAAAAGCGTTTTACGAGCAACGTGAGAAAGGCGAACTGACAGCTAAACAGTTGTGCGACTTGATGGAAACCACTTGGAAAGAGTGGTACGGCGATGCAATGACAGAAGCTGATCCTTACTTCTGGGCGAGCAAATTGCACTTCAGCATTTCTCAAGTGAGTTTCTATAACTATCCATATCTGTTCGGTTACCTGTTCAGCAAAGGTGTTTACGCGCAGCGAGATGCAAAAGGTGAACAGTTCTACGAAGATTATGTCTCTTTACTTCGTGATACTGGCAGCATGATGGCGGAAGAAGTGGTTCAAAAACATTTGGGAATGGACCTGACTCAGGCCGATTTCTGGCAACAAAGCATCGACATGGTCAAAGTTCAAATTGATGAATTTGAAAGATTGCTCAATCAGGAAGATTAATTGATCTCAATCTGTTCATAGCAGGTAAGAGCTGTGTTAGCTTACGTGGCTCTTATCTTGCTGAGATAGCTAAAAGTGACTCTAAATAGAGAAAGTTATTTGGAACAGATGTCGGTGAGTAAAGATCATCAGGTAATATAAAAATATATGGGTAGTATTTGTGAGTGAAAACGGAGTCTCTGTTGATAAGTGCGATCCTAGCAACACAATTTCTATGTACAATTTATTAACATACGGCCGTGCAATTAAGGAGTAGCGCATGACGAAGACCCTCTTTCGCCAATCATTTCTTTTTGACAGCCTAGATCTTGAGCAAGAAGTGTTTGCAGGACAGACCGTACTGAGTAACGGTGTTCAAATTAAGCTTCATCAACGCGGTGTCTTGGAAGTGATTCCCGCGGATTTTAATTCTGAAACCAAGAACATCATTTTTTCAACCGGTGTTCATGGTGACGAAACTTCACCAATGGAGCTGATCGATAAGCTCATTGAGGATATTGAAACAGGCTTCCAAGTAGTGGCAGCAAGATGTTTGTTCATCATTGCTCACCCAGAAGCAACCAACGCACATACTCGTTTTCTTGATGTGAACATGAATCGCCTGTTTGATGAAAAACAGCACGAGAGTAATCGAGAAGTGGATATCGCGAAGAACTTGAAGTTCTTGGTGACTGAGTTTTACAAGAATACGGAACCTGCCACTCGCTGGCATCTAGATTTGCACTGTGCAATCCGTTTATCTAAGCATTACTCATTCGCAGTGAGCCCTAAGGTTCGCCACGAAGTCCGCAGCAAAGCGCTGTTTGATTTCATTAACAGTGCTCACGTTGAAGCGGTGTTGTTGTCGAATGCACCAACCAGCACGTTCAGTTGGTACAGCGCTGAAAACTTCGAAGCGCAAGCTCTGACAATGGAGCTAGGGCAGGTCGCGAGAATTGGTGAGAACCAACTTGATAAACTAACGGCTTTTGACTTGGCGATGCGTAACTTGATTGCTGAAGTTGAGCCAGAGCATTTACCCAAGCGAACGATTACTTATCGTGTGAGCCGAACCATTGTTCGTTTGCATGATGATTTCGATTTCATGTTCTCAGATTCTGTAGAGAACTTTACCGCGTTCAAGCACGGTGAAGTCTTCGGCCATGATGGTGATAAACCGTTAATGGCGAAGAATGAAAACGAAGCCGTGGTGTTCCCTAACCGTAATGTTGCTATTGGTCAACGAGCGGCCCTAATGGTGTGTGAAGTTGAAACACGATTCGACCACGGTCAGCTTGTGTACGATTAATATCGACACGGGTTTAAACGACGAAAACAACCGCTCAACTGGTTGAAATATCAAGGTTCACATTACGGTGTGAGCCTTGAGTTTATTTGGGGATACAGGTAAGGTTACGCGAACATTTTCAAAGTAGCTTGATATGGATTTCCAACAACTTCTTCACCAAAAACAGCGCAAATGGACTAGAGCCATTTATCTGATGGCAGCACTGCTTGTCGCGCTGAGTGCCATTTACTTAATGGTTGGCGATCTCTTCATTTCCCCTCTGGGCACCTTGTCCACGTTAGAACAAAAACTACTGATTGATTTACGCTTACCTCGATTATTGGCCGCTATTGCTATCGGGGCAGGGTTAGCGGTATCTGGCGCAAGCTTACAAGTGTTATTAGGCAACGTATTGGCAGAACCAGGTGTGCTCGGCATTTCTGGCGGTGCAAGCCTAGCCATGGTGATAGTACTGTTCTTCTTACCGTTTGCTCCGACTCCAGAACTCTTCATGATTGCCGCCGTTTTAGGCTCGCTCTGTTTCACCGTCATTCTGGTGAGCATGGTTAAAGTGATGCGGCTCACCACGGCCAAGCTGCTGTTGGTGGGGGTCGCATTAGGCATTCTTTCTGGTGCGATGGTGACATGGGCGTTCTATTTTAGTGACGACCTCAGCCTTCGTTTATTGATGTACTGGCTAATGGGCAGCTTAGGTGGCGTGACTTGGTACCAGCACTCGCTGACGTTAATGATGATTCCCGTGATCATTTGGTTGTGCTTGCAAGGCAGTAAGCTAGACAAAATGATGATAGGGGAGACACACGCTGCTCAGTTGGGCGTGAATGTACCTAAGTTACGTTGGCGCTTAATCTTCGCTGTGTCTATTTTGGTCGGCTGTGCCGTGGCATTAGGCGGCGTGATCAGCTTTGTGGGCTTAGTTGTGCCACACTTACTTCGTTTAGCGATTGGTACTGACAACAAATACCTGCTTCCTTTGTCTGCTGTTGCGGGTGCTGCATTGTTGGTGTTTGCTGATATTTGCGCGCGTACTTTATTAGATTCTGCAGAATTACCTTTGGGTGTGATGACCACCAGTGTCGGTGCGCCTATCTTCATTTGGATGTTAATTAAAAATCATGATTCAAATTAAGAGCCTGAGCGTCGGCGCTCGTTTATTACCGCTCTCATTTGAGCTCAAACAGGGGCAGGTGACTCACGTTATCGGCCCCAATGGCAGCGGGAAAAGTACCTTACTTGAGGCTATCTCGGGCATTGGTGATGGGCACAAAGGCGATATCAAGCTCGATGAGCAAGACTTATCAGAGTTGTCGCTGCAAGACTTATCACTGCATCGTGCCTACTTGTGCCAAAGCGCAAGACCCGCCTTCAACTTAGAAGTGTTCCAATATCTTGCGTTGTCTCTGCCAAGCTCATCACATGGCCTTGATGCTGAAATTAATGTTGCTTTGGCTGAGATCAGCCAGATGCTAGACATTGCAGATAAGCTTCATCGTTCAATCCAAGCTTTATCTGGTGGCGAATGGCAACGTGTTCGCTTGGCGGGTATGTGTTTACAGATTTGGCCGACACTTAACCCATACGCAAAGTTATTGATTCTCGATGAGCCAGCGGCACCGTTGGATATTGCACAAGAAGCTTTGCTCTACAAACTCATTGAACGAGTTGCCCAAAAAGGCATTGCGGTGATCATGGCAAACCACGATCTGAACCGGACCTTGAGACATGCTGACCAAGTGCTACTGCTCGACAAGGGCGTTTTACAAGCTTCTGGTTCTGCGGCACAAGTGCTGGCTCCAGAGCAACTTGAGTCTGTGTTCAACACGCAAGTAACAAGCATCTCCGTCAAAAACCAAAGTTATCTTTTGTTTGGCTAGAAAGATTATTTGGTATCGGTAAAAATCGATAATTCGAAGCAACATCATTTATCGACAACACATTTACTTGAGTTGTGTGATTCCGATTCCTATTAATATAACCCCCGCTGTTATAGACGGTGTTGATGTATATATTTTTTGTTGTTCTTCAAGTCAAAACTATAAATCTTCTAACAGTATTGGTGGTTGGTTAGCCAATGTTAGTGCTGTGTGTAGAGTTAAACTAATAGAGGGTGGGAAAGTGACAGCAATAAATAACAATATTCTAAAAATAGCAGTGGGTGTGGCTATGCTATCGAGTGTGCCATCAGTGGCAAATGCTCATGGTTGGTCTGAATTTCCAAGCGCGCGTCAGAACACGTGTTATGAGCAAGGTGGTATTTGGTCGGGTACACCCCCAAATGCGGCATGTGCTCAAGCGAAAGATATTTCTGGCTCATACCCGTTCGTTCAACGTAATGAATACGCAAAAAACATTCAAGATTTCAACAACATCAATGCTGTAAAAGCGGCGATTCCTGACGGCACTTTATGTTATGCCAATGATTCGCAAAAACGCGGCATGGGTGCGCCTCACACTGGTTGGACTCGCACCGAGCTAAGTACAGGTACATTTGAATATGTATTCAACGCGACGGCACCGCACAACCCTTCATTCTGGGAGTTCTACCTAACGAAACCAAATGCAGACCTTAGCAAAGGCCTAGAGTGGGGAGACTTAGAGCTTATCCAAGAAGTGGGCAATGTTCCTGTTAGCGGTGGCAAATACCGTATCAACGTGACGATTCCTTCTGACCGTTCTGGCGATGCAATCTTATACGTACGTTGGCAACGTGACGATGCCGCGGGTGAAGGCTTCTACAACTGCTCAGACATCACTATCGCGGGTGATACAACCCCTCCACCAGAGCCAGGACCTGAGCCTGATCTAGTGCGTGGTGACCTATTTGTTTCAGAACAATTTGGTACTCCACAAGTCGGTGACACCGTTAACTACGACATCATCAACAAGTACGGTGAAGTCGCGCGTAGTTTTGATATTGCTATCGACGCTTCAAACGTTAATGACTGGGCTCGTTTGCTGGCTTCTGAAATCAACGGTTGGCATGAAGAGTTTAAAGATGGCGCGGTGTTCATTGGTGATTGGCATGATGAAATGCAGCATTACATGTACTTCCAAAACGATCCTACACGCAACTTCTTTAACTCAAAGGATGGCCGTGCTTCAGGTCAGCTTACATTGATTGAAGGTGGCGACGGTGGTGTTGAACCATTGAAAGGCGATATCTATGAGCTAGTGAAGAGTGACAACGTAGTGAATGCTGGCGACAAAGTTGTGATTGCAACAAGCGAAGCGGCGACATTAACTCAAACTCAAGGTTCTGCAGTTAGCATTCAAAACAACGGTACAGCTTCAATTGTGGTTGACACGACTGCGATTACAGCGAACGAAACTTTGTCGTTTATGGCTAGCTCAATTGAAAGCGACAGTGTTGAAACCTTTACGTTCGAAGTGATTGCTGATGACATTGGCGTAACACCAGATCCAGATCCAACGCCGGATCCAGATCCGACTCCTGACCCAGACCTAGGCACGTGGGACTCGTCCAAGGTTTACCTTGGTGGTGAAGTCGTGACTTACTCGAACCAGTCATGGAAAGCACAATGGTGGGTTCAAGGTGGTAAAAACCCTCAAGCGACCTACGAGAATGACAAATGGGGCGTTTGGCGTCCAGCTAACTAGTCAGCTAGTTAACCCAAACTAAAGTAACTAAGTAGCTAAGTTATTAAGGCACCGCACTCGATTGATGAGTGTGGTGCCTTTTCTTATGGGGGAAATAAACAAGTCGACCACGGAGGTAATTGAGTTTAGGGTAGGGTTTTGGTTTAACTTGAATGTCTGAATACCCCGAGTATCCAGAGTTTGGTAATCTTTAAGCGCATTAGATAGAAAAGAATTTATTGATGAAAAAATCACAGATACTCGCCAATACAATCAAGAATCAGATAGAGCAAAACATTTGGCTGAGTGGCGAGAAGATCCCATCAATTAGAGATGCGTGTAAGCGGTACAAACTTAGTATCGAGACGGTATTGCAAGCATATCAACAGCTCGAAGACCAAGGCTATGTACGCTCAAAGCCGAAGTCAGGCTATTTCGTGTTACCTCGCAGAAATGTATTCACTTTAAAAAACGCGCAACACAAAGCCATCAAGCCGTATTCCGTTAAAATCAGTGATCTGCTTTACGATGTACTTCAACGAGCGAAAGACCCTAGCATTATTCCGCTTAGCTCGGCGTTTCCAGATCCCGCTTTGTTCCCGCATCAAGCATTGTCGCGCAGCTTAGCCAACGCTAGCCGTCAAATGCCGGATAACAGCATGCTCACCAATTTACCTCCGGGCAGTGAAACACTTCGCAGACAAATTGCTCAGCGTTACCAAATGCATGGTTTAAATGTACTACCGGATGACATCGTGATTACCTCTGGTGCGATGGAAGCGCTTAATCTCTGTTTGCAATCTTGCACAGAACCGGGTGACTTGGTCGCTATCGAGTATCCAGCGTTTTATGGTGTGTTGCAGACCATTGAAAGGCTAAACCTAACGGCAGTGGAGATACCAACAGACCCTGAAACCGGAATCGATCTTGATGTGTTGGAGTCGGTGTTCGCGTCAATGGACATTAAAGCGTGCTGGTTCATGACGGAATCACAAAACCCAGTCGGTTATTCGATGAGTGACAGCAACAAGCAACGACTGGCCGAGTTGGTGAATCAACATCAGATCCCGATGATCGAAGACGATGTGTATCGTGAACTTCACGTTGGTAATCAAACATCATTGCCCGCCAAAGCCTATGATACTGGCGAACAGATTATGCTTTGTGGTTCGTTTTCCAAGTCATTGTCGCCGGGCTTTCGAATTGGTTGGGAAAGGCTATCCAAACGCCAACATCTTGTTGTGACTTGGCTGGTGGCGTTGGGCTCTAGCTTCTCTGCACTTTGGATTCTGGTTGCTAACGGTTGGATGCAAAACCCGATTGGCTCCGAGTTCAATTACCAAACCATGCGTATGGAAATGACCAGCTTTGCCGAAGTGGTGCTCAACCCTGTGGCTCAGGTTAAGTTCTTACACACGGTTGCTTCTGCTTACACCTGCGGGGCGATGTTTATCCTAGGCGTGAGTTCTTACTACTTGTTGAAAGGTCGAGACGTAGCGTTTGCAAAGCGTTCTTTCGCTGTGGCCGCATCTTTCGGCATGGCTGCCATTATCTCGGTTATTGTATTGGGTGATGAGTCTGGTTATGAACTGGGCGACGTTCAAAAAGTGAAACTCGCGGCGATTGAAGCCGAGTGGCACACCGAACCTGCTCCTGCAGCGTTTACCTTGTTTGGATTACCCAACCAAGAGGAAGGGAAAACCGACTTCGCTGTGAAAATTCCATATGTGATGGGGATTATTGCCACGCGATCTTTGGACGAGCAAGTGACGGGTCTTCATGACTTGCGTGATCAACATTTAGTGCGTATTCGAAACGGCATTATCGCCTATGAATTACTAGAGCGTTTGCGAGCTGGCGATACCTCACATGAGACAGAGCAAGCTTTCGATCAAACCAAGCATGACCTAGGCTATGGCTTATTGCTCAAGCGATACACAGATACGGTAACTGATGCTACTGAACAGCAAATTCAACAAGCTGCCGACGATTCAATTCCAACTGTGTGGACTCTGTTCTGGTCATTTCGAATCATGGTGGGCTGTGGCTTCATTATGTTGTTTGTCTTTGGTGCGGCTTTCTTACAAACCTATCGTAAAAACATCACTCAAAAGCCTTGGTTATTGAAGGCGGCACTTTGGTCAATCCCATTACCTTGGATAGCAATCGAAGCGGGTTGGTTTGTTGCTGAATATGGTCGTCAACCATGGGCAGTCGGCGAAATCCTTCCTGTAACCGTAGCGGCATCTTCGCAAACCGTCGAGAACCTACTTACGTCTCTCGCGCTTATTCTTAGCCTCTATACCGTGTTCATTATCGTAGAAAGCTACCTAATGATTACCGTCGCTAAAAAAGGCCCAAGCAGTTTGAAAACAGGGCGTTATCACTATGAACAAACAACAACATCACTTGAAGCCAAATTGGCACAACAAGTTCAACAATAAGGTGACTGACTCATGTTCGAATATGACACATTACGTTTAATTTGGTGGGTTCTGATTGGCATTTTACTGATTGGTTTTATGATCACCGATGGCTTCGATATGGGAGTCGGAGCGTTGTTACCGATCATCGGTAAAATCAATTCAGAAAGGCGCGTGATGATTAACTCCATCGCACCCCATTGGGATGGCAACCAAGTGTGGTTAATTACCGCAGGCGGCGCTTTGTTTGCGGCTTGGCCGTTAGTGTATGCGACATCGTTTTCAAGTTTATATGTTGCGATGTACTTGGCTCTTATTTCATTGTGGCTACGTCCTCTTGCGCTTGAATACCGAGCCAAGATAGATAACGACCAATGGCGAAAAGTATGTGATATGGCGATTTCGTTTTCAGGCTTCTTTCCGCCGATTTTATTTGGTGTCGCGTTTGGCAATTTGATGCAGGGGCTTCCTTTCTCGCTTAATAGTTTGCTCATGGTTGAATACCACGGATCGTTTGTTGATTTGCTTAATCCGTTTGCTCTGTTATGTGGCTTTGTTGGGTTATTGATGGCGTTGTTGCAAGGCAGCGCTTGGCTGATGATGAAAACCACCGATGCGCTATACAACAAGGCAAGATTGGTGGCGCAGGTAAGTGCAGTATTTGTGGCCAGTCTTATGGCCATTGGCGGTTTAGCGATAAGCCAAATTGATGGTTATTTGATTGTCAATGAGTTGAACCATAGCGCTGTTTCAAACCCGTTAAACAAACAAGCGATAGAAGAAACAGGTGCTTGGTTAACCAACTTCGAGACTTACCCTTGGATGTGGTTTGCGCCGATTGGCAGTGTGCTCATTCCGCTGTTGGCGCTGGTGAGTGCGAGATTAAAGTGGGATGCGCTGGCTTTCATCAGCTCAAGTTTTACTAATGCGTGCATTGTTTTAACGGCTGGCTTTTCGATGTTCCCATTCATTATTCCATCGAGTATTAACCCAAGCCATAGCTTAACGTTGTGGGATTCAACATCGAGCGAACTAACCTTGAACATAATGACAGGCGTAGCATTTGTGATGGTGCCCATCATTTTGTGTTACACCGCTTTTAGCTACCGCACCATGTTTGGGCGACTCGATAGCGAGTATGTCGAACGTAATGGCCATTCACTGTATTAAGGAGTTTTTCATGTGGTATTTTGTTTGGATATTAGGTCTATTTTTGGCTGCTTCCTTCGCTGTTTTGAACGTTATGAGTTTAGAGAAAAGTGATTCGGAAACAGAGTCCTAGTCGCTTGCACAATAATAAAAAAGAAGACCAGAAATATGCGTTTCTGGTTTTTGTTCCTCAAACTCATGTCCTCTTCGGATCATGACCTATTCAACCTGTAGCTCTAACAAAAACATTCTTAATTAACCTATTGTTTAATATTCACTATTTGTTAGTGTGTTTAGGTGCACATTGAGGATGTGCATCACAATTAGTGAAGAATAATAGTAGGAGTTGCGATGAGTATTATAGTGAGACGGTCTGAACCGTCAGATGCGAAGGGAATCAAAGAAATCTACGAATGCACTAATGCTTATACTGGTACGCTGCAACTCCCAAATCCATCTCTGGAAAGCTGGCAAAAACGAATTTCTAATATGCCTGATAACGTATACTCCTATGTCGCGCTGATCGATGGGGAAATTGTCGGTAACTTGGGAATGGAAGTGTGTATAAACCCGAGAAGGCGTCATGTTGCTTCATTTGGTATGGGTGTTAAAGACGATGTATTAGGCAAAGGCGTCGGTAGTCAGTTACTCGCGACCGCGATCGACTTGTGTGATAACTGGATTAACATCAAGCGAATGGAGTTAACGGTCTATACCGATAACGAAAGAGCGATTAGCCTGTATAAGAAGTTCGGTTTTGTTATTGAAGGGGAGTCTGCGAGTTTTGCTTTTAGAAATGGTAATTATGTCGCGGCTTATCACATGGCGCGATTGATATAGGCACGCCGCTAAAAATCATTGGCAGATAATAAAACGCCACGTTATTTAAACGTGGCGTTTGCTATTTTAGCTCGCGGTGCTTTAAACAGCTTCAGTCGTAGCCGTACTTAAGCCGTTAGTGGCTCAAGGTTCGCAGGACGGTAGTGTACTGATTTAAGTACTTTACCTTGGCGAATTGTCTTGCCTTCAGATACGAAATCTTCCGCACACTTCGCGATGATGTATTCGCCTTTTTGAACCGCCATCAGCTTGATGTTTTGTTTAGCGTAGAAGGCCTCTGTTTCAGCGTATTCTGCTTCGTTACGACATACTTTGCTCATGTTGCTTGAATGTACTTCGTCCCAACAAGGCAGAAAGTCGATTGAACGGTTCTTAGAAACATTCAGCAGCAAGTCGATCAGATAACTGATTGCTAGGTTGTCTTCTACCTTAGCTTGGCCAAGGTGAACCAAACGTCCCATCAAAACGTAAACGCTGTCTACGATAGCGTCTGCTTGCTCGATTTTAGAGTCAGCTTCTGCAAGTTCTGTCAGTTCTTCGATCGCTAGAGAGGTATGTAGCGTATCGCCTTTTTCATCCATGGTTTCAGGAGCAGCAACAGGCAGATCAAAAGTACTGCGGAACTCTTTAATATCGCGGTAAAGGTGATCGTAGATTTCTTGGCTTAGTTGAGAAAGGGTCATATTCCTATCCATTCTGTTTCGTTAATAGAGTATTTTACCAAAGCTAGGAATAGGGTGCTAACGCAAAGTCGAAGAACTCGACCTTTATTCATTGGATCAATGAGGCATTTTGTACACAAATCCATTGATTATTATACTTTTCTCCCTTTTACTCTTGTTTATATTAGAAATGTTAATGTTGTCACTAACTTCGGCAGCAGTGGGATATCATTATGCACCAAGCTAGTGAAAGCGAAGTTGTTATACGCCGCTTGTATCAAATCACCAACGATTATCGAAAGGGCTTCGATAATCAGATTGTTCAGTTGCTTAATATGGGCCTTGAACGCTTCAACTTAGATATTGGTATCTTATCTAAAATTGATGGTAACACTTACTTTGTTGAACACTGTGTTAAACCTGAAGATGTTGATCTCCATCGCGGTGATACCTTCGAATATTGTTCGACCTATTGCGAGATTACTTGCAAATCTATTGGCCCTACCTGTATTGAGCATTGTGGTAAACACGATCAGTATGCGACGCATCCTGCGTATCAGTCTTTTGGCCTAGAGTCTTACATTGGTATCCCCATTTTCGTTAATGATGAGCTTTATGGCACCTTAAACTTTTCAAGCCCAGCGGCCTATCATCGTGAGTTCAAAGAGTTCGATATTGATGTGATGAGACTTATGGCCTCATGGATCGAAGTGGAGCTCGTTAGAAGACAACAAGAACGAAAACTCAAAGATCTGAATGAGAAACTAGAGTACCAAGCTCTGTACGACCCTTTAACACACTTGCCGAATAGGCGTTGCTTGTTCAAAACGTTGAATGCAGAAGTGGAACAGTTAAAAGGTTCTCTAGGGAAAGGGACCTTGGCTGTTGTGGATATCGATTTCTTTAAGCAGGTCAACGACACTTATGGTCACCAAATGGGTGATGCGGTATTAAAAAAAGTGGCGAATCTGCTGAGCAAGAATACCCAAGAAGGTGAATTTGTGGCGCGTTTTGGCGGCGAGGAGTTCATTCTTTGGTACCCTAATAGTACACAAAATGGTGTTGAAGATAAGTTAATAGCTCTTTTACAAGAGATAAAGAAGATCACACTGGATCGAAAGCCAGTCACCATATCAATTGGTGCCTGTCATTTTGAGTTGAGCACAGGGGATACTAAAGGGCAAAGGATGTCGGCGTTAGATAAGCTAATCAAAGTTGCCGATGAATGCCTGTACATTGCTAAACAAAATGGACGAGATCAGTTTATTTCTCGTCCATATCATCAAGAACACTCCGGTTCGTAAGCCGAAACTGGTTCGTTCTCAGTGTTCAACTGTTTGCAATTAGCTGAATAGATAAGGGAACAATTGACGACGTTCCGCGGGCGTTAAAGATTCAACTCTTGCAATGTTAGTATCAGGAATCGCTTCAGGGTTAGGGTAGTGCTTCAACACTTTTTCCATACTTGCTTCACGAATCAAGTGGTAAACCGGATACGGAGAACGGTTCGTTAGGTTTTCATCGTCTTCTGGATCCGCACCACCAAAGCAATAGTCAGGGTGGAACGTCGCCACTTGGTAAACACCTTCCCAGTCTTCCTGTTTGATCAGCGCTTCAATCCAATCAATGAACATGTTGTAGTCGAAGAAGTCTTGCAGCATGTTGGGTACAACTACCAATGTCGTCTCTAATTCAGAAACTGGCGTGTTATCTAACTCTACGCAATGCGTCATGATGTCTTCCAACAACGCTTCTTCCGTATTCGCTTCACTCACAAAGATCTTAATCTGTTTATTACGTTGTGGCTTGGCTGCGAATGGACACAGGTTTAGGCCAATAACGACATCATCTAACCATTGTTTGACTTGGTCGTGGATGGTTTGAAGATCTGTGCTTTGAGTGTTCGACATAGCAGGTTCCGAAATGAAATTTTGCGTAGGATATCAGAACGGACGTTAATCAAAAGCAATAATTCACTGGATACCTTGTCTAGCTAAGCTTCGGCTAGTTTAGAAGTCGAGACTTGAAGCTGTTTTAACTGATAAACCCAAGCAAATATTGCGATATAGAAGATAGAACCGCCTGCAATCACACCATTCCAACCGAACAGTTGCCAGAAATACAAGAGTAAGAACCCGCCCAAGCTTCCGCCAATGTAATAGTGTACAAGGTACAACGCGGTTGCTGTAGCTTTTGCACTCGATGCTTTTTGACTGACCCAAGAGTAGGCAAGGGTATGAGCGAAGAACGCGCCGCCGCTAATCAACAACAACCCTGCTAGCATGAACGGGACCTTATCAACAGCAGAAATCAACATCCCGATTAAGCTGATACATACACCCATTAAGATGCCATTCAGAGGTTCAAAGCGCTGTGTCCATTTGTTGGATAGCTTAGAACTGACAGTACCAGCTAAATAGCATAGGAATATGAGTGACGCTAAACCAACGGGCACGGAGTGTGGCTCAGATACCAACCGGAAACCCATTACAGAATACAGGTTAACAAACAGCGCAAAGTTAGCACCACCAATCAACATCGCGAGCCACAAGGTACGGTTTCTTAAGTGCATGACTACCGAGCGATTGTGGTGAAAGAACAGCCCTTTTTGAGGTTTGAAGTTCTGTTGTTCAGGTAAACGGTAGGCGATAAAGAGCGCACCTAGCAATGAACCGACCACGAAAAATAGAACAGTTGCGTGCCAATCGAAATAGTCTGTGATTAAGCCGCCAAGTACACGCCCAAAGATTCCGCCAAGCGAGTTAGCCGCAATGTAACCACCAATGGCGACGGCAAAGGCTTTGGGGGTTAACTCTTCGACCATGTAGGCAACTGCCACACCAGCGAAAGCCGCGACAGCAACGCCCATGAATGCGCGGGCTATCACGAGTTGCAACAAGGTCGTTGTGAACACCATGCTTAGCCCTATCAATGGGATAGCAAACAGGCTGAATAGAATAATGGGTTTTCGACCAAAGGTTTCAGATGCGATAGCCCAAGGCACCAAACTAATGGATAGCCCGAGTGTCGTAGCGGCAAACAGCCAGTTGATTTGGGTTTCTGATACTTGGAAATGCTCCGCCATGTGCGGCAAAATAGGTTGAAAAAGGTAGAGGTTACAGAAAATGATAAACGAGCCAATCGCTAATGATTGGGTGATTCGTTTGTATTGAGTACTGCCTTTATCAAACATTTGCATACGCCTGTGCGATTAATTAAGTTATTTTTGAACAAGTAATCTATTTGTGAACAAGTTATCAGTACGAAGGTGATTAAAGAAATATATTAAAAATATCACCTCCATATATTTAATATATTGATATGCTTGAATCAAAACCCCTTCGACATTTTCTGGCCGTTGCTCAGTTTGGTAGCTTCACTCAGGCGGCTAAAGCGCTGCATATTGCACAGCCTGCATTGAGTATTTCCATTAAGAAACTTGAACAAACACTGGAGTTAATTCTGTTTCGGCGCGGAGACAAATCCGTGACGTTAACGGAAGAGGGCAAGGTGTTGTTCGAGCATGCCAGGAGGATTTCTCAGCAGTTTGATGACGCTCAGCTTGCGATGAACGAGTTAAAGGGGTTAGAGAAAGGAGAGGTGCGCTTAGGGGCGCCAAGCATGATGGGGAGTTACTTTTTCCCACAAGTGGTGATGGCCTTTAAAAGCCAATACCCAAACCTAAAATTGACACTAATTGATGCGGGTACAGCCTCGATACGCCAGATGCTATTAAACGGTGAACTCGATATCGGCGTTATCAATCATGAAAATGTGCCTGACGATCTTGAAACCGACCATCTGCTAAGTTCAGAGATGTTAGCCGTTGTAGGCAAAGAGCACCCATTAGCATCACAGCCATCCATCACTTTTGAAGAGTTTTTCGCTCAAGAGCTGATCATGTTTAAGTCGGGTTACTTCCACCGCGATTTCATCGACGCTACTTGCAAAAAATACAATTTGGATATGACCATTGCGTTCGAGACCAACTTGCTACCGATGATTCTTTCCATTGTAAAGCGAGAATTTGCCATCACTGCGCTACTCAGTTTAGTCACTGAGTATGAAGAAGACGTGGTAGGTGTTCCATTTAAAGAGCCTGTAAAACTCAACCTATCGTTGGCTTGGAGAAAAGAAGGTTACCTGTCGAAAGCAGACCGAACCTTTATCAATTTTGTGAAGCAGTATGTGTGATTTAGAATGTCATAGACAGAACAAAGCCCGCAGATCCTGGTTTGGATCTGCGGGCTTTGTTGTATGGAAGTATGACTAGCTCAAAGCTCGTTATGTGTTCTTTGAGTTATACATCTTATCGAAGTTCTTCTGATTCCATCCGACCATCACTTGGTCGCCGATTTTCAGTACAGGGATAGAGCGAGCACCCATTGCCTGTAATTCTTTACGGCCACGCTGCATCTTTGCGTTCGTTAGGCGGTATTCAATTTTTTTAGAGTCCAAATAGCGCTGGGCATCTTTGCAGTGCGGGCATTTGTCTGCGACGTACAATACAACACGTTTCATTTTTACATTCTCTTGCTGAATCTAGCTCTTGGTGAATCTCGTTAAAGTGTAACGAATCCTAGGTGATTAGAAAAGTGTGATCAGTTACACTATGCGGCTCAAACTTCAAGACCACAACGTATTGTCGTGGCGTAACTTGTACGGTCTTTCAGAATGCATCCTTCTTTACGCTATATCCAAGGCTATCCTAAGCACATTATCGACCCTGTGACTCAACTTGTAGAGTCAGGTAAATTAGTGCCTTGGTTTGAAGCTCGCTATCCAAATAATCATGAAATAAAAAGCGAGAAGGCCCTGTTTGATTATGCGATTGAGATTAAAAATCGCTACATGAAGAAAACACCACCCATCAGAAAAGTGATTTACGACGGGAAGATACACCTAATCAATAATGCATTAGGCCTCCACTCTTATGTTGCGAAGAATCACGGTGGCAAGATCAAATCGAAGAATGAGATTCGTATCGCCAGTGTCTTTAGAAATGCACCAGAACCTTTGCTTAGAATGCTGGTAGTGCATGAACTGGCGCACATCAAAGAGAAAGAGCACGACAAAGCCTTTTACCAACTATGTTGTCACATGGAACCGGAATATCACCAACTTGAGTTGGATGCCCGTTTATTCATGATGTATTTAGATTTAAAGAAGTAGCCTAATGAGCCAATCACAAAATAGAACCACGCTAAGCCTGTCGAAAAACAGCGCCTCTGATAAAAACCGTAACAATACGGATTCAAAAGCGGCGGGACAGAATAAAGCCAAGCAAGTTTCTAGTAAACCAACCAATAATAAAGGCGGAGCGGGTAAAGCACCGCTTAAAAAAGGCACTTCGAATAAGAGCGCACCAAAAAGATCGAGCGGTTCGCAAAAGCCTTCAGGCCCGAAACGAACGGGCGGTTTACAACGTAACAAGAATACGGCTAAGCCTGCGGGTGGACTGCACCCAAAAAATCAACACACAGGTCGCTACGACTTCGAGTTATTGGTTGCTGCGTTACCTGAGCTGAAAGAGCACTTGATTAAGAACCCTGTCGGTGAAGATACAATCAATTTTTCTGATCCATTGGCCGTTAAGTTACTTAACAAGGCGCTACTAGCATATCACTATGGCGTTAAGCACTGGGATATTCCCGCGGGTTACCTATGTCCGCCAATTCCAGGCCGAGCAGATTACATTCATAGAGTGGCAGACATCCTTAACAGCGATGGCCAAGGCGAACCATATAACCACGCGTCTGTGAAAGCATTAGATATTGGTGTTGGCGCAAACTGTATCTACCCAATTGTTGGCACGACAGAATACAAATGGCGTTGTACGGGTACAGATGTTGATCCTGTATCCATCAAAACGGCTAACTTCATTGCAGAAAGTAACGCGAACCTAAAAGGTAAGATCCGAGCGAGATTGCAAGCAGACTCTGAAGCTATTTTTAAAGGTGTCATTAAAGACAATGAACGTTACGATGTCACTATTTGTAACCCTCCATTCCACGGCTCTTTAGAAGAAGCGGAAAAAGGGTCGCAACGTAAGCTCGATAATCTAGCGGCAAACCGAGCTAAGAAAGCAGGTAAGTCACTCAAGCCTGAATCTAAAAAATCGCAGACGAAAAAAGATAAGCCAACGTTGAACTTTGGTGGTCAAAAAGCAGAGTTATGGTGTCCGGGTGGTGAAGCGGCTTTCATTATGAAAATGGCGAGAGAGAGCCAACTGTTTGCTACGCAAGTACTGTGGTTTACTACGTTGATTTCTAAGAAAGACAACGTTGATATGATTCGTTCAGAGCTTGGTAAGTTAAGAGCAAAACAAGTGAAAGTAATAGAGATGTCGCAAGGCCAAAAGGTGAGCCGCTTTGTTGCGTGGAGCTTTATGGATGATGAGCAGAGACAAGAGTGGATTGCGCTTAAATAACACTTCAATACCAGAAAGTATCTAATAGATTACATAAGAAAAGGGCTTGTTGTTCATTCAACAAGCCCGTTTTTATATTCCAGCGAGTCTAAGTGGAGAGCAACTCGTCTAATTTGGTTTGGTACTTCTTCTCAAGCGCACTGTTTCCGGCTTTGTTTTCCAGTTCGACCAATATTTGAAGGGATGGAATTTGATAGCCATAGCGCTGGTGGAACTTGAACAGACGAAGCCGCGCGTTATTATAATCTGCTTCACTTACTTCAATCTTTGATAGCTGTAATATCGACTTTGCTCGATTCGGATCGTGGTCAATAGCACGTGTGAAGTAATACTTTGCTTGGTCAGTATTACCGGCTTTAAATGCGCAAAAGGCCGCATTCTCATAACTGGCAGAGACTAAATAATAATAGGGTTGGTCGATGGCTCGGTTGAAGTACTTATCGGCCTGCTCATACTCGCCTTGTTTACACAAAAACGTACCGTAGTTATTCAATACATTTCCGTTTCTTGAATCTAAACTTAGCGCCTTTTGATATGTGGATCTTGCTTCGTCTACTTCGCCAACTTTTTCATAGTAATGCGCCATAGAGAGTCGTGCTCTGTAATAACTAGGCGCATGCTTGATCGCTAACTCTAGGTTTTCACGAGCTCTAACCATATTGTCTTGACCCATGTAACCTAAGCCTAACTCAATGCGGGACTCAGACATCGCAATTGGGTCACTTTCTATTTTAGGTGGGCCTTCAGTGACAGAGACGCAGCCTATTAGTGAAAGAGATGTGAATAATATGAAATTTGATAAAAGTGACTTGGCAGGCATGTGCAGCTCCTTATGAACACCAGCCCATCATATGGAATCGAATAAGTCGAAGTATTAAATCTGCTATGGAATGCGAGCCACTTACCATAAAAAATCCGCATCCAATTGGCTTTATTATCAACAACCTATTGAATACAGATCTCTATGGCTGACAAAAATAACTTGCCGTTTAATCGTCTTTGGTGAAATTGTCTTCGCTGAAGTGATCCAAATCGTAAGGTGTCTGTTGGTAAACGCAGTAGTTTAGCCAATTTGAAAATAATAAGTGACCATGACTACGCCAGCTTGCAATAGGCTTATTGTCTGGATTGTTGTTTGGGTAATAGTTGATAGGGATAACCGGCTCCATGCCTTCACCTAAGTCACGAATATACTCATTATGAAGTGTATGAGCATCATATTCCGGGTGACCTGTTACAAACACGTTCCGCTTGTCTTTGGTTGCCGCCAGATACACACCAGCCGCATCGGAAGTCGCAAGTACATCAAGGTCGGTATGCTCGGCTAAGTATTCTTGAGAGAAGTCGGCATAGCGTGAATGAGGCGCTAAGAACGTATCATCAAAGCCACGTAAAATAGGGTGAAATGGGTTATGTATTTCGTGACTGTAAACACCAGACAGCTTGTCTTTACGAGTGCGCTTTGGCAAATCATACAGCAATTTCAAACCAGCTTGAGCTGCCCAACATACATATAGAGTCGACGTAACGTGTTTGTTTGCCCATTCCATGATGGTTTGTAGATGTTCCCAATAGATAACATCTTCAAATTGAACTAAACCAAGCGGCGCACCAGTGATGATCAGCCCATCAAAATTACGACTTTTTACCATCTCAAATTGACGATAAAAGTTATCAAGGTGTTCCGTGGGTGTATTCTTACTTGGTCGGTCGTCGATGCGCAGTAGTTCTACATCTACTTGCAATGGACTGTTTGATAGTAGGCGTAAGAACTGAGTTTCGGTTTCAATTTTCTTAGGCATTAGGTTGAGGATCAAGACTCGAAGTGGACGAATTTCCTGTGTCGATGCTCTTGATAGCGGCATAACAAAAATTTTTTCTTCACGAAGAACATCGGATGCGGGCAATTGGTCTGGAATACGAATAGGCACAGCTTTCTCCCTAAGCTAGATATGTAGACGTCTATACATCTAAATTTATAATAGTTTGACACGCTTGTCGATATACAAAATGGATAGTTGTAAATTATTTGTGTCTTCTATCAGAAACAATCCGTCGATTTCAAGTCGCTTACCATCATGTCGAACGACTATCCGAGTCGGATATAGGGGGTGATTTTTGTAAGTGACGCAAGGTAGTTATCAGAGCAAGCGACGAACATTTAAGATAAACTTACGTTTTCAAATTAGCCTGCAAAGTGATAGATGAAGTTAATACTCATTCGAGGGCTGCCCGGTTCCGGCAAGTCAACAAAAGCGCAAACCTACGATGCACTGCATGTCGAAGCTGATATGTATTTTGTGAATGGTCAAGGAGTGTATCAGTTTGATCCTAGGCGATTACAACAGGCTCATGAGTGGTGTCAGAACACAGTGGAAAAAGGCCTGAAACAAGGGCTAGATGTTGTTGTATCAAATACCTTTATCAAGCAGTGGGAAATGAAGGCTTACCGCCAACTCGCACTTAAATATAAAGCAGATTTGATTATAGAAGTGTGTAGAGAGCAATTTGGCAGCATTCACGACATTGAACCATCCGTGATTAAGCGCATGGCAAAAGATTGGCAAGAATAACGCTCTCTTTCTGGCTAATGAGTTAATGCAAAGAACGAAGAAAAATTAGGTAATACACAATTATTAGGTAATACACATGGCAAAGCGATCGGCTATCGTCGACATGACATCTTACGGCATCTACACGACGTGGGATTCTAAATCTAAAGATCTTCCCAAAATCCAAGAGTTCACCACCATCGTTGATGCCGAAATTGACGTAGAGTTTGGTTATATTCTGAATATTAAAAAAGCCAAAGGCGAAAAGGTCCACTACTGTATTTATCACCCGAACATCACCACAGACAAAGGCGAAGTGCTAGAACCATTCGATGGTGAAGAGTATGTCGGCAACAACGATTGGGATTTCTATTTAGGCGATACCATTTGGGCTCCAGTCTCAAACAAGCTCGGTAAATGGCGCATGACAGTCGAGCTAAAAGGTAACATCATCGCCGACAAGACATTCGACCTAGTGGCAAAAGATGAAGGACAGTTTTGGAAGCGTAGGGGTTTCTAAGCTCAAAATTCTAGCTATGTTGAAACACAAAAAAGCCGAGTCCAAACTAGACTCGGCTTTTTGATATCAGCTAGATGATGTTCACCATCTAGCTCACAAGTAAGATTATTGTGTTACGTAAGCTATAACAAACTCAGTGATTGCGACCATGTCTTTAACCGCGATGTACTCTTCAGTGGTGTGAACTTTTGCCATCCCTGTAGAAAGGTTAACGGTTGTTAGACCTTTAGCATTAAAGTTGTTTGCATCGCTACCGCCACCTGTACGTTTGGTGTTTGCCGTTACGCCAAGTTTCTCGAATGCCGATTTGATAGAAAGAATATGCGGGTGATCATCTGCAATCACGAATGCATCGTAAGCACGAGTTGATTCGATTTCTACTTCAGCGCCGAATGGCTTCGCGCTTGCTTCGAATGTCGAGATCATGTGTTCAACTTGTGCTGTTAGCTTGTCACCGTTTAGTGAGCGAGCTTCAGCCACTACTTTAAGTTCTGGCATTACGATGTTAGTCGCTTGACCACCTTCAACAATACCCACGTTTGCTGTTGTTTCTTCATCGACACGAAGTAGGTTCATCTTGGTGATTGCGTCTGCAGCCACTTGAATTGCGCTGATGCCTTCTTCTGGTGCTAAGCCAGCATGAGCCGGGCGGCCTTTGATTGTCGCGGTTACCTTCTGTTGACCTGGTGCAGCGTTTACGATCGTACCAATCGGGCCACCTGTATCTAGAACGATAGCGTGCTCAGATTGAATGTAAGACATATCGAAGTTTAGAGAACCGAATAAACCGCCTTCTTCGAATACGGTGAATGCGATTTCGATGGTTTTGTGCGCTTGATCTTCAGCTTGAATGCAACGTATTGCTTCCATGATAGCCGCGATGCCCGATTTATCGTCGCCACCTAGAATCGTGTTGCCTTTAGAGCGGATAACGCCGTCTTCAATGATTGGCTCAATGCCGATACCTGGCGTTACTGTATCCATGTGGCAGCTGAATACTGTGCTACCTGGAAGTGTGCCATCTAAACGAGCATAGATATTGAAACCATTCGACACTTCTGCCGGAACGGCCAGCTTATGTACGTCAAAGCCGAGTTCGCCTAGCTGCTCAGCCAGTGCTTCCGCGATGGCTTTTTCGTTGCGTGATTCACTATCGATTTTCACAAGATCGCAGAAATGGTCGACAAGACGTTGTTCATTAATTTGGGTCATTGTTAATTCTCATTATGTTTCCGCTCATTCGTCAGAAGTCACGGCTAAGGAACAGGAAAATCACTATAACGCCAATGTGCCAGATGAATGCCTGAGTTAAATCAAGAAAGTTGCCTGATTATTCTAATTAGTGAGAGTAACCTTGTTCAGTTCGTCGAACTGATAACATTTTAATCTGTGTAGGGCTCGGGTATAATAAGTTTCTAATATGGATAAACAACAGTGCTATGATCATTCAATTTGTAACGTTCTTAATACATGAATAAAAACAACGTTTTAGGTTCGTTTCTGCTCGTTGTGACCATCAGTGTCGTACTCGGACTTTATTTACTGTATCCGCTCAGTGATGTGGACTTGAGCCCTCCTCAAGCCGACAGTACTTCTGTCTACACTCCAGAAAAAGAACTCTCTCAAACTGAATATGGAAAAAAGTTAATTCATATTCTCGGTTTGTCACGCAGTTCCCCATCTGTTGCAAAACATCAACTTGATCTACTTCGACCGCCCACAGGCGTTAATGACAAAGCAATATACCAAGCTTATCGACTTATGATTTTGTCGAATGTGGCTCAACATCAACGAGATGCCGACGCCCTGATGGACTACGTCGAACAAATAAAAGCGTTGTCTGAGCATGAAGATATGTTGTGGTTGAAGTCAGAATTATTGGTTGAATCTGCGGTTGAATACCTTAAGGAAGGGGAACTTGCAATCGCTGAAATTGAAATTAGATCCGCGATAGGGATTGCTGAATCTATTCGTTACGAGCAGTTATTGGTTAAAGCGTATAACACCGCGGGAGCAATCAATAACGTGCGAAACGACTTGCGAGACGCTCAGTACTTTCTTTATAAAGGACTGCAACTTGGCAAGCAGTATCCAACGCACATTTATAATAGCAAGCTGATGTCGAACATGGCGTTACTCTACATCTATTTAGAGGATTGGCCTAAAGCCCTGCGTATTATTGATAAAGCAAAAAAGCTCTATTTTAAAAGTGGCTTACTTGAAGATGACGCGATTGGCATCCTCTACATAAACGAGTCATTTGTGTACTTAAGCAGTGGTGATGTGACGAATGGCCGAATTGCTTATGAGAAAGCAAAAGCACTCGATAGCAAAAGAGTCAGTGCTCGATACAAAATCTTATTACTGAGAACCTACAGTGACGTACTGCTATCAGAGGGCAATTTCAGCAAAGCATTGCAAGTGGCTAATCAATGTCTTCAAGCGCCGAATATTAAGAAGTACACACTTCAAAACGGGCAGTGTTATCTAAGCCGCGCGTTAGCAAACATTGGACTAGATCAAGATGACGATATATTGGATGATCTTGAACGAGCACTTGCAATCTTTGAAGTGGTAGGGAGCAGAAGTTGGAAGGTGTTAGGCTTAAAAACACTGGCTGAATATTACGAATCTCAGAGCGACTTTGATAGTGCACTGAGTTACTACAAACAATATTATCATGGCAACAAAGCACTATTGTTTGATAAAAGGCAGAGTGACATTTTTCTACTAGAACAAGACTATGCAAATGAGGCACTCGCTAACGAAAATGACTTACTCAATACAGAAAAAGACCTCAATGAGTTGCTGCTTCAAAAGGAACAGCTGAGAAACAGAATCGTGGTGACATTGATTATAATGGTCAGTATTAGTGCTGGATTACTGGCGATTAGGCTTCGCAGCATACAAAGTAAAAATAAAGCGCTGGTCACTCAATCTACAACGTGTGCGCTAACGGGTTTATACAACCGACGCTATCTGGAGCAGTTGTTAACTCAGCCAATGCCATTTAATACTTCACGGTTTGGGATCAGTCTCGTCATTCTAGACCTTGACCACTTTAAACGCGTTAATGACACCTTTGGACATGATGTTGGTGATGAGGTTTTAGTGGAAGTCGCAAGGCGAGTAAATCAACACTTATTCCCAAATGACGTAGTGTCTCGTTGGGGTGGTGAAGAATTCGTTATACTGCTGTCTGGTTCCATTGATCCTGAGCAACAGTTGAACGTTATCCGTTTAGCCATTTCCGAAACCCCCATTGCTACGCAATCCGGCTCTTTAGACCTCACCACATCGATAGGGGCGTCGATTGGTATTGCTCATGAGCAACTCAATCAAGATACTTACAAGAAGTACCTCAAAGCCGCGGATGATGCATTGTATCAAGCGAAAGAGTCGGGTAGGAATCAAGTCATCATCGCTGAAAGCTGATCGCTTATTAGGAAGCAAAAAGTCATTCTGATTTTCTTGAGGTAAGAATGATTTATGGAGCACTTTATGCTGGTTAATCACAAGTTTAGATTCGTTGATCTGAATTAATCTAAAAGTGTGATTGATGATTTGATTAGCAAATAGGAGAGATGTGTTTAGCGTAAGAGCGACCTCTTGGTGATTACAGAGTTCAAAGGTCGTGATTCTGGTTGGCAACTCTCGCTCTTTTGCTTGCCACGTGATGCTTTTCTACATACGCTAGCCACTATCTTAATCCCTATACAGACGTGATTGTGTTGGAAAATGACTAATATCTTTATCGTTGTAATTGTTCTGGTTGTGTTCTTTTACTTTATCCAAAAGTATCTAGTGAAGCATGATGATACCAAAGATCATGCTTATCAGAAAAAAGGGTCGTTGATGTCGGCGCAACAGGCGACATTTTATAACGCACTTAAATCCGCTGTGGGCAACCATGGTGAAGTGTTTGCCAAGGTCAGCATGTCGAATGTTCTTGTGCCCGCTAAGGCTAATAACAAGAAGAATTGGTTTATCGCCAACAACAAAATCTCACGTAGCTACTTTGATTTTGTCGTCTGCGACCCGCGGACGTTAGAGCCCCGCGTGATCATTGAACTTGATAACGGCAAAGAGCTCAACAAGGGAAAGGCCGATCGAGAAAAACTACTGATTCACGTGTGTAAATCGGCAGGCTTACCACTGATTGGTGCATCTATTAAACACAGCTATCAAGTGAGCCGTTTGAAGAGGTTACTGGCAGCACACATTGATTTAATTGAACCATCAAAAGAAGTTCGATTCTGTAAAAAATGTGGCAGCCCGATGATCATCAAGTTAGCAAGTCAAGGCGACCATAAAGGTCGACGCTTTTTCACTTGTAGCCGCCAGCCAAACTGTACGTATACCGAGAACTACAATGTGGTGTTCGATGTGGATGACGAATAAAGCAAAGTAGGGCGCACATTGAGTGTGATGCAACTCAACTTTATTTACGTTTTGCGTCTAAAAAAGCAACGTATTGATGCGAATAAGAGCAAACGGTTGATTCAAGTGTAATTTTAACTTGCACCACGATAAATCAGTCGTTAATATCTTTCTCGTTCTAAAGGAATGCGTCCGTAGCTCAGTTGGTTAGAGTACCGCCTTGACATGGCGGGGGTCGGTGATTCGAGTTCACTCGGACGCACCATTCCTTATTTAGTTTTTATTGCATAACTATTGAGTTTGTCACAATGGTAGTAATAAAAAATTAGAACATCGCCCGCTTAGCTCAGTTGGTTAGAGTACTTGCATGACATGCAAGGTGTCACTGGTTCGAGTCCAGTAGCGGGCACCAAATTCGTTCTTTATGAACAAGCAAAAAAGCCCACCTAGTGTGGGATTTTTTGTACCTGTCACATTTACATAGTTATTCATTTCGTATCAGCCTCAATGGTTTTGTTTCAGCTGACTCTTGTCTGGTTAGGCACAATTAGTTCCTTTCGTGCCCATGCAGTGCCCACGTTCAACTAACACGGCTAGTTTAGGCTGCCGCTACGCTCTCACCACTAAGAACTTAAATCTCAGCATACTCTTGGACAAAAGTGAGTTACGAACTAGAGAGTACTCTGATTTTTCGGATTACTTCTAGTATTGCATCATTCGCTCCGCCTACATGTAGTTGGAGATACCCCCTTATCCACTACACTTTTTCCAGCAGCAAACGAAATAATTAATCAAGTAACTAATGTGACGAGTGGTTAGCAGCATTATATTTAGATAGCTCCAGTACTTTTCGGCTCACTGTTAGCCATACGTAGACCTAGATAATGTTTATTAACGTCTACAAAAATCGAAACTCTCTTATGTGTTAGACAGGTTTCAGGCTGATATGCGTATTTTTATCTGAAGTGTCAAAGCCTGGCGCTAAGCACATGGACGTCAGACTGGCCAGCTCATAGCGATTAGCTAGGTGCAGTGGAAACTGCACCGCAGGTAGTGCAGCTTCGGCCGAACAATCGACACGCCATTCTTGCAGGCAATACCCGGCCATAGCTGCGCTGATACGTAGATTCAAAACTGGTTTGTTTTCCAAGCCGAGATCCAGCCGGATAGCCTCTGGCTGATGATGATTCGGGTGAGGGACCAAAGTTAGAACCACTTCGGTAAGCCACTCACTGTCCACAGGAAGTGGCGACGGGATCGGAACAGTGTCAACTACCTGTTTGAACCTGCTGAGCCTAAACACACGGAACTCACCTGACTCACCGGCTGAAAAGTCAAAGGCTCGGCAGTACCAATTACCCAAACTGTTGAAAAAGTGGGTTGGGGCTAAAAGGCGCTCACACGCACCTGAGCTCAGCGATAAGTACTGAACGGTAACCGCAGAGCTACGGCATGCAGCCGATGTCAGCGTACGTACTTGTTCCGGATCCAACGCAGGTGCAATTCCTGCGGGTAAGTTGGCAGGAACAAGCGGCGACGATATGTATCGTGTTATTAGACCGGTTGAGATTAAGTCCAAGCCCGCCAGGGGATCATGCGAGAACACCGGAATATAGCAAGATTCGGCGATATAGAGCTTTTCTGAGTGCTTGTAAGTCAGATTGTGAGGCCAGCGGCGGACATACTCGCCAAAAGTGCGCGATGCGGTAGCCACACTGATTTGTGCAAACTCCATCAGGTCATTCCGGCTAACCTGCCCGCAGAACGCCAAGTAGAAATCAACACAGCGCAGATTTCTTTCCATGCTAGTCGACATCTGGTTCTCCATAAATTCTTGAAATAATTGCATCATATTCCAAATGACACTCATCTTCAATGGTTTACAGTATCAAATGATTCGAATAAAATGTTGGTACCGTACTAAAATTGAGCAGGTTTACCCATGAAGTGGACGATTGAAGAAGATTTAAAACTCCTAACCATTGTTCGCCAACGCTTTCCGGAGTTGGTCAAGCACACCCGACTGGATGCAGGCATGGCCTTTAGCCAACAGTTGAATATCGACTTCAATTCGCCACACCGCGATGCAGCAGCGCTGTTATTTCGCCTTGAGGGTGCCAAGATCCTGGCCAAGGCTAGCCGCCCAACGGGTGACGCCAACAAACAACGCTTTCGCTGCCTGCTCGCGGACGACCTGGCGCTGTATGACTACAGCGTCACACTGCCTACGCTGAAGCGGGCGCTGAACCCTCAGACTGTTAATGCGGTACTACACCACTTTTCTGTGAGCGACCCGCATCAGCCGCTTTCCGATACGATCGGAGAGATCTCTGCAACCTTATTCTTGGTGCCGATGCAGGTGGAAAAAGTGCTTATCGAGCACAACCAGCTGGTCATTAATCGCTATCGCCAGTGTGAGCGAGCTGAAGCTGCGCGAGCTAGCCTCGGCCTTAGCGACCTGATCATCAAACAGACTCCGGCCGCCAAGCTCGTCGACGACATCAATAAATGTCGCGCTCGAGCCTCAAAGCTATACCATGTGCACGAGCGTGACGGCGCAGAGGTGCTCTTCAGCTCTGACGGCACCGGATTTGGTAAGAGCTACGGCGTGATCCAGGGTTACGTTGAGTACATCGAACGCTTCGCAGAAACCCAGGCTTCTGACTACCTGTTCCCAGAGGGTGGCTTCACCAATCTGCTGTTCATGTCGCCACAGAAGTCGCAAATCGACCTCGAACGTAGTCAAAAAAACAAAATTCTGACCGCCGGCGGTGAGTTCATCTGCGTGCTGGCACGCAAGGACATCGCTGACCTCGACTTCGTGGACTGGGCCTCTGGCAAGAAAAACCGCAAACGCTATAACCAGTGGTACGAGGGAGCGAAGGATAGCTCTTACATCAAGTCCGCGATGCGCACACTCAACTACCTAATGATCCAAATCGACCGTTGTGAAGAGCAGATCGAGAGACTTTCTGCCTTCGGCACGTTAGACGCGATCCAAGACAAAGAGATGGCGGAAGATCAGCTCAAGAGCTACCGTAACAGCCTTCGTTCCACTATCGAGTCCGCCTGCAAGGCGCTGTTTGATGCAAGCAGTTCGGAAAATCCAATCCGTGACTACGTTGGCCGCGGCATTCAGGCTCGCCGCGAACGCCTGCACAAAACCGAACAAGTTGAGGCCGAGGGCAAGAATCAACCGAAGATGAGCGTGCACGAAGTCTACTTCGAGCTGATCAAGCAAGTATTGCCGTTCGAGGTCTGTAAGTTCCGCCCTTCTGTACTGCTAATGACCACCAACAAGTTCGACACATCGACCTACCGTCTGGCGCCGCGTCAGCGGGGTGAAGGAATGCGCTTTGAGTCGGTGGGCTTCGACCTGCTGATTGGTGGCAAGGTGAAGCCGGAAAAGCCACAGATCAGCACCGTCGCTGCTGAAAGTCACGCGGTGCAGGTCGACTATCTGCGCAACGAACACTTCAAGAGCAATCCGGATTGCCCGTTCCGCCGCAACAACATTCGCTTCACCGTGGTGGTAGACGAACTGCACGAAGCCTATACCCGTCTCGAAGACAGCTGCCATGTCAAACTAGTCAAACAGGAAAACAATCTGGCGCATGTGCTCTCGGTCACCGGGCGCATCTACAACGCGGTTCTTAGTTTGGATCGCCGGGAAAAACCTCACGAAGAGCAAACTACCTTCGAGCAGGAGAAGGTCAAGTTCATCACGGCCTTGCGCGAGCTGCTTGCCGACAAGTGCGAGCTGTCACCAGGAACGACTCTGGGCTCTGTACTGGAAATGTTCCGTGACCAGCTGGGTGCGTTTGAAGTTAATGGTGACGCTGCGGAGCGCATAATCTCAATCACCCGCAATGTCTTCAGCTTCAATGCCAAGATGTACGTCAACGAAGAGGGGCTAAAGCGCATCCGAATGCGCAACAGCGAAGACGACGTCACCCGCACGGAGCTGTATTACGAGATCGAGGGCGACACCACCGACGCTAACCCCACACTGCACGATCTGTTCCAGCTGATCTCAGCTATCTTGGCTGCCTGCGCCCAGATCACTAACCGCCATTTCAAGCGCTGGGTGAAGAACGGTGGCCAGGATAACGCTAGTAGCCAGAACACCCCTCTGGGCCAGTTTGTCGATGCCGCCAACAACGTTGCCGGTGAAGTGCGCCACATCTTTGACCGCACTACCGATGAAAACTTGCTGATTGACCATTTCTACACCTATCTGCAGCCGAAGACTGTGTTCACCATGACTCCGGTGACCGAGCTGAACTACGTGAACAAGGGGGCAGAGCGCACCGTGATCCTGGCCTTCGAGATGGATCTGGTGAAAGAGTTACCTGAAGCGATGCTGCTACGCCTACTGACTGGCACTGAGAATAAGGTGATCGGCCTGAGTGCCACCAGTGGCTTTAGCCACACCAAAAACGGTAATTTCAGCCGTCACTTCCTGCAGCGTTACGCCCGCGACCTGGGCTATAGTGTGGTCGAGCGCGAGCCGGCAGACATCAGCATGCTCAAGGAGCTTCGCGAACTGCGAGCCCGTATTCGCGATGCTCACTTCAAGGTGTTTGATGCCGAGCTACCGGTACTGACCGATACTTACCAGTGCTGCGAGACCTTCCGAGCGGTGTACGACGACATCTTCAGCGCTCTGCGTGAACCACTGGAGTACGCTCTGAGCAACCCCTACAAGCGGCGCCAGCACTGCCGTGAACTGGAAGCGCTGCTTCTCGCCGCCTACGAAGGCAAAAACAGCCTAATCCTGTCGCTCTCCGGCGGTTTCAAAAACGCTTTCGCTCGCGCCTACCGCCAGCATCAGGCCGCATGGCGCAAGCAGTACGGCATGAGTTCCAAGTGCGATGAAAAGCATGAGAAGCAACATGACCAGATCCTGACCTTTACCCCGTTTCAGGGACGTCACACGATCCATCTGGTATTCTTTGACTCGCCGCTGGCCAATGTAGAGGATATCAAGCGGGAAACCTATGTCAGGGACGACAATAGCGTGCTGGTGTTCATGAGCACCTACAACAGCGCGGGTACCGGCCTCAACTACTTCGTCAAGTACCATGATGGCGACATCGAAGATGCAAATGTGCCGCGCCTGGACGTCGACTTCCAGCACCTAGTGCTGATCAACTCATCGTTCTACAGCGAGGTGATGGGCAACGGTGCCAACCTCAACAGTCTGCCCAACTACGTCAGCGTGCTAAAGCACCTGGCCGATGACATCGCCGGTCACCAGATGGCCGACTTTAGTGTCAACTTTGCGCAAGGAGACAACTATCGCCTGCTGATGGCCGAGCATGGCATGAGCTTGTTCAAGGTGATTGTCCAGGCGGTGGGGCGGGTCGAGCGCCGTGATACCTTGCTGAACACTAAGATCTTCCTTCCCAGTGACGTTATGCACAACGTGGCGTTCCAGTTTGCGGGATTAAACGAGGACGCTGGCAACGAGGTGGTGCTGGAGAGCATGTCCCTGCTCAACTACCGTCTCAAGGAGTTCTGTGAAGAGCTTAGCCGAAATCATTCTTTCGACAGCGCGGAGTTGCGCCGTACGTTTGAACAGTCAGTATTGAACGATGGCCGCCGGATCGACGCTGTCCACAAACGTGTCCTGAAGACCGATTGGATGAACCGTGTGCGTGATGGTGGCTTTGAATACCTAGATCTGTGCAACCTGTTCCGTGATCGTGACTCTTTCGCCAACCCTGAGCGCTGGCTGGAGAAGTTGCAAGCCCATCCCCAGTATGCCGTCAACCGTCAAATGCAGTCGATCCATGACAAGCTGTTCATCTCGCGCCGCCAGGGCAATCAGCCTATCTTGTTGTGTCATAAGCGCGGCCCTGATGGACTGGCCCATCCTGACTACTCGGCCTTGTCCGACTTTGCCGGCGGAGCTCGTGAGTACCGCCCTGAGCTGACCATCTTCCCGCAGTACAGCAAGGACGTCGACTTCACCCCAGGAAACCTGGTGGGAGAGCTGATGCGAGAATGTGCCGACATCCAGAAAACGGCGTTTGCCAAGGTGGTACCGCACCCTAAGCTGGTGCCACTACTCAAAGGCAATGTTGGCGAATACTTGTTTGACAGGGTGTTGGCTCATTACGGGGTGCTGCCGCTCGACGACATGCAAGTCTTTGAGAGACTAGAGCCGTTGGTGTACGAATTCTTCGACCGCTTTATCGAGGTAGGTGATGATCTGGTCTGTGTTGACGTCAAGCGTTGGGCAACCAAGCTGGACGATTTGACGCGGGCGGAAGACACCCTAGAGAAGAGCGATAACAAGATCCGTCAGATCCGTGACATCGCCAGCCAAGCTGCAGACCTAGATGGTCAAGAGCAAGTGCGGGCGGCGTTGGCCGGTCGCTACCAGCGCATCAAATTTGTCTACCTGAACGCGGCCTACAGCCAGAACCCGAACAACCTGATGTGGCAAGATAATGTGGATCATACCATCCACTATCTAAATCTGCTTCAGGCCGACCACCAATATTATCAGCCGCTGGATCGCGAGCGTCTACGACGTCAGGACAAGTCCAAGCTGGACACTACTCTGCACATCAACCCGATGCTGGACACCTTGCTCGGACGGTAACCTACAAATAACCGGCGGCCTGCGGGCCGCCTTGAGGATAATAATGTTCCCCAATCTACAAAAACTGACCGATACCCCGATTGCTCGCACTAACCTGATCCAGCTTGAAGAGGCGCCGTTGGCCACCATTCGCCGCTTGCTAGCGCCTGTCTCTGATCTGTACGTGATCGATTTTGGATTGCAGCGTTTCAACAAGGAGCGAAAAGAGAAGAGCCGAGACTATCACGCACGCGTTCATCGTGAGGTCAAGGTGCAACTGCGGCAGACGCTGGGGCTAGATGCCAAAGACGACGTGAAGTATGAGTTGCACCGCCTGCCCAGCGGCCAGCACGTCTATTTTTACCTGGCACCTTCCGCGGCACGACACACGCCGGCTCACCAGTCGCTATCGACGCGTATTGAACAAGTATGCCATCAACTGACTGCCAACGAGCAGAGCCTGGCACGCTTGATCCAGGGATTGTTCGGTCTGCACTTGAAGATGATACTTCTGGAACAAGCAGCTGACCGTTTCCCAGTGTGTCCCGTCTACTTCAACGCGGTAATGTACCTTAACGCCCGCCTGAGCCAACCGGTCACCAAGAAAAATGGTACTGGGGTGATGGAGGCTTTCGAACTTGATGTGTTTGCCTCAGAGGAGCGTGAGCTCGCGTTCACCTTGTACAAGCGCAAATTCCTGGTCGAGCCCGCTGAAGAGCTGCACTTGGCTCTGAATGACGACAAGGTATGGTTCAACACCGATAGTGGTCGGGTAAAAGCCCGACGCAAGCTCGATGCCCGTGACACTAAGCTGGAGTTTTTCCGCGAGCGCAGCGGCTATGGTGATTGTCAGGCCTACACCTACAACGTAGTGATGAATGCTGTGGTCGAACGTCTCATCGAACTAGAGATCCCCCACGCGCCAATCCCATTTCAGGCTACCCACGAGGTCAATCAATTTGTAACCGACCTAGATCAGCAACTGGCCAATACTCTACTGGTAGTGAACAACGGCGTAGATTTTAGCGCCACGCAAGAGGCCTACTTCTTCAACGCTCTGGCCACGCAGCTGCCTGGGTATCAGCTGTGGCCCGTAGACTCGTTGGAGCAGGCGAAGAAAACCCGATTCTCCGAATTGCCGTCAAATACCTCGGTAATGGTGCTTAACCCGGTGGAAGATGATACCAGTAACAGTATTCGCCAGCTCTGTGATGGTACTGCTGAACATGGCAACTTCTTTGCAGCGTATGACACAGACCGGAAGCAATCTGGTTTACGTTGGGACACTTACACCCAGCTCAAACTAGATCGTCTGCATGGGTGGTTGCAACAAGAACCACTACACGTGGCCCTGCAAGGCATGAACATCGATAGCAAGCTGCTTGAAGCTATCAACTATATCGATGAGCTGTCCAAAGCCAACCCAGAGCAATACAGTGCCGACCTGGCAAAGCCCAGAAGCCGCCTGAAGTCTGCGGTTAACTTGGTAAATAGCAAGATCTGTCGCACCAAGACTGAACTGTGGTTCAAAGAGAGCCTGCTCACACAGTGCCATATCCAGTTGCCGAACATCGCGGCAGGGCGCTATACAGCGTTTGCAGTGCGCTCGACGGATAACGGCACCAAGTTGCTTGGGCACGTCGAGTTGATGTCAGATGGTAACCAGCTGAGAGTGGCAAATACTGGGGTCACAGAGGGTGATCTGGAGTGGCTGGCTGTCGAGCATCCGGCACTGGCGAGGTTGAAGAAACTATTCAACAATAGTTTCTACCTTTATGACCACGCTGTGGATGTGCTGCTCACCACCTACAACAGTGTGCGGGTGCCGCGCCTGATAGGCCCAAGCCACCTAGACGTGGTGGACTTGTACTCCTTTCAGGAGCAGGAAAAGAAGCAGACCGAACGCGATGGGGGTAAGTTCAGCGATTACACTATCACACGCTCGGCCAAGGTGGAGTTGAACGTGCTGCCCTACCTGATGTCGCCTGGTCGCTCGATTCACGATCCGCTGACTAAGTCGCAGAAGATGAAGCATCACCATACGTACCTGCAGCCGCATGACTACGGACTCTATGTCTTGGTAAGCGACTCTCAACCAGCAAACCCGTCAATGGCGCGCCCCAACCTGGTAGAGAACCTACTTATTTGGGATGCTAAGGGCGAACCTTTGGATGTGTTCAGCAACCCACTAACCGGTGTCTACCTCAACTCTTTCACGCTTGATATGCTGAAAAGCAGTGACAGCAGTAAGAGTTCGATTTTTGCTAAGTTAGCTCGTCTGATGGTGGAGAATTAATTCGGTTAAACCTTATTCAAGGCTGGGGATATGGGCTGATGCATAGTAGAACTTTAAATAAAATGGTCATTAAGATAAGTGATATTAAACTGTGTATCGATATAGGTTGGCACTGAAATTTTAACGTAAATTAAACGGGCATATAGCCTTTACAAAATCAGGCTAAGTTAAACAGCCTAGTTTGGTGAAAACGCTATTATCACCCAAATGCCCACCCGACAAGGGCAGTCATTTAGACTACCTTTTTGCATAAATCACATAGATTAAGTTAATCCGAATTAATTATTAATAATTAATTCGGATTATTTGTTCTAACTCACTTTGGGGCAAACCTGAGCTAGCCATATAGCCAGCACGAAGCTAGACAGGAACTAGTTAAGCACACCAAAGTTAAATTCTATAATGACGCAGGCTTCAACAACCATACTTACGCACTCTACATTTACGGGAGTTGAGTTTTCATATATTTGTCTTGCAGCTTCATGTTCAGAGTTTCACTCTGTAGCAAGAGGTGGATCATAAGAGTCGAACATCAGCAAAAGCGACAGTACATTGATTCGGTTAGTGTTCATTTTTATACCTCTCGCTCAGGAGTTGCCAGCAAGTAGTCGCAATAAATTCTGCTGCTGTCTCGACATATTTTATATCTCTATTTTTTAGTAACAAGATGAATTTTCGGTGGACGGTTCTGGGGCCACCGTTTTTTGCCGATATTGATATATCGAAAGTTGTGAAATACTCCTCATACCGTTCAGGACTGCTTTTTCGTAATTCGTTATTCAGGAGTTCAGAAACTTTCCACCCTTGGTTATCCTCATTGATTTTTAGTTTTGCATTCAGGATTTCGTCCTTAATATCCTGTGGTTCAGCTAGGAACCTATCCCTAGATTTTTTGTTGAAACTTACACCAGCGACCAATCCGCCAGGTAGTAAATCGATTTTTCCAGGCAGACGAACATTGGGAAATGGATCAATCTTGAGTTTTAGTAATGCGTCACGAGCCAGAAGTGTGGCTAACCTGTCAAGATCGCCTGTGTTGGTGATTATCAGTTCATGTAGACCCGATTCTGAGCAATATCGGGTTTTACCATACTGTTCTCGGTGGCTGGTGAGGATTTTACCAATTTCTTTCTGGATGATCTCCAGAAGCTGCATTAGACGAGATTTCAGGCTCATGGTCAGTCCATTCCCATCGCGGAGCTGACGGCGAGTCCCGTCGCTACAACTATTCGGGAATTTTATATTTGCGGTACTTTTTATTGTTGTGCAATCCTGATTAAAATCCAGATGCACTATCCCAAGATCAGTTGTTGATGGAATGGGGATAATGCTCATGTTAATTTTGTCTTGATCAATCATATTCCTGAGTTCTTTCAGTGAATCTGCCCAGTAATAATTATGCTGTGCATCATTGACTAGTTTTCTTGAGCCGTCGATAAATTGAGTTCCCCAGGTTGTACGGCTATGACGCCAGACTCTGGTGAGTAGATGCTTGCGCGAATGTGGTGCAGAAGATTTTAGCTCTTTTCTGATATTCTGAAGCTCCCGCTTAATCGCTGGTAAGTCGGGCTGCAGGACAGCTTCTGAGATCTTGGCTAGTATTTTGTCATTGACTTCTGGGAAAACCTTTTTTGCTTGCTCAGTTTGCTCGACGACGTCTGGGATTTTTGCATATGTTGCTGCAGCCAGAATCTTGTCCACATCAGCAGTTTGTAAGCTCAGGGTGGGCGCAGGGAGAGTATCCTGAATTAGAGGGAGCATTTGCTTGGTCCAAATGATTTTGGTGTCGTTGATATTCAGCTCTTTTTTTATCGGCTGATCCGTTGGCTGGAGTTCGATTGACATCAGACTTAGTTGAATATTTATATCGCGGCAAAAGGCTTCAATTTTATTTATAGCGTCAAATTTTCGATTACGAGATGCCATGTAACCCTCCGTAATAGAGTCACCTGCAATGGCACTGCGGCACATAAAGATCTCCAACAGCCTGCAGTTAATTTGCCCCTTATTATTAATTATGATCGCCCCATCCGTTATGAATTTACCACATGTTCCTAGCCTATTATTTGTATGATCAGATGTTAATGACTTAATCAGATCCCGGTAAGACATAGCGGATTGGAATTCAACTTTGAGGCTGTGTTTTTCGATATACAGGTCGATCAATTTCTTGGCTAGGGGAAGGAGCCTTGCCTCTGGCATTGAATCATATATGACATCAGGAGTGAATTTGTTGGTTATGCCGGTAGCTAGATTGAGCGCATTGGCAATTTGCCGTCGATTTTTTATAATGTACGTACTGTGATCTGGAATAACCAGTGCCAATTCCACGGGTGCCCCTTTGAACTCATGGAATTTTGAGCGTTGTTTAAGCTCTTCTAACCGGTGGTCGTTGTCTGTATTTCGGTTCTGGTGATTCAATTTAAGAGACCGTCCAACTAGACGATAAATCAATTCAATGACGCGTTGGCCGCGTGCGGATTGGCAATGCTTTTCGAACCAGTCCCCGAAGGCGATTTCATCATCAACTTTTTTAGCCCAGTTAGCCCATTTGCTGAACTGCTCTTTACTGATTCTGCCCGAATTGGTTTTTCCTGTAAGTGAATCAAAAACTTGTTGAAAATGAATTGGAGGGTTAGGACTATTTAGTTTCAGTATTTCGACTAGTTGGGTTTGAGCATCGAATAGAGCAATAAATTTCTCAGGTTCAATCTCTAGGAGGTTTAGCTCAACACCTCTATCTTTTCTAATCGCTGGGCAGACTCGGAACGGACGAAAACCCTTAGGAGCCCGGCTACCTAGAATCTCTAGTCTAACTGCGGTTAGGAGTTTGATAACCCTCATTTTGTTGAGCCAGTTATCGCATAGCTCATCTGTGGACTGTCCTTTAGCACCCCGGTTATTGTAAGGGGGGGTCTCCTGTACGCAGGCGGGAGTTTTGCCCTCTAGGTGTTCCTCGATTGAGCACTGGGAAACGAATTTGAAGATTATTTGCTCGAAATTTTCGTTTCCTAGTGTGTATTTGGCAATGAGTTCATCATGATACTTTTGATAAACATCTCTCTGCCCTGCAGAAAGTGCATGGTTCTTGGCTGTTAGATTCATATTCTCTTTTCAGGCTGGCGATGGCCTGCATTATGTCCGTTGAGCATATCAGTGCGATAACAATATTAACAGGTAACAAGATTTAAAGTTCAATTGGAATAACTTTTACTTCTCGTGTGGACGTTGTAACAACATAAAACTTGCTAAGTATGATGATCTTCTCGACTGCTGTGATCCAGATACTGATGTTGTTCGCGCTGTTAAACATTTACCACCATCAACTCCATACGTAAAACAGCTTCAAATTGAAGCTCAACATGATGACTATAAAACTAAGCTAACAGCGGAACTCTTGGACAAAGTTTTTAACAGTGAGCACACACCTAACAAAGCGGTTTCAGCTTCGTTCCTAAGAAAGAGAGTGTTTGATCAATACAATCTGTTCTTAAAGCAATTAAACAATTACTATGACCCTGTTGCTTTACCGGAAGAAAAAGCAAGTGCCGTTGAGCGCATCAAGCTACTTCTCCATACAGTGCATTTATAAGTTGGTGCATCATGGGAGATGAAGAGTTAAGACCTATGTTGCACGATTTTGTTGGCATAGCTGAGTAATGTTTTCATACATAACACATATTAGAAATGGTAAGGCAGACAACTCATTTACTATTTCTTTGATCACCTTATTCTAACTTGTTTTGGGGCAAAGCTAAGCTAGCGACTTGCTGTACTCAATAAACTAGCAGCAACTGTACTTTTAGAGCAGGGGCCCATTCCAAAAAATAGATCATCTGGAAGGGGAAATTGAAGTGGGATAGTTGAGAGAACGCTATGATCTAGATACCTATCTAACTGGCTCTTATTCTGGTATGTACTCTATAAGCTCTTCGATCTTGCAGTCGAAGAATTTACACAATTCATTCAAAGTGGTCGTTGTGGTTGTATAACCTTTGTTATTAGCAAGCTTTGACATCGCGGAGCTTTGAACTCCAACGGCTTCGGCAACTTCAGATAAAGTAACCTTACGTTTTTCGCGTAACGATTTAATCTCTACTAATTCTTTAATCTTATATTTAATCATTTATTTATAATTATTTGGTATATAAATCGTCTTGATGGGACGAATTAATGACTCTATAGTTTGTCTTGTCAGGACGAAAGTTATTCTTGGCTAGCAAATAAGGAGGTCATTATGGACCAAACATTATTGACTGCAAAAGAGCTCGCAAGTCGAATCAAATTTAGCGCCAACTATATTAACGCGACATTGCGAGACTCTCTTTTCATCGAAGGTAAGCATTACATCCGACCTTTCAATGGTCGCAAAATTCTCTACATTTGGGAAGCTATTGAGCGGGATTTGTATCAATCTGCATCTCGAAATCAAAATATAATTCCAATGGCAGGAGGGCGTATCTGTTATGGGTAAAGTACGAGAACGAAATGGAAAACTATTTCTGGATTTTAGGTACAACGATATCCGATGCAGAGAACAGACAGCCTTACCTAATACCATTCAAAATATCAGGAAGTTGCAAAAGCTGCTCAATCAGATAGATGCAGACATAAGACTGGGGTCTTTCGTCTACAGGGATTACTTTCCAAGCTCAAGTAGAGCGGCTCGATTTCTTGAGGAGGACTGTAAGGCCGAAAAGGTAAAGCAAGAAATGTTGGGGAGTTATAAAAGTGCAATACACGAAGCACAAGGTACTTCTCTTATTTCATTAGAAGACTTTGCCGCTGAGTGGTATGAAGAAAACGAGAGTCGATGGAAAGAAAGCTATAAGGAGAGTATTCGTTTATACCTTTACAGATACCTTGTTCCACACTTTGGAAGTACTTCTATTGATCAGATTTCTAGGCCAGATATTTTGAAGTTCAGAGCCGAATTAGCTAAACCAAAATCGGGTAAGAAACTGTCAGCAGAGTTTATTAATCACGTGATGACGCCATTAAGGATGATGCTGTCAGAAGCTGCAGATCGTTATGAATTTAGAACTCCTTTTGAAAATATTAAAGCGTTGAGAATTGATAGAAGAGACGTTCAGCCGTTTAGTATTGAGGAAGTAATGCATTTTCTCGATAAAATTAGGGATGACTACAAGACGTATTTCACCACACGCTTCTTCACTGGTATGCGGACTTCAGAGATTGATGGTTTGAAGTGGCAATACGTAGATTTTAATTTGAAAACAATTTCTGTTCGTGAAACTTATGTGCATGGGCGAATGGATACAGTTAAGACGACAGGTTCTGCTAGAGATATTCAAATGAACTCTCATGTTTATGAGGCTTTGGAAAAGCAATTCAAGTTAACAGGGAAAGGAGAGTTCGTTTTTACTAATGCTTCAGGGAACCCTTTGGATAAAGGGAATGTCCGTGATCGAATTTGGAAGCCTGCGTTAAAAGATATGGGGTTAAAGTATCGTCGTCCATACGAAACGCGCCATACTTATGCCACTCTGATGCTGGCCGCTGGTGAAGCCCCTGAGTGGATAGCTAGGCAAATGGGGCATACGACGACCAAGATGCTTTTTCAGACATACAGCCGTTTCGTTCCTAATTTAACGCGGAATGATGGAAGTGCATTTGAACGTCTATTGAAAAAAGCTAATAGTGGTGGGTTAGGAGGTGATAAATGAAGTATTCTCCTTTGACAATCCATTGCACTAGTTTGTGCTTCGATGTGATTCAAGGGCAACATTTCAAAGCCATGTCACATCAGGATATCGATGAAAGCTATCAAGAAGTCTATTGTTTGGTAAGAGAAAGAACGTCATTATACCCAATGCATTATGTAAGAGAGCATAGGTTTGTGAGTGAGGTGGCGGAAGTTGTAGTAACGGTGCTTCATCACTGCTTGAATGAGCCTATAAAGCGGGATTCTGATTGGGTACTTGAAGTTATTGAAGCATCAATTGATAAGTCAATAAAACGATATGTAAATTGAATGCTTAGCTTTATTGCTCATAGCTCCTAGAACGTCGATGTTCGCTCGAATCTAGGGGCTAAAATATTATTGTTACTTATGCACGAATGTTCGTTGCGGTTGTCACTAAAAATAAATGAGATTTAAAAGGGGTTAATATGCTTAAAGTTGGAGTGATCGATTATATAGCGACAGGAGCAGGTCGACATATCTATATAAAAACCGGAACTGAAGACTCTATTCGACGCAACGTTGGAGATTGGCTTTATCAAGGTGCAGACGTATATTCTATTGAAGAATGGTTGGAAATTGATAGAGCCTCTGATTCCAGTAATCAGCGAAACTCAGCTGTAGTTATTCTTAAAACATATGCTCCTGCGTTATGGGATGCGATGGTAAAAGGTTTAGTTATGAAAGTGGATATTGAATACCACGATAATCAAAGCTAACTAAGGCTTCGGTTTTAGCCACATTTATGAACCTCCTTTTAGTAGACACGTTTTTCACAAGCTTATAAACCTCATTTCGAAACCCCTTCAAATATTATGCTTCTCAACGAAACGACTTAGTTTGAGAGGCCTACCATGTGTAAACAATCTAGTTACAGCAAATACCAAAAACGTGTAATCAAATTTTTAAATGACCAACTTGGTACAGATTCGCCTTTCTCTTATGAAAGAACACAGACGAATCACCTTAAAGTGCTTATCGATGGTGTTCCTAAGCCCATTTTTACAGGGTCGACGCCATCTGATTGTAAATCAATCAACAACTTTATGGCGGAAGTAAAGCGTGAACTTAGATCAAGTAAAGCTGAAGTGGATGATTCGAAACCTGCCCCTGTTGAAATCTCAAGAAGAGTCTCTTGTTTTAGAGACTCAAGAGCTAGGCGGTATCAACCCGAATCGCTTAGAAGCGGTAAAGCATTCCATCTCATTCGCGCTGCAAGCGCGCAAAGACGGGGTCTATATAAAACGAAATGAGATGAAAGGGATTGAGCAAGCAATTTTAAAACATTTAAATTTCATGCTACCAACAATGGCTTATTACTCTGAACTTCTAGTAAATAAAAACAAATATAGTCAGAAAAGTCTTGAACCTTTACCAGCAGAAACAGTGATGAACGAGTCTGATGTTCAAGAGTTTCGAGCTACGACTGTAGTGAACATAGATTCATCCTCAAGAGAGGTTGAGAAAGGTGAACGCTTGACTACTTCTAAAGAGCGACAAAAGCATGACATAGCTCATTCGGTTAAACAAACCAAAGATTCCGCTTCAGAGTTGATGATTATGTCTACGGATAATCGAGTTAGCTTGTTACGAAATCTGACCAAAGCGCAGGCGCTAACACTCATAGATGACTTAAATCATGCGTTAGCTTTGAACCGCGAACGAGACATCGAAGCCGTCGTTGAGTTAATTCGTAATAAAGACTTACCTCTAGAAGCGATCATTTCTCGTTTGGAAGCAGCTTAGAGCGGAACCCAATTAACTTATTACTGTTAGCTGCTTGGTATTAGCGGTAAGAACTTAGACGGTGAGCTGTTGCTTATCGTTTACCTTAAATATAAGAGAACTACATTGTGTGTTTGACCCAAGATTATTTTGGTGCGCTAGAAAAAGGTTCATCGCGGCTTTCCGGGGAAAGCCGCTTTTATCTTCAAGAAGAAGTAGTCTGTATCTCGATACCCATACCCCATTCGCTTGATTAACTTTATTTTGTTGTTTATCCCTTCCAATGTGCAGGTGTTGAGCGGATAACTTGCCGATGCGATAATACCGTGAAGATAAGGCCTCAGTTTTCGTGCGAACTCTTTCAATGGCTTAATTCCACTCTCTTGCACTTGTGCCCACCATACCTCCCAGAGCCCCTTAGCATGTGCTTCTGATTCACAATACCAAAGCTCTTTGAGTTGTGAACCGAGTATATAAGTGGTCATTAAGTCCTTATTGATATTCAATATTTCGGTAAGGTAGCTATCTTGCCGTGGATTTAAGTTGCTTCTATTTTTCAACAATACCCAGCGTGAGCGCTTGACCCATTGCCTCGTTTTTTTATCCTGCTTGAGTTTGTTGGCTTGGTCGACTCTGACTCTATCCATCACCTCACGACCGAACTTAGCAACAACATGGAATAAGTCGTAAACGATTTTTGCGTTCGGGCAGTGTGCTTGAACTTCAAGGTCAAAAGCCGTATTCATGTCCATCGCGACCGCTTCGATATTGTTGCCATGCTTGCCTAACTGCTCGAAGAACGGTCGTATGTCCTTGCGGCTACGGCCTAACCCTATCCAAATGACTTGGTGAGTCTTAGCATCAGCGATAACTGTGGCATATCGGTGCCCTTTAAAGATGGCGAAGTCGACGTTTATCTATCTCTTTAATGGTGTGCCAATGAACGCTCGTTAACTGGGAGATATGCTTAATGGGAAGAAGAGGCAGTAGTTGTTCTATATAGCTTTTTAGGCGCTTCGTTATACGAGCATAAGGCTCCAACCAAGATAGAGACTCTGTTTTTATGCCGCAGTCATGGCATTTAATCCTTCGAGTTTGAACGGAAAGTTCAACAGGAACATTGAACAACATGGCCTCTTTCACATGACGCCATTGATACTCATGGATAGCCTCGGCTTCAAGACCGCAAAGGCATTTAGCCTCAGAGTTCGGTTTAAGAGTCAGTGTAATAAGTGATGCTGTCTGGTGAGACTTTACTATTTTAAAGCCTTCCCAGAATGAAGATAGGAAAGTATGATTCGGCATGAAAACGGTAGTTTGTGTATGATTTTTGTTTGGCGACTAAACCATATCACTTACTACCGTTTTTGTTTTTAGTTCCCGCTAATCCGCGATGAACCTAGAAAAAGATAAAGCCGAAAAAGAAGCTGAGCAATATCTACAGTTTGAGCAAGTTTGTCTTCAGTATGATATCAACATGGACTTTTTGGTTCGCTCGAATCTGATTTTTCATGAGCAAACAGGGGAGGAGGTTATCAACACGGTTAGACCGACGGCACTAGGTTTGCGCTGGTTAGTTTTAAGTTACCAAACTTGTTATATCCATAAGTTGGATATTTCTGAGTTTTTACTTTGGGTTACTAGACGTCGCTATCAGTTCTATGAAGTATCTTTTTTGGATGAAGCAGATCAAGTACATGTTGGGCACTTAGAGCTAACTGATCTTAAAACATTTCGGTTTACAGTGCCTTCATGTTATCCACTTGAGAAAACCATCGATATTGAAGATCTTCCAGTTAACTCAAGTGATCATGTATCAAAAAGTTTGGCGTTAAATGATAAAGACCTTGATTCGATATTTTGTAACATTATGAGTTGTCGTTATGTTGTTGATAACCTCGACTCCATCAGGGAGGGTTACTTAACATTTAGAAGCAACTTAAAGCATGAACCGCAGAAGCTACAAAGAGATGTAGAGAAAACTAAAAGTGGCTTAATGAGCCAATGGCTAAATAAAGCCATTGATCAAAATACCTTCAATAATAGATTGAATTCATTAGATAAAAAAACAGAGCGATATTTAGTTTGCTACGCAGTTGCTGAGAAAGAGTTTTTTAAGGCTGCGATGCCTGGCGTTCCAGAGTCGATGTTTGAGGAATTAGTTAGTCTGATAAAAAGGACTTGAACCAAGGACCTTATGTTTTTTGATATCAATCTCATTAATAGTTTTTGACAAATGATCAGTTGAATCATGGTTGGTATCGGCTATTTTACACGCAAATTACGCAGCACGCACAAATCAATAACCACTGTAAATCTAGTATTTATAAATTTGATTTGAATCATTGCTCAAGTAAATAATTTATCAAACTTCTATTTGGAGGTTTGTGAATGGCGTTCTGTTAAGTTAGAATGCCGTCGTCTTATTACATACTACTGAACTACTTATATGACCGGACTATTAGCTTCATTTATTGCTTCATTTTCTGCAGAGTCCATTTCAAATAGCTTTATCTACCTAATCTTATTGTTATTGGTTAGTTCGATTTTATTGGCTGTATTGGGGAAGGCTCCTAGATTTACGGCAAGCACGACTAATATTTTAACATCGTTAGGTATCCTTGGTACGTTTGCGGGCATCGTGGTTGGTCTTATGGACTTCGATCCACAAAACATTGATGGCAGTATCGAATCACTACTTGGTGGTCTAAAAACGGCGTTCTTGACAAGTTTAGCGGGTATGGCAGGCTCTATTTTTTACAAAGCTGCATTAGGTTTGATCCCTCAAAAAGAACTAGAAGAATCAAAAGCAGTGGGCCCAGAAGAAATATTTTCTGTTATGTCTCAACAGCTTCAGGCATCGACCGAACAGCTGAACGCTTCAAACGAGTTGCTATCGGCGATTAAAGGTGATGAAGACTCATCATTGACCTCCCAAATTAAGAACCTAAGAACTGACATTAATGATGGTCAAAGAACATTAAATGAACAGTTTAAGCAAACGACAGAGCGCAATGCTGAATTCCAGAGCACACTATGGAAGAAAATGGATGAGTTCGGTGAACTTCTGTCTAAGTCAGCAACAGAACAAGTAATCAATGCGCTAAAAGAAGTAATTGTTGATTTCAACGAGAAGTTGACGGAGCAATTTGGTGAGAACTTTAAGCGTTTGGATGAATCAGTTAAGAAACTAGTCGATTGGCAAGAGAACTATCGTCATCAGCTTGAAGATATGGCGACTAAGTACCAGCTGGGAGTTGATGCTATTTCATCTACTGAGAAATCTGTTGCTCATATAAATGAGCGAGCGGAGGCAATCCCGGTAACTATGGAAAAACTGCACCAGGTAATGGAGCTTGGCCATGGTCAAGTGACTGAGCTTGAACAGCGTTTGGAAGCGTTCAAAGATCTACGTGATAAAGCAGTTGAAGCTATGCCACAAATCCGTGAGCAAATGGATACTACAATGAATGTTATTGGTGATTCAGTTAAAGCGGCTTCAACACATTATGAATCAATGTTTAATGAATCACAGACAATCATCGACAACTTTAGCTCTACCGCAAACCAAAGTGTTGATGCTATGCGTACTAACTTGGAAGAGGGCGCAACCAAACTAGCTCAGGAACTCACAACAAGCGCAGAGAAAATTAGTACCCAGTTAGCAGATGCTAGCGAAGACTTTACACAGGTAACTGAAGAAGGCGTTGAAGACATTAAAGTGAGCTTTGAAGCTGGCGTGAAGAAAATTGCTGAAGACTTAGATACAACAACGAAAGAAATCTCAACGACACTAAGCGCTTCTTCTCAGCAGTTTACGGCAACGACTGAAGAAAGTATGAACACCATGAGAACTAATCTGGAATCGGGTGCTCAGGATATCTCTACTCAGTTAAGAGAAAGCGCTCAAGATATCGGCGGCAAACTTGCAGAAGCTTCATCTGATATTCAGGAGCAAGTAGGCACGGCGACTGGTGGTTTAAGTAATGTAACAAGTCACTTAACTGATACAACAGAACAAATCCGCCAACACCTTGAAGATTCGATTACAGAATTGAATGGTCAGTTACGAGTTTTAGTCGCAGATATTAAAGATGATTCAAAAGAAACAGGCCGCGTACTTAAGGAGGCTAATCAAGAGCTAATTTCAAGTACTAAAGAACTTCAGGTAGAAACGACTTCAGCTATCTCCAAGCTGCATGACCGATTGGAAACCACATTAGAGGATGTTTTCCAAGTTCAAGCCCAAGCTGTAAGACGTACATTCGATAGCTTAGAAGATCAAATCACAGAGTCGGTAGGTAAGACTGGCAGCGCTGTAGAGAAGCAGGTGGAAGTTCTTGATTTACAGATGCAACAAGAACTGAACCGTACAATAAGCGAAATGGGCGAAGCTCTAGCGACTGTTACTCAACAGTTCACTCGCGATTACAAAGATCTTGTGCGTGAAATGAATAACGTAGTTAGCAGTCGAGTAGCGTAATTATGGAAAAGCTATTTGGTTCTTCAAAACGCCCTAGTGATAGCGGTGAACATTGGATGTCAGTTTCAGATTTGATGGCTGGCTTAATGATGGTCTTTCTTTTCATCTCTGTTGCGCTTATGCGAGACGCGATGGTTGAGCGCGATAAGATTAAAGAGGTCGCAGAGACTTATCAGCAAACACAAGAAGCTATCTATGTTGCTCTTTTTAAAGAGTTCGAGGTTGATTTAAAAAAGTGGGGGGCTGAGATTGACCGCGATACATTGAGCGTCAACTTCACAGCTCCTGACGTTTTGTTTGCTAATGGTAAAGCGAACCTTACAGGTAACTTTCAAACTATCTTAGATGATTTCTTTCCACGCTATTTGAAAGTGCTCGACAGCTACAAGCCTATTATTCAAGAGATAAAAATTGAAGGGCATACATCAAGTAAGTGGAATCATGATTCTACGGACTATGAAGCCTATTTCAATAACATGCGCTTGTCTCAATCGCGAACCCGCGCAGTTTTAGGTTATGTAATGTTGTTGCCTAACGTTGCTGAACAGCATTATAGCTGGGTAAAAGCTAACGTAGCAGCAGTAGGTTATTCATCTTCTAAGTTGGCAACAAATGAAGAAGGCCTTGAAGACGAAGATCGTTCTAGGCGCGTGTCTTTCCGTGTCATCACTAATGCTGAAGAACAGATCCGTAAGATTTTGGGTGCTTCATGAAGTTGAGTATAAGTTTTGGCAGTTTGAAAAATGCGATTAACTTGATGGAGCCTGATCAAAAAGGCGAATTCAAGCTTGAGTTACAAGAGACGCAAATGGAAAAGCTCGATATAGAGCTTGCTGAAGGTAAAGACGTTGAATTAAAAGACGTTGATGTAGATTCGGGATTATTGAGTTACAAAGGGCGAAATGTTTCTCTCTATATTAAAGCAAACGGCAGCAGTGCTCGTTTCCACGTGGCTGATTGTAAAACGTTACAGAGTATGAGAGCGAACGGTCGCTTTGAACGCTATGTCGTTACTAATGATACATCCGGTGAGTTTATAGTAGCTTCTGGCTATGGAGAGACGAAGGCTAAGCTTAAAGTCTGTCAGAACTGTTTAAGACAGTTGAATTACAAAGGGTGCAATACAGGCACACTGATAAGTTCGATTGTTCAACAATTCGACATGGCTCAATTTTTTGCAACCTACAGTTCATTCTTTCCCCATCTACCTTCTAGGCAAGCTGAAACCGCAGAAACCGGTTATACAGAAGATTGGGCGAAAGTATCTTCACACTATCGTGTCGAGCGAGATTTTACTTGTCAGCAGTGTCATTTGAAACTTAGAGCACACCGAAATTTGTTACATGTCCACCATATTAGCGGAGTTAAATCTGACAACCGCCCCAAAAATCTAAAAGCGCTCTGTATTGATTGTCATAGCAAACAACCTATGCATTCCCACATGGCTCTTAGCCACGCCGAAAGGCAGTTGATCAACAATTTACGTCAAGAACAAGGGTTACTAGATGATCTAAGTGGTTGGCAAGAACTATTTGATTATTCGGATCCAGGGGTCCATGGTGTGCTTCACGCATGTAAAAAAGCCTATTTGAATCGCCCTGAGATAAATCACTTCATAATTGATAGATTTGGTGATTTTGCTGCAAGACTTGAATTAGCTTGGCCTGAAAACAAATTTGGAATTGCGATTTCAGAGAATGATATTGAAGACGCACAAGAAGCCGGGTGGGAGGTCGTATCGGTCAATGACTTCTTGCAAAATTATCGTACGCGAGCACATCATTTAAGAGCATAATCGATGGAAATTACACTAGAGACTATCCTGGAAAGGATTATTGCCGTCAATCATGCGTGGAAACTATCACGAGACGAGTTTGGGCGCGATTTTGCTGCGACCAATTCATTTCGTGATACTAAATCCTCTTTACAAGCCACGCTCATTCGTGATTTTCCTGACGAAGTCTATTTGAAAATTGCGAGCGATTCAGAACAGCACGATGAGACTATGTATAGTGTGCGGCTAAATCGCGAGGTGCAGATTAATGGTGTTCCAAGAATCGATGCTGAACACTTACCCGCCAAAATTGCGCAACAAATTTTTACTGAACAAGAAATTACAAAATACTTAAGAACTTAAAGGTTACCCATGTTTGATCATTTTGCTTATATTTCTGGAGATTGGATAACCGATCTAATCATTACTGCAACCCTCATTTTGTTTGCTTTTTTCTTCATTCGAGCACTTGTGTCTACCTACAGCACGAAAGCAAAGTTACGAAGCATTATTAAAATCAAGGAATTGAGCGATGCATTAGTACTTAAACCAGAACAGCTAACGCCAGTGCAGTTGACCTGGGTGACCGAGCATCTGATTTATTCACAAGTGGACGATGGTTTTAAAATTGAAGCCGATGGCAAGCAATGGTTAAGCAAATCGCCAATTTCACTCATGGTTCCTAGCTGTGACACTAATCGATATAAGTTGGTGCCAGCATTACTAACGAGTATCGGTATAACTGGTACTTTCTTAGGTATTACTATCGGTCTGAGTCACTTTAGTATGGCAGGTGACTCGAAAGCATTATTATCCTCTGCGGCAGAGTTACTTGAAGGATTAAAAACGGCATTTTATACCTCGTTAGCTGGCTTAAGCACATCAGCTATTTTCATGGCATTACTAAAGTGGTCATCAAGCTCTATTTCAAATGCTCAGCAACGTTTTCTAGTTAATATATCAAAAGAGTACTTTGAGGCTAGCGCCGTCTATTACCTGAAAGACATGGGAAGCGAAAGTCAGCGAGATGCTATTAATGCACAGTTGCGCTCCGCGGATACCATTGAGTTGATGGGGGCAAATATCGCTGATGCCTTATCTAGTTTTGGGGGTGTTGGTGACTCATTCAATGGTGATGTAATCGCGAGTAAAGTATCAGAAGCCATGACTGGAGCAATTGAAACCCAAATGGTTCCAGCGCTAGATGCAATTAAATCCGAGCTAAGTACCTTAAAAGATATCAAGGAACAGTCTCAGCAAGAGCTAGTAAGTTTACTTGTGAAAGAGATGAAATCTGAACTAATCGAACCTGTTACAGTTGAACTTCAAAAAACAAGTGAGGCGGTGCTAGAAAGTAATGAAGTGACCGCAGAATTGAACCGCAATGTAGAAAAAGTCGTAACAAGTACGGCTGCCACTGTCAGTACGATTAACGATTTCCAAAAAGAAACTATGGTGAAGCTTCAAGAATTTGCTGAGTCATTAAAAACAATCTTAACGAGCTTCAGTGAAGAAACCCAAGGAGCTATGGGAACAATCGCCTCGGAAGTAAAAGGGATGCTTGGTGATGCAACAGACGGTATGGAAAAGCAGAGAATTGCCTTTGAGCAAAGCTCTCAAACAGCAGCTTCAGCATTCCAGGGCATTAAAGAGTCAATGGACGGTGCGCTGAGCGAACGTCAATCGGCTGAAAAGACCATGTTTGAGAGTGTGACTAGTCGAATCAATACACTGCTAAGTGAAGTTTCAGATTCTTTCGATAATCAAACGCAAGTCATCACTAAAACGGGTGAAGTAGCTAGTGGTTTAATGACACAAGCTCAGAACGATTTCGAGAAGTCAGTTGAAAGCCGCCGTGAAGGTGAAAAGCAGTTGTTTAGCGAAGTAGAGATGAGAATAGGCAATTTGCTTGAGAGTACTCAAACTGCATTTACACAACAGTCAGACACAATCAAAGAAGTTGGTGAGTCTGCTCAGCAATTAATGAGCCAAGCTCAATCCGATTTTGAGAAGTCAGTTGAAAGCCGCCGCGAAGGTGAAAAGCAGTTGTTTAGCGAAGTAGAGATGAGAATAGGCAATTTGCTTGAGAGTACTCAAACTGCATTTACACAACAGTCAGATACTATCAAAGAAGTCGGTGAGTCTGCTCAACAATTAATGAGCAAAGCCCAATCCGATTTTGAGAAGTCAGTTGAAAGCCGTCGTGAAGGTGAAAAACAACTATTCACTGAAATGGAGAATCGAATCTCACAGCTACTGACGGAGTCTCAAGGTATTTTCCAACAGCAAACAACTACTTTAAAAGAGACTGGCGCTGAAGCAAGTAAACTAATGATTTCAGCTCGTGAAGAGTTAGAACAAGGGTTAGGTGATATCGATGATAAAGTGTTGTCTATGTCTAGAACCGTCCAATCAGAATTAGAAGTGTTCCGTGAACAGTATCAACAAAACTTAACTAAATACTTCAAAGAGCAAAATGATCTGCTTGATAGTAACTTAGGCAAGCAGCGTGATGGTTTAAACGGCGTTGTAGATAATTTCCGTAAAGTATTTGAGGAAGAGTATCAAACTCGCCACACCTTACTTAAAGAACTAACGGCTCAGTACCAGAATTTAGAGAAGTCAGCAGGGACATTAGAACGAGTAGCGAAAGCTATTGGTCTGAATGATGCGTCAAAAATGGCAGAACTTCAAAATGCAGCCACGACAATGAGCCAAGAAATAAGTTCGTTGAAGAAGGAATACACGACTGCATCGGCAGCATTCACTCAAGTGACAGAAGAACTACCAAAAGCAATGGACGATTACTATGCACGTGCGACTAAAAGCTTTGAAACATTCTTCAACGACTTTGATCATGCCTCGAGTAAGATCCATAACCGTTTAGCACAAGCTGCGAACTATTTGGTCAGTGCTCAAGAGGTACGTCAAGAAGTCGTTCAAGATAAGGCTGAAGCATAATGCGTGCGCTTAGAAATTCCTCTGACGCAGGTGACACTGATGAATCAGGGGTTTGGTTATCTATTGGTGACCTAATGTCTGTCCTATTGATGATATTTGCTTTGTTATTGATCAGTGCTTTAGTACAAATTTCGGAAGTATACGAAGAGAGCCAGAATACTAGAGTAGTTATAATCAAAGGCATTAATGATGCGTTAACGTCAGCAGGTATTGAAGTTAAAGCTGATGGAGAAACGGGTGATATATCAATCACGGATTCGATTCTTTTCGACCTAAATGACCACGAGCTGAAGCTATCAGGACAAGAGTTCCTCGAAAAGTTTATCCCTGTTTACTCAAATGTTATTTTTCAGTCGGATGCTACAGCCGATGAAGTAAGCCGCATTGTTATTGAAGGACATTCAAGTTCAGAAGGGGCTTTTGATAGAAATATGGAATTGAGTGTATTACGTGCAAACAGTGTGATTGCATTTGTAAATTCAATGAAATTTGACCATAAGCATCAATTTTTTGAAAAAGCTGTAATTTCGGGTCGTGGACCCATTGAAGCAAATCAAAATGAAGCAAAAGCAGCAGACCGAAAAGTTATGTTTAGATTTCAATTCAAAGATGATGAGTTTTTGGGACATTTTTCAGAGGTGAAGAGTAAGCGTCTTTAAATCGACTCATTCAATCCTTTTAATAAACGTCGTAACCTTTAACTTTTATCGTTAAAGGTACTCGAAAATGTCTCAGCATAGATCTCAGCAAGAATGGCTACGCCTTGTTCAGAAGTATTACAATAGTGAGCAGTCTGCCGCTCAGTTTTGTTTAGAGCACAATCTTCATCCAAAAACATTTGATAACAACCGTCGCAAACTACACCACTTAGTCAACCTGCCTAAAAAACGAGAAGATTCACTTTCTGAATTCGTTGTTGTTGAAAAAACAGCCATGCTAAACACCAAAACCGAGCAACTGCCTCCCTCTACGTTACCTACGGAATTACGCCTTGAAGCGGGAGCATGCTCTCTTCATGTACCTCGTGATGTAGCACCTCAGTGGCTCGGTCTTCTATTGAAGGAGCTTGCTGTTGTATGAAAATGTTCCCTGATATCTCTGTTATCTATCTCCACAAGGCGCCCGTCGATTTTAGAAAGGGCATTAACGGCTTGAGCTTTATTGTTGAACAGAATATGAACCTTAATCCCTTCTCTGAAGCGCTATTTGTCTTCTCTAATCGCACGCGGGATAAGCTCAAAGTTCTCTACTGGCAGCGTAATGGCTTTTGCCTCTGGCAAAAGCGACTCGAAAAAGACAAGTTCGCTTGGCCAAGAAAAATGCCAGGGAAAACCCTCTCATTAACGGAAGAGCAGTGGCATTGGTTGCTTGATGGGCTCGATATTGAAAAAATGAAACCCCATCAAACATTGAATTACCAAAGTCTTAATTAAATTAAAAAATAATAGCGTATAAGGAACTTTCGCGGCTCTCTGCGATCTTCCTTATATGCCAAATAAAAATAAAGAAGATGAGCTAGCGCTCTTACGTTCAAAAGTGACTGAGCTTGAATCTACGGTACTCACACTTCGCCAATCTCTAAGCGAGAGCGAATTAACCATCCAATCGCTGGTTGAAAAACTCAACCTAGCGCGGCGTAAACGCTTTGGTAGCAGTAGTGAAACCCTGCCCCCTCAGGACTTAGAGTTCAATGAGGCGGAGACTCATGCCGATACGATAGGTGAAGAGGAAGCACCCGATAATCCGAATGATGACGCTTCGGAAGCGGAAAACACTTCATCCGAGACAAAACGTCGTGGTCGCCCAAAGCTTCCCGAAGACCTGCCACGAGAGCGAGTCGTGGTGGACATACCAGAATCAGAAAAAACCTGCTCGTGTTGTCAGTCGATACTCTGCAGGATGGGGCAAAGCACCAGTGAAAAACTGGTGTATATCCCGGCCAAGTTGTATGTCGAAGTCACTGAAAGACCCAAATACGTCTGTCGTCAATGTGACGCGTTAGGAGAGAAGAGTGTTGTTGCAATGGCTCCACCGCCAGCATCGATTATCCCGAAAAGCATCGCGACTCCCTCTTTGCTTGCGCAAATTATCACGAACAAATACCACTATGCCCTGCCTCTCTATCGTCAAGAATCGCTGTTCAGACAATATGGGCTAGCGCTCAGCCGAAAAACGATGAGTCAATGGATACTGCGTTGCGCTGATAAGGTAGAGCCGTTAATCGCCTTACTGAAAGAAACCCTCCTTGCTCAAGATGTTCTGTTCGCGGACGAGACCACGTTGACCGTGCTCGATGACGAAAGAAAGAAAAGTTACATCTGGTTATATGGGTGTGGTCCAGACCGGGGTGGTAATGCGCAATCCCCTGGTATCGTCTTGTTCGACTATCAGGAAGGGAGTCGGGGGCATCACTGCCCTCAATCGTATCTGTCAAACTACACTGGATACCTTCATGTTGATGGGTATAAAGCGTATGAAAAGACAGAGGCGAAGTTGGTGGGTTGCTGGGCTCATGCAAGACGCAAGTTCATAGAGGCAGAGCAGAGCCAACCAAAAGGCAAGCAAGGAAAAGGGGGTAAAATCCAGTGGGCAGTGAGTTGGTTCCAAAAGCTCTATCGTGTTGAACAAGCACTCAAAGATAAGACGAGGGAAGAGCGATATGTTACCCGCCAATCAAAGACTCAGTCTCTGCTCAATGAATTCAAGGCGTGGTTAGATAAATCGGTCACTCAGGTGCCCCCTAAAAGTAAATTGGGTGAGGCGATTAGCTACAGTCTCAATCAATGGTCGAAGCTAGTAAGAGTTATCGATGATGGCCGGTTAAGCATGGATAATAACCGAGCGGAACGTTCAGTACGTCCGTTCACGGTAGGACGGAACAACTGGTTGTTCTCAAAGACTCATAATGGAGCCCGCGCCAGTGCAGTGTTGTACAGTCTTATCGAAACCGCGAAGGCTAACGACTGTGAGCCGTATGAGTACCTCGAATACGTGCTACGAGAAATCCCGAAACTGAAGAGTGAGGATGACCATGGTCATCTTCTACCTTGGAAAATGCCAAAGACGGAATAGTCCGCCCCTACAGAATACCGCTCAGAATGACAGATACCGCCTTAGTTGGCGGTATCTGCGTAGATATTAGAAAGTCAATGAGTCGGTTCGTAGACGCTTACGGTGAAGAAAGTTGACTAGTAACGGCTATAGCTTTTCTCAACCAGAGCTACCTAAACGAGTCAGCTTACTTGAGCAACCACAAAGTTTAGTTGAACAGAGGCTTGTGGATATGCCTTTACCTAGCTTTCCTGCTAAGGGCCTGTTGGAAATAGTTGAGTTGGTCCAACAAGAAAGATATCAGGACATTCACATCTTTGAGTGGCTTGATGTTCTGCAGGATGAAGGTCAGTGGGCAGAATTAGACCAAGCTACACTCTCGAGCGTGCTACCTAGTGTTTGGAAAGGGATTACAGCAAGCCAGAAGCTCAGTGAAATCACATTCTTCAAAATTGCGTTAGCCTTAGATGGAAAGAAGAGTGATATTGTCCCTGGCATAATCAACTCGCTGGAAATTGTCAAAAACCGTACTCAAATGTTAAGTCGGCATGATGCAATAAAAGCGCGTTGGCTACTTGCACTGCAAAGTTCTGACTTAGCCACGCTTGCTCGTTATTGCTATGAGTCGGGTTGTACCGCAGAAGATATGTTGACAAATTATCAACTGCCACTTTCAAATGGCTACAGCAATAACATATCCGAATTCCTCTTTGGGTGCCTCGATGTCGCAAACTTAGACAAACAGGACGATCAATGGCTGGCTAGCTACTTCTACAGTTATAAAGTATCTGCTCATCGTATGGATTTTTGTAGAAACTTAATTCTTGAAGTAGGCCATTATAATTATGGAGAAAGCTGTCACCAGATTGTCGAAGCAAATTGCCTTCCATTTAGTAAAAACAGCTATTGGAATCAGTTACCTCATGACGCTAAGGTCATTCTAAAGCAAAAATATGACCTGACTTGTTACTACGACTTACAAACAATATCTTCAATACTCTATTCAAATGAAACCTCTGAAGCATTAGGTCTAACGGAATACGAAGTTAAGCAAATAAAGGACCGTTCATTATTTTGGTCAAACTATAGTTCTCGATTTAGTCGTGTAAGAGTACTACTACCAGTTCAAACTCATGACTATCTAGCTCACAATGACATCGAGTTGCCAGATTTTATCCACCGCTTTGCGGAAGAAAAGCAAAGTAATGTGGAAACCTATGTGTTTGAGCTTGATGGGGTACTTGCTGTTGAATTCCTAAGGGGGGAGACAACAGATACAAGATTCTTCAAGAAAACGAGTATAAACGTACAGCAATTGTTCGATTCGCCTTCGATCTCTGTTGATGCTATTAGAGCAATGTCGCAGCTTGAGGTACATGATCATTTGGATTATTGGCAGCATTTCTGTGAAAAACTTTTGCGCGAAAAATTATCTGTATTACCAAATAGTGGTACTACTCAGTTTAGGGGGCTTTCTGTCGATTTAGGCCGATATTGGGATGATTTTGGCTTAGCAAAGCTAACCTTGGAAATGCTTTCAATTAGACAAAAAGCCATGCAAGCATGGATAGAAAAATTTTGGGAAGCAGAATATGCAACCGGAAAATTTGGTGAGATTCGTGGCTTGGCTAAACGTAGCCAAGTTTATCATATGCAAGCGTTAGAGGCTGAACAACTAGGGAATAAGGAAGACTATGAACATTTGATCCGGAAAGCCGCAAATCAAGGCAACCCAGATGCGATGTATAGAACAGGGATCTCTGTCCTTAAGTTGAGTCGTTCTGATCGTAAATTGAAGCAGAGTGGAGAAGATTGGATCGTGAAGGCGGCTAACTTAGCCCATATTGCAGCTCAAGAGTTCGTTAAAAAGTTTAGATTGTCAGGCTTTGACCCTAAATCACGAGCTAACAATCACGACCAAGAAAAAGTAATACAGTCAAATCAAGACACATCACTTCGGGAGAAAGCTGATAAGGGCGATGTTTTAGCAATGTGTTTATATGGCAATACGCTAATTCCTTCTAGACGAGAATTTGATAAACGCAAAGGACTCGAATACCTGACTAAAGCTTCTAATCAAGCACCTTCGGAATGTAAGCCTAGACTTTGGGAGGCGTATGATCTCGCACTGAATTCTAACAGCATAGATATGGCCTGCGAAATACTGAAGTTGTTAGTTCAAGGCGGGGATAATTCTGCATTATTAGAACTAGGGAAGCAGTTAGTCAGAGATGTATCTGTAGATATTAATGAAGGCTTAACCCTTCTTTGGCAAGCACATGAAGAGGGAAGTCTAGAGGCTAAAACGGTCTTGTGGGAAACGGTTGAAAAGGCAAGGCATAAAAATGCTGAATCGAATTATAAGACCACACTACATTACTTATCTGGCATTGGAGAGTTGGAAGCGACCTATCAATTAGCTGCGCACCTTTTAAAATCGGACGATGTGGGAGAGCGCCAGTCCGGTATGGATCTTATGCGCTCTGCAGCAAGGAAAGGACATGACAAAGCTTCCAAGCTATTACGTTAGCTTTCACAAGCTTACAAAACTCACTATTTTCTATGTACGCCGTAGAATTCGCACATGATAAAATTTGCGAGATAAAGCAGTGAAGAACAAGACGATAAAAGCACTTTCAGAAAAGTTGGGCGTGCCAACGAGAGAAACTAAAAAAACACTGGCATGGGACATTACATCTGGCTTTGGTGTTGTTGTGCAAATAGACCAGCCGAGTACTGGCGAATATGCTTTGGTTTGGTTGCCTCACAACGCTGATGCATTGGAAGAGCTTTCTGGTGAAAAAGTTGTCTACCCAGAAGAAAAGGGCAGACACAGTAATACGTACGCCTCTCCAGGTTTAAAGCGTGGTGATGCTGCTATCCGTGCCAAGATAAAAACAGAACAAGAGCTTAACGAGCTGTTGTGCTTCTTATTCGACCCATTTTACTAGTCTTGGAGATATTTGCGTTGTGGGCGTTATTGCATGCTAGTCTGAGCGCTAACTGTGCAATTGCGTGAATAAATGGATGTTATGTGAGCGATGGTCACATCTTGTAAAAACTAATAGGTCGTGTGCGGCCTATTTCACCGTTCTATATAAGGTTTTTATTGTAAGATACGGTTTATTCAATAAAAATTACATTCTTAATTACGACGAGTCGGTTGGTATTTAATGCAAAAATCAAACTTCGAATTCCTCAAAGGCGTTAACGATTTCTTGTACGCTATTGCTCGCGCAGCAGAAAAAAACTATCCAGATGATCCAAACACCACGCTAGTTAAATTACGTATCTTTGGTGAAGCGACAGCCAAGCACTTAGCTAAGCTGCTAGATATCGAAGTTTCTGAAAACCAGCATGAACTCTTACGTGAACTAGGCAAAATTCCTTTCGTTGATGACAGCATACTCAACGTCTTCCATAAGCTACGCAAAATAGGCAACCAAGCCGTACATGAATATCATGACGACCTTCAAGATGCTGAAATGTGTTTACGTTTTGCTTTTCGCTTAGCGGTTTGGTACTACCGACTTGTTACCAAAAACTATGACTTTCCTGTCCCTCAGTTTGTTTTACCAAGCTCAGATAGCGGTGAACAGTTTGAACAAGAAGTGTTGTCACTGAAGCATGAATTGGCATTAGCTCGTCAAAGCGAAAGCCAAGCGAAAGAACAGTCGAAAGCAGAGTTAGAAGCGCAACAGGCGAAACTGACAGCGCTTAACGGCTACATCTCCGTTTTAGAGAGTAAGCAAGAAGAAACACACGATCAGTCTCAAGCCCGAATTAGCGCACTAGAGGCCAAACTCAAAGAGCAGGAAACTGAGCTATCTAAGAAGACTGAAGTCGAACGTAAAGCTTATAAGAAACAAATTATCGAAGAGGCTAAGTCGCGTCCTCTAAATCTAAGCGAAGATGAAACTCGCTATCTAATTGATAACCAGCTGCGCAAGGCCGGCTGGGATGCAGATACCAAAAAGCTAAATTTTGCCAATGGTACAAGGCCAGAAGTCGGTCGCAATATTGCCATCGCAGAGTGGCCAACAGGCAAAGATGCAACCGGTAAGACAGGCTTTGCTGATTATGTATTATTTGTCGGCTTAAAGCCGATGGGTGTTATTGAAGCGAAAAAAAACAACAAAGATGTTTCAGCGAAGCTGACAGAGGCTTACCGTTACAGTAAGTATTTTGACAATGATTTTCTGCGTTCAGAATTACAGCAAGCCGCGAACGGCCAAGATGAACTCGACCAAGTAGCTGAAGCTTTACCTACTTATTTACCTTCGTGGGCGGACTCCCAAGGCTCCTCTGCGCTTAAAACACGAGAATTTAAAATCCCATTCTGTTTTTCTGCCAATGGTCGTGGTTATAAAGCGGCAGCGAAAACCAAAAGTGGTATCTGGTATCGAGACGTTCGTCATGCCACCAATATGCCGAAGGCATTGCCTGAATGGCACCGACCTGAAGAGTTAGTTGCCAAGCTGGAAAGTGATGATCAGCTAACCAACAACTGGTTTAGCCGAAATGCAGACATGAGCGACCTCGGTTTACGCTACTACCAAGAAGAAGCGGTGCAAGCGACCGAGCAAGCTATTGTTAATGGTCAGCAAGATATCTTGTTGGCCATGGCGACAGGTACTGGTAAAACACGTACTGCGATTGCCTTAATGTATCGCCTTATTCAGTCTCAGCGATTTAAGCGCGTTCTGTTCTTGGTCGATCGTACCTCTCTTGGTAAGCAGGCACTTGATTCATTCGAAGACACGAATATCAAAGGGGACACTTTTAACTCTATCTTTAATGTGAAAGGGTTAACGGATCGCTTCCCAGAAGACAGCACCAAGATACATGTTGCCACCGTGCAGTCTCTCGTTAAGCGTACGCTACAAAGTGATGAAGTCATGCCAGTAGGGCGTTACGACTGCATTATTGTTGATGAAGCTCATCGTGGCTACATTCTTGATAAAGAGCAAACGGAAGGAGAAGAGAAGTTCAGAAGTGAACAAGACTTTATCTCTTCTTATCGCCGTATCATCGATCACTTTGATGCGGTGAAAGTTGCGTTAACGGCAACACCTGCGCTGCACACCATTGATATTTTTGGCGGCGAGCAGAAGAAGCCCGTTTACCGCTATAGCTACCGAAAAGCGGTAATCGACGGTTACTTAACCGATCAAGAACCTCCAATCCGCATCATCACCAAACTCAGCGAGTCTGGGTTGTATCTCTCTCAAGGTAGCGAGGTTCAGCGACTTTCTAATCAAGGTGAGTTAATCAATGACACCTTAGACGACGAACAAGGCTTTGAAGTTGCGGATTTCAACCGTGCGCTCATCGCTTCAAACTTCAATAAAGTGGTGTGTGAAGAGTTGGTTAATTACATAAACCCTGTGAAGCATGTCGATCCAGCGAATCCTCAAAAAACCTTAGTATTCTGTGTGAACAACACTCATGCCGACTCTGTGGTCGAAGAGCTGCGTACTGTGTTCAAAGCCAAATATCCCCAGCTTGAGCACGATGCGATCATTAAAATCACTGGTGATTCAGACAAAGATTCCACCAAAGTACAATCTATGATCACTCGCTTTAAAAAAGAGCGCTTACCCAACATAGTCGTCACTGTGGATTTGCTCACAACGGGAATTGATATACCAAGCATCTGTAACTTAGTGTTTATGCGTAAAGTGCGCAGCCGTATCTTGTATGAGCAGATGAAAGGCCGTGCGACGCGCTTATGCCCAGCCGTCGGCAAAACATCATTCAAAATTTTCGATGCGGTTGACCTGTATTCCACACTGCAAAGTGTCGATACCATGCGCCCAGTGGTGGTTCGCCCAAAGGTAGAGCTGCAAACCTTAGTTAACGAAATTACGGATTCTGAAACCTATAAGGTCATTGAGGCAGACGGTCGAAGCTTTGCAGAGCACAGCCATGAACAGCTGGTTGCCAAGCTACAACGAATCTCAAGCCACGCGGAGTTTAACCTACTTAAATCACGTGATATAGATAACCAAATCAAACGCTTTGATGAAATTTGCCAAGACTCAGCAGGTTGTAACTTTGCGAGCCTTGCGAAAACACTCAAGCAAAAAGGCCCCAAATGGTCGGCGGAAGTGTTCAACAAGGTGACCAATATGGTCGGCCGTTTAGAGCAGCTTAAGCAAGAGATTAACGATTTGCGTGATATGCCAATCTTTACCGATGTGGACGATTCGTTATTGCGAGTAGAGACCGTGTATGGCGAGCATGAAACCGCGCAAGATTTCTTAGAAGCTTTTGATGCGCTGGTGGATAAATCATCCAACCAACAAGAGGCGTTAGATGTGATCATCAACCGCCCAAGGGATTTAACTCGTAAAGGTTTGCTAGAACTGCAAGAGTGGTTCGATGCACAAAACTTCAATGAACCAACGCTTAAAAAAGCGTGGAAAGAGACCAAAAACCAAGATGTAGCAGCGCGCTTAATTGGCCACATTCGACAAGCGGCGATTGGTGATGCATTGCTGCCATTCGAAGATCGAGTGGATCTCGCGTTAGATAAAATCAAAGCACAAAAAGAGTGGAGTGACGAGCAACTAAATTGGCTCGATCGCCTAGCGTCATCCATTAAAGAAAAAGTGGTACTCGACGATGGCACCTTTAAAACGGGCAACTACAAGCGTAAAGGTGGTCAACGTAAGCTGATGAACGTCTTTAATGATGAATTAGACAGCATACTCACTCAATTCAATGAATATATGTGGGATGAACCTGCCTAGCTAGGTACAATTAATCTCATCGCAGAAGCTCTATCTTCGGTGTCGAAAGTGCTCATTTATGCTTACCTTCTTGTATACGGAGGGCAGTGCGCTTTCTCCTTGAATATAGAGCTTCTTGCTCGATATAAATTGCCCCAATTTGACGCGTTAAGTGTCAGGTTTACGCACAAACTAATAATAGAGAACAAGCATGAACAATAATGATCTGGTCGCCAAACTGTGGAAATTGTGCGACAACCTACGTGATGGCGGTGTGTCTTACCAAAACTACGTAAACGAGTTGGCATCGTTACTGTTTCTCAAAATGTGTGAAGAGACAGGGCAAGAAGATGACTTGTTACCAGAAGGGTTTCGATGGGCCGATCTAAAAGCCAAGCTAGGCCAAGAGCAGCACCAGTTCTACCGTAACATGCTGGTTCAGCTTGGTGCTGATGACCATGCCATTGTTCGTGCGATTTTCCAAAACGTAAACACCACCATTACTCAACCTGCTCAACTGACCGAGCTGGTGGATAACATGGACAAGCTAGAATGGTTCGATGGTGACACGGGCAAGAGCCGTGACGACTTTGGTGACATGTATGAAGGCTTGCTACAAAAGAACGCGAACGAGACTAAATCGGGTGCGGGCCAGTACTTTACGCCACGTTCACTTATCAGCACCATCATCAAAGTAATGCAGCCTCAGCCACGTGAAGTGATTCAAGATCCAGCAGCAGGCACCGCAGGTTTCCTGATTGAGGCGGATAAATACATCAAATCACAAACCAACGATTTAGATGACCTTGACGATGATGATCAAGAGTTCCAAATGACCAAAGCCTTTGTCGGTTTGGAGCTAGTACCAGAAACACGCCGTCTAGCTCTGATGAATTGCCTACTGCACGATATTGAAGGCGATGCAGGAGAGGGCGCAATTCGCCTTGGCAACACATTGGGCAGTGCAGGTGAAAGCCTTCCGCAAGCGAATGTGATTTTGACCAACCCTCCGTTTGGTAGTGCGGCAAGCACCAACATCACTCGTACCTTTGTTCACCCAACGGGTAACAAGCAGCTCTGTTTTATGCAGCATATTTATGATGCACTAGAGCCGGGCGGCCGCGCTGCGGTGGTTATTCCTGATAATGTCTTATTTGAAGGCGGTAAGGGCACAGAAATTCGCCGTGATTTAATGGACAAGTGTAACCTACACACCATTTTACGTTTGCCTACTGGTATCTTCTACGCGGCAGGGGTAAAAACCAACGTACTCTTCTTCCAAAAAGGCACGGCAGAGAACCCAAACCAAGACAAAGATTGCACCAAGGAGACATGGGTATTTGACTTACGTACCAATATGAACACCTTTGGCAAGCGCCGCCCACTGACTGAACAACACTTTGAAGCCTTTATCAATGCTTACGGTGCAGACAAAAACGGTCAATCACCTCGTGAAGAAGGCGTTTACGAGACGTTAGGTGCTATTTACCCAGAAGGTGAAGATAGTGTTGAGAACGTCAGCGAGAAAGCGCACAAGGTAGATAGTGCGCGCTTCCGCAAGTTTAGCCGTGACTACATTCGTGACCAAAAAGGCGACAGCCTAGATATCTCTTGGCTAAAAGACCTAGAAGCGACCAGCGCAGAAAACCTACCAGAGCCAGAAATACTAGCCGGTGAAGCAATGGCAGAGCTGACCGAAGCGATGTCTGAAATTTACCAACTGATGCAAGCCCTTGGTGCCAATGATGAAGCTGAAGGACAAAAGCAGTTACTTGAAGAAGCATTTGGCTTGGCAGAAAAGCCGGAGGCAGAGTAATGAGTGAACTGCCGAAAGGTTGGGTTAGTGCCAAACTAGGTGACTATATTCACCTAAAAAATGGTTTTGCTTTTAAGAGTAAAGATTATAGCGAGCCATCCAATATGACGGTGCCTGTTATTCGAATCTCCGATATCAATGGCACTGTTGCCTCTGATGAAAAAGCAAATCATGTTCCAACTGAGCTTGCAGTATCAGAATTTGGAATTGCCAAAGGAGATCTCCTAGTTGCAATGTCGGGTGCAACAACAGGTAAGATAGGTGTTTATGGGGGAAGTACACCCGCATATCAGAATCAACGAGTCGGTAATTTAAAGCTCAATGCACCTGAATTAAGTCATGTTGGATTTCGCAATCATTTAATTAAGTATCTTTCGCCGACAATACTTGATATCGCATATGGTGGAGCGCAGCCAAATATTTCAGCTTCGGGAATCGAAAGTATTGATGTGAGTTTTCCACCACTAGCCGAACAAAAACGCATCGTTGAAAAGCTCGATGAGGTATTGGCACAGGTCGACACCATCAAAGCCCGCCTAGATGGCATCCCAGATTTGCTAAAACGCTTCCGCCAATCGGTACTCGCGTCTGCGGTGTCGGGTAAGTTGACGCAAGAGTGGCGAGGTGGAGTACATACAACTGAAAATAGCTGTCATACCGAACTTAGTGAATTTCGTGGTAAAGCGCTAAAGTCGCTACCAAGTAACTGGATATGGGTGAGGTTTGATTCCGTTAATGAAGTCGCTTCAAATTTAGTTGATCCATTAGACAACCCTAATGATTACCACATTGCTCCTAATCATATAGAGAGCAAGTCCGGACGATTACTTGATTATACAACTGTCGAAGAAGATAAAGTCAAAAGTTCAAAGCATCGTTTCTTTTCTGGACAAGTCCTTTATTCGAAGATTCGACCTTACTTATGTAAAGCTGTGTTAGTCGACTTTAATGGTGTTTGTAGCGCCGATATGTACCCATTGAATACACAAATGGAGCCACAATATCTTTTAAATTGGCTTTTGAGTGATCAATTTACAGAGTGGGCATCTAATGGTGATAGTAGGACTGTCCTGCCTAAAATAAATAAAAAGCAGCTGTCTGAGATACCTTGCCCGCTGCCGCCTAGTGAAGAACAAAAAGAAATCGTCCGCCTTGTCGACCAATATTTCGCTTTCGCTGACACTATTGAAGCGCAAGTGAAAAAGGCGCAGGCGAGGGTAGATAACCTCACCCAAAGCATCTTGGCAAAAGCCTTCCGAGGTGAGTTGGTGGCCCAAGACCCTAACGATGAGCCAGCCGACAAACTGCTAGAGCGCATTGCCGAGGCTCGCAAAGAGGCCGAAGCCTTAGCCAAAGCAGCCAAAAAAGCCGAGGCGGCGAAGAAGAAAGCCGCAAAAAGCGCGTAAGTTCTAAGCTTTACTTTGTTGTTTTAATAAAGGGGCGAGAGCCCCTTTTTAGTGCCTGTCATCTGAGATTTTTATATGTTTAAAGCTATATTTTCGCTGTTTAAGTCAATTATCGTGCTTACAAAAGCCTTTTGTTCAATTGTATTTATCTTGTTCTCTGTCGTTTGTAATTTAACTAAGGCGCTGGGCAATGTTTGCTCTGCATTATTTATCCGACATAAAGGAAAAAAAGAAATCGAGAGAATGAAAAATGAACTTGAAAATGAAGAGCGAGAACAACGTTTAGACAAAAAGCCAAGTCAAGAATAATCACTTAAGCCAACTTGCTTTAGAAGAACCTTTAAATTGGGTTCATTGTTGGGTGAAATGTCATTAATTTGTTACCTCATAAACTAAGAGTCGGGTGCTAAGTCAAAGACCTTATGATTATGAAATGATAGGCTTATTTTATTCTAATTCATTACTAGTGAATTATATAAAAATATAAATAACGGTAGAAATTATGGCAGTCGTAGAACAACAGTTGTGGAATGATTTTTTAACACGTTGGCCCCGTGAAAAGTTAAGTGATTTAACGTTGGAGCAATATGTATCAGTTAACGATGACGATACATTCACCTATTGGTTAGAAACGAAAACCAGAGAGCTCGGATCTATTCAAGGTAATACTTCTGCGAAATTTGGAATTTATAAACGCAATAGCGAAGGGAAAAAGCAGAGCGGTATTGACCATGGCGAGGTTTATACGTGGCGGAATCGTTATGGTAATAACGAATCAATGGTTTTTGACTATGTTAAAAATGTCTTGATTCAGGTCGCACAAGCGGCCTACGAAGGCGACTTGGATAAAATTGATCTCATAGACTTTGCTCCCTTAGTTAAATGGAAGATTGCTTTCCTATATCAAAATCAAGAGAAGCCTGTACTGATCAATACTTTTTCAAAGCCTATGTTAGAGGTGTTGACCAGTTCTAACAACAAGGTGTCGTTTCCTCAAATGTATCAGCAGCTTATTCTCGAAAAAGGCGAACAAGATCTGTTGGAGTTTGGCGATGTTTGTTGGAAGAAAGCAGAGCATAAACGTAAAGAAATTCTTCAGCGGACTATTTTTGACCAATTCTCGCATATTGAATTGTTTAATCGCGGTCTGGAACAGTGGCCGTTGGATACTATTGATGCATTCTGCTCGTTAATTACGGAAGCGAATAACCACAAATTAGATGTCTTCACTACTTCTATGTCAACAGGTGCAATGATTCGAGTTGGCCGAAAAGAACTCGGAGCAGCTAAAGCAGAAGAAGTTTTCGCCACATTTGAACCGACACTGAAAAAAATCAACTTTGAGCTTCGCTATGAACATCGAGATGGTTACGAGTGCGCTGAGGTCTCTGAAGAGTTGTATCAACGTATACGAAAATCAAAAAAATTAGCGCAATTCGCAAAACAATATTCAATTAAACGCAAGGCGCATTGGCCTAAGAGTTACCTGAATGATAACGAAAGCGATGTTGAATATGACGAGTATCAGATAGCTGAATTGAGAGAGAAATACGTAATGCAGAACCAGTCACCACTAAATCAAATTCTTTATGGCCCACCGGGAACCGGAAAAACCTACCACACTATTGAAGCGGCCGTTAAAGCCGCCGAACCTGAGTTTTCTTGGAAAACACGCGGTGAGCTAAAGGCCAAATACGATGAACTGGTTACGGCTAAACGAATTCGTTTTGTAACGTTCCACCAGAGCTACGGTTATGAAGAGTTTGTTGAGGGGTTAAAAGCGAAAACAACAGAAGACAAGTCCATTGAATATGTTGTTGAAAATGGTGTTTTTAAGGCAATAGTTGAAGATGCAAAAAGCAGTGATTTGCGAAAAGCGTTTGAAGTTAATGCGGATGCAACAATATGGAAGATTTCAATCGATGGTACTGGTCAAAGTGTGGTGTCAAACTATTGTTTAGCGAATGGTCTTGCAGCAATCGGTTGGGGAGATGCTGGAGACCTCCTATCTGAAGATTTAGATAACAATGAGTACTATCAAAAGCTTGGTCCTCAAGTGAAAAGCTCTCTATCCGAGTTCTCTCAACGTTCGTCGGCTGGCGACCTTATTCTGTGTATTGGTAGCCAACGCACTGTTCAGGCTGTAGGGGTGATTACTGGAGATTACCATTTTGAACAAGCAGGTACCTCAGAGTACGATCATTACTGTAATCAGTTACCAGTGAATTGGCTTGTAACCGATATTGATGTCGATTTTCATGAGTTGAATGGTGGTGTGAACTTTACACAAAAAACATTCTATGAACTTTGGCGATTCTCCGTGTCTGATGTGTTCGACTTATTGAAGAAGCAAGGGATTGATATAAACCCTGTGAAAGCAGAACGAGAAGTGGAAAATTATGTTTTAGTTATCGACGAAATCAACCGCGGCAATATTTCTAAAATATTTGGTGAATTGATTACCCTAATCGAACCAAGCAAACGAATGCCAGCAGAAAGAAAATCGACTGACGAATTCTTAGAGATCAGCTTGCCGCACAGTGCTCCTCTGTTTTCTGTGCCTGATAACCTTTACATTATCGGTACAATGAATACCGCAGACCGTTCACTCGCGATGATGGACACTGCACTGCGCCGTCGTTTTGATTTCGTCGAAATGATGCCAAAGCCAGAATTGTTTGAGAATAAAAAGGTTAAGGGAGTTGACCTTACCCAGTTACTTGAAATCTTAAATGAGCGTATTGAAATTCTATATGACCGAGAACACACACTTGGCCATGCGTTTTTGTTTCCAGCTTTTAACGCCGAAACAGAAGATGAGGCATTTAAAGAACTACAGTTGGCGTTTAAGAACAAGATCATTCCACTTCTAGAAGAATACTTCTTTGAAGACTGGGATAAAATCCGTTTGGTATTAGCGGACAACCAAAAATTGGAAGGTAAGAAACCAGAAAGTAAGGCAGAGCTCGAATTAGCAAAGCTACAGTTTGTTGTTGAGAAAGATCTTAGCCTGAAGGAGCTTACTAGCCTATTTGGCACTAAACATAACCTAAATCAGTACGATGAAGTAAAACAATATCTCTTAAAAGACAAAGCAGATTATGTTTGGAAAGAACCGAATGCTTATAAAGCTATATACGCGCTTGATGAAGTGAAACGTGCCTTGTTGAAGGCTAATAATGACAATCAAGAACAAAGCGATAATACCGAAAATCAGCTGAGTTCTGAGGGCGTGGTTGATTAACATGACCGTTCCTCTTACTGTTTTTGAATTTGGCTACTTAACTTGCGATGAACAAGCTGCGCAAGCAAATGGTTACACGCTTATTTCAGCCAACGCGTTTCACTATTTAGAACGACTTTGTTTAAATGAAAACAAAGACAATGTGGGGCGCTTTTTAAAGCTGTGTAGCCGTTACGGCGACAAGTTGCTCCAAGTAAGAAACTACGTGGGCGTATTGTTTACGCCCAATGGTGAACACATTGAAGTATTACCCAAAGTCGCGAAAAAAACAGATAACTCACCAGAGGCCATCGACGAGTCGCGAAAACTCTTGCTGATGATGCTCAAACACCTTGGTGAATTTAGACATATTGCTAATCAGTCGGCAAACGTTGATACCTTGAAAATGCCGCTGCTTGAAGTGTTTATTCAGCAGTTTTTACACAGTGTTAACCAACTGGTGAAGCGAGGTTTACGCAGTGACTACGTAAAACAGCAAGACAACTTAGGCTTTAAAAAAGGCAAGTTACTGGTGGCTAAACAGGTACGCTATAACTCAGTGAACAAACACAAATTTTATTGTGAGTTTGATGATTTTTTGCAAAACAGACCAGCCAATCGGTTAATACGCGCCGCCTTAAAAAAAGTAGCGGCGTACACCCGAAGGAACCAAAACCAAAAGTTACTTCGGGAGTTGGATTTTACGTTTGATGGCATACCGGCAAGTACCAATGTGAAGCAAGATTTTGCGCGTGTAAAACTAGACAGAGGCATGGACTATTACCAGTCCCCCCTTGCATGGGCAAGGTTGATCCTCGAAGGGTTTTCACCTCTTAGCATGAAAGGCTCGGCGGATGCGCAGTCTTTACTTTTTCCTATGGAGTCGGTGTTTGAAAGTTACGTCGCGTCTATGCTACGTAGGAACTTAGCTGATGGCGTTACTCTTAGCACGCAAGTTAAGTCTGAATATTTAGTTCATCATAATGGTCATCGCCAGTTCCAACTTCGTCCTGATTTAATGCTTACCAAATCAGATAACTTGCAAGTGATTCTAGATACCAAATGGAAGCTTATCGACTTAACTGCACATAACTACGGTTTATCACAGTCTGATATGTATCAAATGTTTGCCTATGGTCATAAATACCTGCAGGGAGAGGGCGACCTGTTTTTGATTTATCCTGCCCATAGTGATTTCCAAGAAGCGATTAAGCATAGTTTTGACTTTGATGAGGCATCGCCACCTAAGCTTAGGTTATGGGTTATCCCGTTTGTTATTTCGTTAAATGGTGACTCTAAGGTTAAATGGCCCAAAGAATTTTCGGAATATGCTTCAGTTTCGTAAGCTTACGTACACCACTTATTCAATTAAATAACGCAAATTACCAATTATAAAAATAGGTTCGACTTGAGCGTATTTAAGGCGCCACACTACGTCAGGATTCATTATGCAAACATACAGAAATGTCCTCTCTTCAATTCTTAATGCGAGAGAGTTGACCAAACCAAATGCTCAACCTATTTATAGTTACAAAGTAACAGCTTTGGAGTTTGAGTTACTTAAGCAGTCGTTGATTTCTAGCGTCGAAAGTAATGGTATTCAAACCTATTCGAATAAGCCGACAAGGGAATGGGCAGGGTGTTTTGTATTGTATGCGGCGGAGTGGTGGCGCACGTCTTTTCAAGGCGGCGTTTGGGCTTGGGAACCTGTATTGGAGTCTCTCGGCTTACAGGCCAACGCAATTTCACCAACTCAAAGAAGTGAGATTGTTGCTAAAGGTTTAAGCTTTTGGGGACGAAAGGTATTAAGTTATACTAAGGGACGCATGTTACTTGGAACTGTCGCGGTAGAAGGTGGTTTGCCACAAACACTTATCCAAGATCCAAATAGCAGGCTTGCCCATTACTTCGAACAAGTGATTCAAGATTATGGGCAATTTGCTAACTCACGGTTAAGCGCGGTGTCAGTTGCTAAAGCACACGCGCACTATATTGCGGCATCATATCGTGATGAAACGGTTTATAGCATTGTCGCCCAAGTTGCTGAATCCATTTATTATCTGGTCGATAAGCACGGGCTAGACGAGCAAAGCGATCCGCTTCATTACTTGAATACGGTCGATGCAAATTGGTCGCAAGGTTTACCATTGAATATGGAACCTGAAGCTGCGCGAACTTTATTAGGTAATGCGCTTGGTCTTGCCGTTGAAGTTCAACGCCGTTTACCAAACTCTATTAAGATTCTTCGTTCTCTACGTAAATCTTATTCTTATTATGCCTCAATGATGGATATGTCGGTATCGGATGACGATTATCAGTGGCAGAACCAAATTGATATTACACTCAAGTCTCGTCTTAATGCCAAGTTCTTACAGCAACTGTTTAGTAGCGTGAATTTGCCGGACCGCATAAACCTGTTTGCGGTTGGCAGTAAGAGCCTTTTGTTGGCAAAGGCATTCAAACGCGGCGCTGACTCTGAGCATTATTTATTGGATGTTTATACTAAGTCTTTTCCAACAGAGTGGTTCGACTGCGACATACAATTGAAAGCAACGGATGACCTTGGTAATGAATGGTACGCTCCAGTGCTTGGTGGCGCGGGAGTTGATGCCAATGAACCTTGGGTATTCACTCAACATAATGATGAGTGGCTACTTAAGGGTGCTGGAAGTATCGAATGTGCAGAAGCGAACGCTTTAGTTTTAGTGCCTGAGCACTTGTCACATCCCACACTTGCTATGGTAGGTCACATCAATGAACGTATTCTTTATGATGTTAATGCTCAAATAGAGACGGAATTTTATTTTGACGCCTATTGTGTGTCACTTGACCGAGAAGGTGTGCAACCTCTTGAATTCAATTTGGTTGGTCAGCCAGTCCCTTATCAAACTAATCCAAGTAAGTGCTTTATTGGTGTTCCTAGCTTAGTCGCCATCGATGAAAATGGTCAGCAATCAGAAATTCCAAATACTCAGCTTCGTTGGCGCAATACAATGCTTGAACAATGGCAGTCAATGAATACGGTACCTTTTGGTAAGGTTGATATCGCTTTGTTTGAGAATAACAAACCTGTTAAGCGTTTTACCGTAGGTTTGCTACCGGACGATTTTTCTATTGAATTTCAACCGAGCCACACGGTACAAATTGGTCAAATCGGCTTTTATTCAAATAAGCCACTGCCATCCATTGCGTTAAAAGGCGCAGAACGACTCGATGTTCTGCCGAGCTCGGTTCTATCTCATTCTCAGCAAGATCCGAACGAAGCCAAACGCACTTTGGATATGCTCAGTCATCAAGCTCACCCACCAGCACAAGTTGACGTTGCGATATGGTGGCAAGACCAAGCGAAGTCGTTGTCGATAACATTGCCATTCCCCGCTAAAGGTATTTGTCTGATTAGCTCTGGGGGAGAAGCGGTTCGTAATGCTGAAGCAATTTTAGTCGATACGCTTAATCGTTATGAGTTATTCGGCTATGGCGTCAGTGATTCGCTAGAGGTGGAATTCAAGCTTCTCGCTAGAGATATTTATGGCGCTTTTTCTAAGTCGGCTTACGTGAAGCGAATTTTGCCAAAAGGTGACGTATTATCTACAGGATTTTCCTTAGCAACGTTCAAAGAGGATATTGACTCCCTGCTAGCTCTATCATCTTCGTTAGATGCAGCTGTTAAGGTATCGGTGCTGGACAATGCACATACCATTTTCAATTTCAGTGTTAATGCTTACAGTAATGCACTTATTCCAAACAGAGCACAAGGCACGATTGAAATCGAGAACAATAACTTCATGGGCACACTTTCTATGGTGCCTTTGGATAACCCAACTTATGCACCGATTACTTTAATCAAGAATGACGAACAGTGGTGTTTCCCTGAAGAAGACGCTTCGCCTGGTGCTTGGCTTATCTATGCTGACGAAGCCGAACAGGGTGTAAGACCTTTGATGTGGAGTAAAGACCTTGAACTGTTATCGTCGCCGAGTAATCGACTAGAAGAAGCGGCATCTATTGGGGCTCGTAAAGATCGTCTAGATAAGTTCTCGGTGGTTTGCGGTCAGTTGGCGACAGAATTTAGTGCGCCTGAATGGAAGTACATTAAAGCCTTGTTGGCCTTTGATAGTGTTCCGCTTACCACATTCGATCTGTGGAGAGGTGCAATCACTAAGCCCGAATTTATGCTTGCGATGCTGTTAAGTGCAAATAAGAAAGAAGCTGAGCGTATTTGGCAGTTCCGTCAACAGTTCCCTTTTTCATGGCACTCCATTAAAGCTCGAGATGCGATCGCGGTAGTGAGTGCTTTCTATGCTTCGCGTATAGAAGTGTATGGCAACGATTTTTCTGACATTATTTGTGACCAGATAGAATCGAAATTAAACGAATTAGTGACGAGATACCACGGCTTACAAAGCCTCAAGAATCTTTTAATGCATAAAATTGATCCTAATCGAGAGAAACCTTCGCTTAATCCTGCCGCTTACATTCAGCAATTGTTTGACCTGAGAAATTCATTGAATAACCAATACAATGAATCTCACTGGCCATGCGAATTTTCGGACCACATATTTAAGAGTTCAATTAAGGCAGTTAAACCACAATTAGCAGAGGTGTGCTTCACTACTAAAGATCTCTACCGTAATAACGTGATGAACGCACCCGTATTGCTTGCTTTGTCCACTTGTGGCTCTGCATCGCTGAGAATGACACCAGAGGTGGTACATGCGATGAGACAATACAACAGCTTCGACCCTGACTATTTTGAACAAGTGTTCGCTCTTACACATAAAATGATTTTCGGCCTAGTGAACAGCTAAAAGGTAAACCAACCATGCAATATTTTGAGTCTTTAGTTGACCAACTGACCAAACGCGCGGCGCGCGCTACTTTAGGGCAATTTGGTTTGCGGTCTAAGCCGTTACGTGAGTTCTTGTGGCAGTCGTTTTCTCAACCCCCAGGTAAAGAGGGGGCGTTTCTTGCTGATCCTGTATTTGAAGCCACTTTTGGCTGGAAACTGCATACTCAAAGCATGCGAGACCTATCGGGTGGGTTGTTAAACAGCTCGATTGTAAACGCAATGGCAAATCCGCCGAAAGAGCTGAAAGAAGACTACCTTTTTGATAGCAGTTGGTACCCGTATTCTCATCAACATGAAGCATGGTCTCATCTGTTGGAGGCATCTCCTAAGTCGGTAATCGTGAGTAGTGGTACGGGTTCTGGTAAGACAGAGTGCTTCTTAGTGCCAATTCTGAATGACATTGTAGAACGCAACAGCAAGCCTGATGGCGTTGAGGCTTTGTTCTTATATCCACTCAATGCATTAATTAACAGTCAGAGAGAACGTTTAACGGCATGGACTCACCAGTTGGGTGATCAAGTTAAATTCAGCCTGTTTAATGGTGATACGCCCGAATCAGTAAGCGCTGCAGAACGTAAAAAGCACCCAAATGAACAGCTTTCTCGAAAGGAGTTGAGAGAAAACCCAGCTCAAATACTGGTGACCAACTCTACGATGTTGGAGTACATGTTGGTTCGCCAAAAAGACGCGAATATTTTGAACCGTTCTAAAGGCAAACTGCGTTGGATCGTTTTAGATGAAGCTCACACCTATATCGGTTCTCAAGCTGCTGAATTGTCCTTGTTGCTTCGACGTGTAATGCATGGTTTTGGTGTCACGCCAGATCAAGTGAGATTTGTCGCGACTTCCGCAACGATTGGTGGAAAGGACTCTGACGCGGATCTAAAAGCGTTTTTGGCTGACGTCGCTGGTGTCGATATCACTCAAGTTCATTTAGTGAAAGGCGAGCGTGAAATCAAACCGTTGATGGAACTGGAGCAAATCAAGACGATGAACCTTGATAGTGTTTCGAGCATAACGAACGAGATAGAGCGATATGATGTATTGCAAAGCTTACCGCCGTTAAGAACGTTAAGGCAGCACCTGAGTTCAACCGATAACAGAATGACGTTGAGCGAAATAGGGAAGCTATTGTCTGCAACTGAGGAACCGTTATCAGAGCAGGACTCACTTCAATGGCTTGATATCTGTGCTTCGACAAAGAACGTAGATGGCGATGCATTTATTCCGTTTAGACTCCATTTGTTCCACAGGGTTGCTGGTGGGCTTTGGGTTTGCTCCAACTCAGGTTGCTCGGCAAAGGTAGGTACCCCTTTAGAGTCGATTGATTGGCGATTTGGTATGGTTCATATGTCACGCCGTGAGAAGTGCTCGTGTGGTTCACCGATATTTGAAATGGTTAGCTGTAATGGTTGCGGAACTAGCTTATTGGCTGCGACTGAAAGAACAGACTCAGAGACCAGTCATACTCAGCTACAACTAACAAAACCAGATTCATCGATTGATGACTTTGCCTTGGACCTTGTTGGAGAAGAAGATCTAACCATCGAAGATGATGAAGAAACTTCCGAAGAGTATGACCGCTTTGCTCTCATCTCACCGTTAAATTTTGAAGAAACAGGTGAATATTGGATCAATAACCAGAGAGATGTAAAAACCGCTAAAGTCTCCGGCGCGCATTTAATAAATCGAGTCGAAGGGTATCGTAAAAGTGACGGTGCTTTGTCGGTGCGTTGTCCTTGCTGCCAGCACACCAAAATCAAGAATTTCGAGTTCTACCGTCACTTCAGAAATGGCGCGCCGTTTATGCTGTCGACGGTGATCCCTACATTATTGGAATATTGCCAAGACGGTAAGAAAGAGCAGTTGAAAGGTCCTTGGAACGGCCGTCGCATGATTACTTTCACCGATAGCCGTCAAGGTACCGCTCGTTTTTCTGCCAAGTCACAGCAAGACTCTGAAAGGCAGTTTTTGCGCTCAACTATCTATCATTTGATCTTGGATAAAGCGATCCGAGAAAGTGGTGCTAACTCTACATCTAGTCCAGAGCTTCAACAGTACCAAGATATGCTCAAGATGGCGCAAGAGAGTGGCAACGAAAGTATGATTGAGTTCGTTGAAGGGAAGATTTCGGAACTTGTGGGAGGTTCTTCAAAACCAATTACGGTCACTTGGCAAGAAGTCGAAGAATTCTTAGCGGAACAGAAAGAAGTAAAACTGTGGATTAAAAAGTTCTACGAGCACTTCGATGACCGCATGGACATGGTTGCTAATCCAAAATTACTTGCTCGTTTACTGTTGTTACGAGAGTTCAATAGCCGTCCTAAAAGACAGAACACACTCGAAACCATGGGTTTGGTCTGCATGGAATATCCAGGTTTAGCCAAAAAGGAGAGTTCAGCTCCTAGTGAATGGTTGAGAAATTTTGATACTGCTGAAAAAGCGCGTGCAGAGTGGGTTGATTTCCTAACTGTTTGTGTGAATTTTCATGTACGAAGCATGAAAGCCGTTAGGTTGACGGATGAGCAAATTAACTGGATAGGGGCTAAATATTCGCCGGCTTTCTTAGTAGGACAAGATGAACCTACCCACATTTGGAATGTAGAGGCATGGCCAAAAATTAGGCGTAATGGGCCACGACAACCTAGGTTAGCTAGGTTGCTTGCTACGGCTCTGAATATAGAGTTAGAGGATGCTGATATACGTGCAGATATTAACGAAATTTTGCGCCAAGCGTGGATGGCTCTGCAGTCTTCAGTGTTGACACCGAGTGGTGATGGCTATCGTTTAGAACTTGAGCAACAAGTGAGTTTCTCTTTAATAGCAGATAAGCATCAATGTCCTCATACCCAAAAAATCATAGATAAACCATTGTTAGGGGTGACGCCTTATTTGAATTTATCTGGGAACCGTACCGAGCATTTGTGTAAACAGATATCTACCCCAAGTTATCCCTTCCCATTTGGCCGCGATCCTGAAAGTGGAGAAACGGTTGATCTAAACAAAGTTAGAGATTGGCAAGAGCAACCAAACTTAATCGATGTACGCAAAGAAAATGCGTGGTCGGATATAGCTGACCGTGTTGTCGAACGTACTCCTTACTTTAGAGTCGCAGAGCACTCTGCGCAGCTTAAGGCAAGCCAGCTGCGTGAGTATGAAAAAGAATTTAAAGAAGGAAAAATAAACGTTTTAAGCTGTTCTACGACGATGGAAATGGGTGTAGATATTGGTGGTATATCGGTAGTAGCTATGAATAATGCTCCACCTAACCCTGCGAACTACTTGCAACGTGCAGGTCGTGCAGGCCGTCGTGGAGAAACTAAGTCGATTGCGCTTACGTTATGTAAATCTACTCCGCATGGAGAGCATATTTTCTCAAATACTCGCTGGGCGTTTGATACGGAAATTAAAGTACCGAACGTATCGCTATCAAGTGACTACATTGTTCGTCGCCATGTGAATTCGTTACTACTTTCAACGTTTTTAAATCATGTAGTGAAGTCAGAGAACTCGTTGAAATTGAATTGCGGCAACTTCTTCAAATCTGATCACGAATCGGCGGCTTCTCAAGCTGATCAATTTGTTGACTGGTGTGTAAATGGAGCATTAGATTTTGTACAAGACGGGTTGGATACTTTGTTACGTCGAACCTCTCTGGATGCGACATCACGTATCGAAATTCTAGATACGTCCGCGAAGCATATGAAGCGTATTGTCGAGCGTTGGTCCGTCGAGCATCAATTGCTAAAAGAACAATCTAAAAGTTTAGAAGAGAACCCTAATTCGCTATCAACAGCACAAGCTGCAGTCGAAAGCCAAATTCAACGCTTAGAGGGGGAGTTCTTACTTTCCGAGTTAGCGCGTAAAGGGTTCTTACCCGGATACGGGTTCCCTACTGATGTGGTGTCTTTAAATACAGATCATGTCAAAGTGATCGAAAGGCGAAAACGCTACATCAAGATGAAACAAGACCAAATCAACGATAAAACATCTCGTAAAGATAACCTATATAGCGCTGCTGGCTTTCCGTCTCGAGATCTTTCAGTCGCTATTCGCGATTATGCACCGGGTAATGATGTTGTGATTGATGGACGTGTTTATCAGTCGAAAGGTGTGTTGTTGAACTGGCATAGTCCTGCAACTGTTGATCAAGTTAAAGAGATACAAGCGTTAAGGTGGGCATGGCGTTGCGACAAGTGTGGTGCCAGTAATACTTCGTTGTTAAGACCAGAGCAGTGTGAATGTTGTGGGAATGAGTTCAATTTTAGTGACGAGAAAACAAAAGATCGTATTCACCCTTACATTCAGCCAGCGAGCTTTGCGGTCGATATTAGAGACGAACCTCATAACGATATCTCGCGTCTGAATCATGTGCCTTTCAATGACCCTTGGGTGACGGTAGATAGTTCCGAGTGGCATGAAGTGAGTGTAAACCCTGGAGCATCATACCGTTCAAGCCACAATGGCCATGTTTATTATTACAGTGCAGGCCCCGTCAACCAAGGGTACGCGCTTTGCTTAGAATGTGGTCGTATGGAAGTTATGCCCGAAGGTGGAGATAAGTCACCAAAAGAAGTGTTGATGGGGCACCCTCGCTTACGAGGTGGTAAGGGCCATTTAACCAGCTCACGCGAAGTTTTGTGTGGCGGTAACGACAGGGAGCTCACTGTCAAAGGTCCGTTAAAGTTGGGTCATAGTACCTATACGGACGTGTTCGAGTTATTGTTATTTGATGAGCAGGGTAAACCATTAGTTGAGAGAAGTATTGCTCGTTCAGTCGCTGTGTTGATGCGAAACCAGTTATCGGAAAAGCTTGGTATTAATAATGATGAAATTGGCTGTACAACGAAGCCTGTGAATCATGAGGGACGAGAAGTACAAGCTATCGTGTTGTTTGACAATGCAGCTGGTGGTGCGGGTTTTTCAATTCAAGCTTCTGAGTATGTTGTTGAGTTATTGCAAGGAGCAAAGAAGGTTGCATCCAGCTGTCACTGTGACAAGGCCTGTCATCGTTGTTTAGTGGATTATTCGACTCAACATGTCCTTGATTTACTGGATAGAAGGAAAGTGGCTACTTATTTGAGCAACGGGTTTTTTAACAATCTTAGCTTGCCAGTGGAATATGAATTGTTCGACCATCACAATAGGCGTGAACTACGTCCGTTAATGATCGCAATAGAAAAAACGTTGGCTAAACATGAGGACTCAAACCTATATGTTGAGCTTCCTATAAGTCAATTAAGCGATTTAGGCGATTGGCAACTGTATCAAGCATTTAGTCGCTGGGTTGCCGAGCGAAAGGTAAACTTGATATTGACAGAGGTTCAAGTGCAAGAGTTGTCACTTGAGCAAAAAGTGACGTTGTCTTGGTATCAGAACCACCCAAATGTGAAGCTAATGAGCAAACTACTAAATGATCATGTCAATCATCAGGTATTAGCATCGGTGGCTAGTGAGTCATATTGTTACCAATGGGGACTTCGTGACGACGACCATGAAACTTTAGTGGTTGGTGTTGGGTCTTTGGGTGAGTTGGTGGACTTTGACCCTACGCGTTTGCGTCAGAGCTCTGATGTGGAAAAAATAGTGATTGATAGTGAATTGGATGGGAAGGCTTCAGAGTTTGGGTTGAAGTTTTGGACTCTTGTGTTTAAACGCTCACCAGCATTAATGACGTTGATGCAAGACCAAGTTATCGAATCGGCTACTTATTCTGATCGTTATCTGGCCGCAACTTTACCTGTCTCTCTATGCTTTAATACCTTGAAGTTTTTAGGGGAACATTACAAAAGCTGCCAGGTCGAAATTCATACAGGGGAGTTAAGTCGAGGTTACAAGCCAACGACAGTACAAGACAATTTTTTCGATGATTACTCACGTGACAAGGTAGTCGGTTTGGCATTTGAAAGCTCGGCAGCAAATATGAGTTTTAAAACGACCTCGAAATACAAGCTACCTCACTCGCGAACGCTCGTTTTATCTTTTGATAACGGCAAGCAAGTGACGTTGTGGCTTGATCAAGGATTTGGTTACTGGTTTGCTGATAAGCGTTTATCGGAAAATCATTTGCCTTATCATCTTGATGATGAAGAACACGCAAATATCATCGTTGAGGGGCAAGCTCAGATCTCGTCCGGCACATTCCCAACGGATGTATTTGTGACATTTAGTTGATTGTAAAATTCTAAGCATGGGGCAATTTTTTGTTTCGTGCTTTTTAATTTGTAGCTAGGTATCCCTACTTGAAGTTAATGATGGTTTATAAGCTTAGAAACTTCGCACTTGAGATATTAAGTACTACCATAGTGCTATCACAAAGGTGAGGTTTAGCTTTACGACATTGCAAATTAACAAAACGTAAGGTGACCTATGCCCGCACTATGGAATAATAATCGTGATGCCAATGAAATTTACAGGATATAGATAACAATCTACCTATTGAAGCTATCTCCCCGTCATAAGATCAAAGAACTTAGCGAGCCTAATTTGAAAAATATTTTGGTAGCCGTAACCGGCGCAAGTCCTCAAGTCCTAACTGAAACGTTGTTTGCGTTAAATCATCAAGGTAAAACAATGCCTGATGAAGTGTTTGTGATTACTACCGCTAACTCTAAGCTAACGTTAGAAGAAGGGCTGTTTCAAGATGGTCATTGGAACAAGTTAATAGAAGACTATCAACTTCCAGAGATTAAGTTTAGTTCTGACAATATTTGGGTGATCTCTGATGAAGAAGGTAATGTATTAGATGATGCAAAGGCCGAAACTGACCAAGTCGTCATGGCTGACTTTATTACACAGAAAGTAGAGGAGTTTACTCGTAATGACGATGTTGCGATTCATGCTTCAATTGCTGGTGGCCGAAAGACAATGGCTTTTTACATGGGTTACGCAATGTCTTTGTATGGCCGTGAGCAAGATGTATTGAGTCATGTTTTCGTAGACGATGATTTTGAGTTTGTTAGTGAGTTTTATTACCCAACTCCTTACGATAAGTACATCGTCGGGAGAGATAAAAAAAAGGTTGTAAACACCAAGGATGCTAAAGTCACTTTAGCTGAAATCCCTTTTGTAAGAATGCGTCGTCAAGTTGATGAGTCAATTTATAATCAAATGCAAAGCCATTCGTTTTCAAAAACTGTATCAGCTTTGAACAGTGCACATAGCTCAGAAATTAAAGTGAAAATTTCGACTAGGGATAAGACGTTAGATGTGGCTGGTGTGCCTGTAAAACTTACAGCTAAAGCCTTAGCGATTTACTTGTTCTTTCTTAAGAAAACCATGAGAACGGAAACGTTGGGACGATCATTTGAAGAAGACGTTGACCAAACGCGTGAATATTTAGAAGTATTAGACTCAATGAGGGCCGACGTACGTTTGTACAAAAGCATGGGTCTAGAAGATGAAGGGCAGTGGCGCCAGAATGAGTTTGAATTGACACCTAAATTGACGAAAGACTTCGTACGTCAATCACTAAGTGGATTTCATAAAATGTTAGAAGGACGTTTAGTTCCAGGTATAGTGGAAAAAATCAAAGTGCACTCTGATGGTGCCAAAGCCGGTGCGAGTTATAGTGTCAATAGTGGTATTACTATTGAGGTAGATGGGCTGGTTGTCTGAACCTAAATCACAATAGTCCGAAGCTAATTTGAGCTGGTATTGGATGGCAACAAGGCTCAAGAAGGTCAGTTTTTACGTAAGTAACACCAGAAGTAACATCTTAAAACTCTACTTTTATATTATTCTTTTTAATCAATTGGATAAGTTAGATAGTAGAGTCCAGTAGCGACCACATTATACAAAAAAGCCCACCTAGTGTGGGCTTTTTTGTGCCTATAATTCCTTGTTTTATCAAGTTCTTAGTCTTCTGGAATTTTATGAGACTTTGTATGTATTGCCATCCGACAGGGCTGGTAGTTTTAGCGAGGACTAGCGTGGTGAGGAAGGTCAAAGACATTAGCAGTTATATGAGTGTCGCCACTATCATTGGCCAATCTTCCAATCTTCTAATCTTCTATATTGCTCTTGCCTAAGTTTAAACGAAAGCTAAGCCAAAGGGTGTGAGCCTAAATAAACCCAGTACTGAGCTTATAGACGACCAATTTAGTCTAAACACGATTAAATTTTTCATATCGATTAAGAAAAAATAATGGAAGGTGATATGTAAAGTTAAGCTGTCAGTAATGGACTATCTAATAAATATAGAGATGCAAGTTATATTTCTCATCTATGGTTTGTTTATCATATATATGTAAATATATAGAGTTTTTGAGTATCGCACCCGAAGTCGGTGAATGTACTAGAGTGTGACAGCCTTAAATGTAAGAGAACATTATTGGGCCAAATCAGCGATAAATGTTTGCTTGTAACTTACACTGGCTTGTAGCTCTTTTTTAATCCATTGGTTAAACAAGCTAAAGTCAGAATGTAATTGCCAGAAAAGGGATGCAATAACTCGTTTACCAAAAAAATCAGGGTGGTCTGTAATGACCTTAAGTTTATTTTCTTTTACGTTACTTTCAATAAGAAACCCAGGTAAAAAAGCGATGCCTTTTTGAGCATTACATAAATCGATGATGGTTTCTAAATCATCCAATCGCCATAGATTATACGAAGCGATGTTCGACAAATTAAGAAGTTCTTCACACCCATCCATTAGCAGAACACGCTTCAATGAAGCGTGAGCCTTAAAGGATACTAAGTCTTCGTGGGCGACCCACCAACAGTTGACGTGGAATAACTCTTCTATATTAAAGTCGTTATTTGTTTTGTGATATGGATTACCTAACGCTAAGTCTATCTTCCCCTCGTTAATATAATTACCTAAAACGAAACTTGGCTTAGTAACAACAAGTAAGTCGACATTAGGAAACTCTTCTGAAAATGCCAATAGTGTATTTCTAACGTTTTTATTAAACACCAGTGGATCTATACCTACCCGGTAAACTATTTGGTCTGATATATTCATTTGTTTTGCAATTGTAACTAACTCACGATATTTCGAGACAACAGGTAAAGATAACTGGAATAGGCGCTCTCCTTTCTCTGTTAACCAGACTTTAGAGTATTGTCTATTAAATAAATTGAAACCCAAGTCAGACTCAAGGTTTTGAACAGCTGTGCTAACTGTTGACTGAGATTTCCCAAGCTTACGGGCTGCAGAGCTAAATGAACCTTCCTCAACTACCGCTATGAACGAAACAATATTTTCGAAATGTAGTTTCATGATTCCACTAACCTTCTGACATAAATAAGTTGTATTTTTATTATTTGTTTATTCAAAAAACAATAGCGTGATGATACTCGTATTTCAACAAGTTTTATAATAAAGAACGATGATTTAAATCCAGGGGCGTGTTTTAAGATTATATAAGCTAAATATAATAAATATTATTGATCTACCTCTTACTATTTAAAGTAATCTAAATTTAGATTCATATTGACACTGAAAGTGCGATTTTGTTTAAGTTATTGTAAATCATGTAGTTTTTTGTGGTTCTTGTTTTTGGTGATCGTTTGTTTTGATCGTTTTTTGCTCTACCTATAGATTAAATCAATAGAGGGTATTTTCCATAGTGTGAGGGTGCTAATTATAATAGCGACGAATTTTCAACATCCCTTATAGGAAAAAATAATGATTACTAAGCTATACGTTAAAACAAGCATGTTTTTATCACAATTCAAGAACGATGAGCGCGGCGTAACAGCGATTGAATATGGTCTTATTGGCGTCGCTATGGCTGTGTTGTTAGCTGCTACATTAGATAGTAGCAGTGGTTTCATCGATGCGCTTACGAAGGCATTCGCAAAAATCGCCACTAACATCAGTACTGCTACTGGTATCTAATTAAACGGACTTGGTCATCTTCATACGTAGATGATGACGAAGGTATTTATGCCAGACCTCTGTTTACATTGGTCTGGCTTGATTAATTTACAGCGTAAAATAAGATTTATTTTAACCAAGACTAGGTGGTATTTCTAATTTTTAGTCATGAATTGTATTTAGTGGCTTTGGCAATGCTGAGTATATATATGTCAGCTACCGATTTTCTCTATCGAAAGATACAAAATCACACCTTGTTGATATTGCTCTTTTTACAATGTTTTTTGTCACCGTTAGACATTCAAATTATGAGCTTTCTGCTGGTGTTAGGGGGAGGGTTGCTTGTTTACGCCCTGATTTGGATTGGAGCTGGCGATATTAAATATGCCGCGGTTCTATCACTTACCATACCTCTCAACGATTTGCTTTGGGCGTTTTTTATGACGGCTTTTGTCGGTGGATTTCTAGCCGTTATTTATCTCGTATACAACAAGCTGATAAGTAAAAGGCTAGTAAGAAAAACGTCGAACGGCCAACAAGGTATTCCATATGGGATAGCGATTAGCGTTGGATTCTACTTGGTAATTTTAACTCAAAACACGCCACATATATAAACCTCCAAGAATGAGAACATTATGAGATCTCGACTGGTATTACTTGTTGCCATTGTTGCCTTAATAGTGGGCGCGCTCGGCGTCGTCGATTTGTTCAAGAGTGAACCTCAATCGACAACGACCGCTGAAGTAGTGGAAGAAAAAAACGAAGAACATGTTGCCGTTTGGATGACCACGGAACCTTATGAAAAAGGACGTGCGATCGATGCGCAAGGCGTCGTTAAACAACAACTCCCTCTTAGCCAAGCATTGACGCTTGGTGTTAGAGAAGACGCTCAAATCAGCTTTGCACCCTCCACTTTACTCAATCGAAGCCTCAACGCCGGCGAGGTTATACTGCCTGAATATCAAGTGACGCCCGGTCAGCCCGGATACATAGATCTTTTGGTCACAGAAGGAATGACGTTGTACCCACTTAAAGTCAGTGACAAAAACCTAATCAACGATTATATCCGTCCTGGAACGTCCATCGATATCTTAACTGTAAGTTCTCCAAACGATAACTTAGCTGGAAATATCGATAAGCCGAAGCGCTTTAGAGGGGTGAAGGCGTCGATGTTTCTTAAAAACGTCAAAGTACTCAACATTGGAAATGATGCAACTGGCGATAGCTCTATTACCGCTCGCGCTCCGAGTAAAGAGGATGGACAGACTACGGTGGTCATCGAAGTGAGCCCCGACGAGTTACCAAAACTTGCACTAGCGCAACGAACAATGCACATCGAAATTTACCGAAGCCAAACCTACACGCAACCTGAGTATGCAGAGGTGCGCAATATTATCGATAACTATACCGGGATTGCTGAGTTACGTGGTAACGAGAACAACCCGAGAGAGGCTTTGTGATGATGATTCACCATCGAATCAAACAAGTACTGTTTGCTTCCATTCTAGCGCCGTTGATTGGCTTACTTTCTATAACAAACGCTTTTGCCGCCGATCGCTCCATCACGCTCAACGATGGTCAGCACATCCAGTTAAAAAGTCCAATTGGCCAAGTGTTTATTAATAACCCTGACATCGTCGACTACAAAATAATCAACGACAACACGATAGTTGTGTTCGCCAATGCTATTGGGCAATCGAGACTGATTGTCTATGGCATAGATGGTGGTGTTCTGCTTTCCGATCGCATTATTGTTGATTTGGATTTAACAGATATCAGAGGTCAACTCAAATTCCATTTCCCTGATGCCAAAGTCAAGGTTCAGTCGGTGGGAGAGCAAGTCGCCGTGAGTGGTCTTGTTGATTCCGAAGCAACTCGTGACGACATTTATCGTATGGTTGCCACTCTGCTAGGACGAGAAAAGACCGAGAAATGGGATGAAACTCAGAAGCTAGAGTTTAAATCCGACAACTCTGATTATGAAGAGCCGGAAAGCATGGTGTTTGCGCGCAATATGACGTGGGAAGGGATCATCGAACGCATTGAAGTGGCGACGACTCAGCAAGTGAACGTCAAAATATCTGTGGCCCAGGTAACGGAGTCGTTTGGACAAACCGTTGGTGTTGATTGGAGCTCAGTCGGTTCAAGCGTCGGCGAGTTTGTTTTTGACCAGTTTGATGCCGCAAACCTCAGTACGTTAATCACGGCATTAGGTAACGACCAGATTGCTGAAGTTCTGGCTGAGCCTAACTTAACCGTGTTGTCCGGTGAGTCTGCAAGTTTCCTTGTGGGCGGCGAAGTGCCCGTTATCGTTACTACCAGTAACAATGTAAACATTTCCTTCAAAGAGTTCGGCATCAAACTCGATCTCACCGCGAAAGTGCTTAGCCAAGACAGAATCCGCATGCAATTAGCGCCAGAAGTGAGCGAAGTCGAAGGCTATGTAGAAACAGTAGGAATAAAAGTCCCACAATTGGCTTCTCGACGTGCGATGACAACCGTTGAACTGGCCGATGGCGACAGCTTCGTTCTTGGTGGTTTGATGAGCAGTAATGACTTGGAAAAAATGCAAAAAATACCTTTTGTTGGCGACATCCCAGTACTTGGTGCCGCCTTCCGCAAAGCAACCACAGAAAGAAAACGAACTGAATTAATCATCGTTGCGACCGTGAATCTTGTTGAACCGATGAAACCGAAAGACATTCAACTGCCTTACATCAAGAAGACTTCCACATTGGCGCGTTGGCTAAACATTAAGTGGGATGGCAAATCGGTGACATCTTCCGATGCAACGATCCGTCTGTTGTCGCAAGGAGGGTTTATCCAATGAAGAAATTACTATTAATGGTGTTATTTACCTCGACAATTTTAGGCTGTGCCTCGGAGCAATATTTTGTCGGACATGGCGCTGAAGCCTTGGTGTACAAAGAGCATCACAGCTTTGACTTTACGATGAAAAATCGCGCTGAAACGGGCAAGCAACTTAACGAGTTGATTCAAGATATTGAGTCAATGGATAAAGAAGCCACCTATATCGTGGATTACAAATCAAACCGCAGCAAACAGATGTTGCAGGCGATCTTCGATCAATATCCGTCGCATGTCATCGCGCCACAAAGAGTCTTGTATCGAAGCGCTCAGCTGTTGCCGAGCGACTTAAAGATTCAGGTGACCTTAACGCGTTTGAAGACTCAAGAATGCACGCCAGCACAGATTCACGTTCGGTTGAGGCAGCCAGACTGCTTTGCTGAGTCGATGCGCTTGAAGCAAGTGGCTTACAAGTCTCGATTGGTAGGAGAACAATAATGTTTGACTTGACTAAAGCATTAACAACGAAGGCTAAGCCAGTTCAGACAGGAACGACAGGTGTCGCCGGATGTACTTTGTTCTATCAATCTCAAGAGTGTTTAGACCTTGTTCAAGAAGTCTTTCGATTTGAAGGATGGAATGATCCGGCGTGCGTTAAAGCCAATGCCAGTTTGACTAGGCTGACAGAGCAACAAAGTAGCCACATTGTGATTCTAGAACTAAATGAATCGACCAATGTTGTTGAAGACGCTAAATCTTTTGTCAGCAAACTACCCACACACAAAGGGGTGGTCGTGATTGGTAAAGAGGATGCTATTTCTACGCTTCGAGCTCTGAAAGACATGGGGTTTTATTACGTTTTCTGGCCGGTAAATAAGCAAGAGTTTGCTGACTTTTTTACTCACGTTAGCAAAAATCTTAAGACTTTCTCCGGTGTGAGCCAGAAACGCAAGGCGAAGCGAGTCGCGATTGTGGGCTCAAAAGGTGGAGTAGGCGCATCATTTATTGCAACTGAGGTCAGCTCACTATTATCGACACAAGGTTCAGACACGATTCTTGTCGACCATCAATATGCTGATACTAATATTGATGTTTTGCTAGGGCTAAAGGACTTTAAGCCGCGAACCATTGATGAGTTCACCGCGCCATTGCATGAAATGGATGAGGAAGGGGCGCTGAGTTACCTATTCAAAGCTCGTAAAAATTTACGTCTGTTGGCGATTGATGGCGATATGAGCCAAAACGATGTTCTTAACTACAATCAAACTCTGTGTGAGTTACTCGCGAGAAACACCAATTTCATTATTGAAGATTTTTCCGGTGGTGTGGATTTCAAAGTTGAACCTCAACTCTTGGTAGAAAACTTCGATGTGGTTGTGTTGGTGTTAGATGCGTCGATATCGTCCGTAAGAAGCGTTAAACGACTGATTGAAAAAATCTCTAGCTTACAGATCTCGTTGTCGTCGCGGACTCGTGTTATTACGATGCTGAACTATCACCGTCCGGAAAATGCTTACGTGTTACAAAAGTCCGATCTCACTAAATATTTAGGATCAAATGTTGATCTCGAAGTCGACTATTGCAAATCGTTAGCACACATCCTTATCGATGGTAAGCGAGGGCATAAGCATGATCGTCATATTAGCCGTTCTATGGAACAACTAGTGAAACTGATCAACGGCCAACCTGTGGATCAAAAGGGCATGAGCTCTTGGTTGAACAAGGTGCGTGTTAAATGAGTTCTAACAAAGACTTATACCTTGCATTTCGTGGCCAGATCTTTGAAGCGTTAGATGCAGAAGCGGTTCAGAAAATGAGTCGTCGAGACCTTGAATCACAGATACAAGCAGCGGTTGATCTGTTGGCTAATAGTTACCAAAGACCGATCACATCAATGATGAAGTCAGGGCTAGTGAAAAGCTTAATCGATGAACTGTTTGGCTTGGGTCCTTTGCAACCCTTAGTAGAAGACCAGTCTATCTCCGATATTATGGTTAATGGGCCAAACAATATCTTCTTCGAACGACACGGTAAGGTACAAAAATCCGAAGTCTCGTTTGTGAATGAAGAGCAGTTGTTAGCCATTGCCAAACGTATTGCGTCACGTGTGGGAAGACGGGTCGATGAACTTTCTCCGACGGTCGACGCCAGGTTGGAAGATGGTAGCCGTGTAAATATCGTTATTCCTCCGATTTCTTTAGATGGCACATCGATCTCCATTCGTAAGTTCAGAGAGCAGAACATCGGTTTTGAAGATTTGATTGGCTTCGGTTCGATGTCTCCAGACATGGCAAGAGTGCTGATGATCGCTTCTCGCTGTCGTATCAATGTACTGATCTCTGGCGGTACCGGATCAGGTAAAACCACGTTGCTCAACGCGCTGTCTCAATACATCGCTGAGGATGAACGTATCGTTACGATTGAGGATGCAGCTGAGTTGCGTCTCCAGCAACCCAATTTAGTTCGGCTGGAAACACGTACTTCAAGTGTTGAACAGACAGGAGCAGTAACTCAGCGTGAGTTAGTGATCAATGCACTTCGTATGCGTCCAGACCGCATTATTCTTGGTGAGTGTCGTGGCTCTGAAGCGTTCGAAATGCTGCAAGCCATGAACACCGGACACGATGGTTCGATGTCTACGTTGCACGCCAACACACCGCGCGATGCGATTGCTCGCGTTGAATCTATGGTCATGATGGCGAACTTAAATCAGCCTCTGGATGCGATTAGAAGAACGATCGTGAGTGCCGTTCAAATGATTGTTCAGGTCAACAGGCTACGCGATGGGTCTCGTAAAATCACAAGCATCTCGGAAATCGTGGGCCTAGAAGGCGACAGCGTCGTGATGGAAGAGATTTATCGTTTTCGTTATGACGACGCCCACTACGGAGAAACCGTAAAAGGCGAATTCGTGACCGACGGTATTATGCAACGATCTGAGCTTGTGAAAAAAGCGCAATTCTTCGGGCTCTATGAAGAGCTGAAAGCATCGTTTAAGGGGGCCTAGTATGCTTTGGCTTTCGTTAATCCTGTTTGCGTTTGTGCTGCTTTTGATCCGAGATTCAAACGTAAAAAAGGTTAATCAGTTTTTCAATATTGAAGAAATAGAAGCTGAAAACTTCAATGCTATTAACGTCAAGTCTTTGGTTCGTAAACAAAACTGGCAAAAGTTCAAAGAGTCCGTATCACCCACGTTAATGGTGTTAGGCCCGCGTTCTTCTCTTTACATTGCGCTCTATATTACGGGCAGCATCATCGCATCTTGGTACATCGTTGTTGAATTGCTATCAATCACCAATACGTGGTTAGTGCTGGGCTCATCTATGGTATTTACATTTTGCGGTTATCGGTTCCTAGTGACAAGAAGACGTCGCGAATTTGAGAATACGTTCCCAGATGCGCTGAATATTCTAATGAGTGCGGTCACTGCAGGTGACAGCTTAATGCAAGCCATCAGTTATGTAGGCGATGTGATGCACAACCCGATAGGCCGCGAATTTAAGCTAATGGGTGACCGACTGAAGTTGGGTGAGTCACCAGAGGTGGTGCTTCAACGATCGTGCAAAAACTACCCCTACCCAGAGTTTCTATTCTTTACCGTGACTATCAGGGCGAATATAGCTCGAGGTGGGCAACTTAAGGGCGTGATGGCGCGGCTGATTAGAGTGCTAGTGGACTCTCGAACGCTAGAGAAAAAGAAAATGGCGATGACTTCGGAGGCTCGAATTTCCGCCAAAATAGTTGCGGCTATTCCTCTGATTTTTATGCTTATTCTCAACTACGTTAATCCCGCTAATGTGGATTTTGTTCTCTACGATCCAGAAGGAAGGCTTGTATTGTTTTACGTGTTGGGTAGTGAACTGTTCGGTCTATTTCTTGTTTGGTTGTTAGTGAGAGGAGTACGCGCATGATGTTATTAGCTTCCCTTATTATTCTGTTCTTTTCGCTACTATTTCTAATAGTCGACTCGATTCGTAGAGACCAACGACATAAGAAGGTTGCGCTCTATATCGGGGATAATTCGGTCCGTCCGCCTTCACGCGTAAATCGCTTTTTTGTTCGTTTTGGTAAGGAGCATCGGCATGAACTCGAGCAAAAAATGATTGAGGCCGGCTATTACAACACCGAATGGGCGAAGTTCTATTTCCCTGCCAAGTTATTGGTATTGGCGTTGGTTTCTGGGTTGGTGTTATTAGGGGATATGTCATCAACCAACAAAATGATCGTGGTTATTTTTTCGCTGATTGCTGTCATCGTCGTGCCAGATACCTTACTGCAAATGCGACGCAAGATGTTGATTAGCAGAACTTCAGCTCAACTTCCGTACTTGCTCGACATGATGTCGGTATGTGTGCAAACCGGTATGACGATTGAAGCGGCATTGGTCTATTTGGGTAAAGAGTTAGCCGAATTTGATTCCGACCTTTGTTACCAGATTAAGCGCACATCCGACTCTGCGAAAATTCACGGTCTAGAAAAGGCGCTTAATGACCTGAGTGAACGTATTCCGACGCCACCCGTTCGAAGCTTTGTACTGACCATCATTCAAAACTTGCAATACGGCACATCCGTGGCGCATGTGTTAAGTGATCTCGCAGAAGATATGCGAAAAGTCCAGATTCTTACGGTCGAGGAAAAGGTGGGTAAGCTCTCTGCGAAGATGAGTGTGCCATTGATCCTCTTCATCATGTTCCCAATCGTTATCCTGATTCTCGCGCCGAGCATCATGCAAATGACATTGAGCATCTAGGGAGAATTGCGAATGATTGGAAAACGTATCGGCTTCATTTTGCTCACGTTGAGTGTGTTGGCGGGCTGTCAATCGGCACCGTCACAACAAGGCTTACAGCTTGCCGACGTCGCTAGCATGGAAAAAGTGAAGAACTATGATGGCTTGATTAGTTATTACAAATCCCTGTTAGAGCAAGGCTCCGAAGATCCAGAGGTGAAAGAGAATCTAGCATGGGCATATTTCCATAAAGGGGATATCGAGTCGGCTGATTTTTATGTCCAACACTTGCAAAAAGCGGGGTTCGAAAATCCCAACTTGTACCAATTAGAAGGCCAAGTGTCTGATGCAAAAAATGACATCGAAAGTGCTATTTCTGCTTACTTAGCCTCTATCGATGCTGGAAACAGAACAGGTCAAATTCACGTCTTGCTCGGTGTGTCTTACACCAAAGTTGGGCAATACGATGAAGCACAGCAACAGCTCAACCAAGCACGTTTACGCGGTTATGACGACGTCGTTGTTAAGAACAACATCGCAATGATTCAAATGGCCAATGGTGAGTATCAACAAGCGATTCAAACATTGGCTCCGGTTTTAAAAGAAGACCCAGCGAATAAAACCGTTAAAGCGAATCTGGCTATTGCACTGATGAAAACCCAGCAAATCGACTCAGCCAAGAAGTTACTCAAAGGTGACTTCTCGGCGGAAGAGATCCAGAGCATTGCTGCTGAACTAACTCAGTTGGGAGTTGACGATGAAGCGTCTTAACAAGCAGAAGGGCGTGACGGCGATTGAGTTTGTGCTCGGTGCGCTTGTTCTGTTTTTTGCCACCTTTGCGATCTTCGAATCGAGTTACCAAATCTATGTTGTGAACATGACCGAGTACTCGCTGAGAGAAACCATCAGGAATACCAAAATATATGAAGGTAAAGGGATCAACGAACAGTACGAAACTAAGTTCAAATCGTTAATCGAAGATGATGACAATCTATGGAGTTTCTTAATCGATAGCTCAAGGTTCTCTATCGCAGGTCAGTACTTCAAAACCTATGATGATTTTATCGCGAATAGGGGACACTCTGATCAAGGCTTGAACTTCAATTACAACTTAGCCGAGGTCACCGTTACTTATCGTTATACGCCAGTCATTAAGTTGGCTGGAGCCGCGGATAGAGATATTTCACGCACTATGGTTTTGAACTTAGAACACGAGGGGTGGGAAGATGATGCTCCCTAATCAAGATGTGTTTTCAAAAAGTCGTCAACAAGGCTCTTACACCATTGAGTTAGTTTTTATCCTTGTGGCTTTGTGGGGCGTTTACCTGTTTGCTGCAGACCTGAGTTATCAGCTGCTCGTGCGCGCCAAGCTCGATCGATCCAGCTTTGCTTTGGTGAATGTCATTAAAGAGCGTACTCGTTACTTTGATGCCGACGTGCTGGCAGGAGAAAATCTACCCGTAACCAATGCAGAGTTAGAAGACATGGCGAAAGTGGCAAGTCGAATGCTTAATACACCAGTAGACAATGTGGCCATCAAGATAGAGTCACTGACCAATAAAACGAATGTCGCGGAATTCTCAACCAGTAAGTATCGAAGCCTAAATTGCCAAACCGATTCGATTCTCGATCATGCAGATTTGGCGCCCGTAGAGAAGGGAGTTGTGTATCCGCTGTACCGAATCAGTCTTTGTGAAGAGCAAAGCTCTTGGTTCAAGCCCTTCTTCAACAGTGGCACCAGTACCACGGTCAAGATTGGCTCGTCTTCAATAATGCCTGGGAGATAATGAAATGAAAATGCAGCATGGACGTCATATCAATCGCCAGCATATCAGTCTCCAAAGACAACAAGGTGTTGCCGTGGTGTGGATGGGCTTATTGCTTGTTCCAATCATGGGGATGACCTTTTGGGCGGTGGAAGGCACACGTTATGTTCAAGAGACCAGTCGATTACGAGATTCAGCAGAGGCCGCAGCCATAGCGGTGACTATTGAAGACCAACCGGATCAGGCTCGTGGGCTCGCGACCAAATATGTCGAAAACTATGTGCGTGATATCAAATCTATCCACCTTTCTGCAGACCGATTTCATCAAGCGGAAGATGAGGGGGCTGGGGCTCTTGAGTACATCGAATATACAGTGAATGCCAAGACCACACACGATTCTTGGTTTGCGAGCAGTTTTATTCCTTCATTTAATAAGCAGCAAGATCTAGCGGGGCGTTCGTTAGCGAGAAAGTACCCTGTCTATCTGGGTGATAACAACATCGACATTGTGTTTGTGTCGGATTTTTCAGGTTCAATGAACGAAAGTTGGGGTTCAAATCGACACATAAAAATCGACGACCTGAAAACGGCCATCGATGAAATATCCAGCAAAATTCTTTGCACATCGATTAAGCAGGACTATGTCGATGGAGAGTGGAAAGACGTGTGTGACGAACTGGGAGAAGATACCACCGGAGATAAGTTACTTAACCGAGTTGGCTTTGTGCCTTTTAACGTTCGAACGAGGGAAATCGTCTCGGGAAATCAAGCTCGTGCGACAAGTCAGTTGAGCTACAAAGATAACTATAAAACGAACGTATCTCCTTACTCCTACAACGATGTCAACTGGGATTACTGGCGCCGATATTCGCAAAATGACGTGATTAGATGTGCTGACAGGCAGTCACGTTGCTCATATCCAAAATCGGACAATCGAAAGTACGCCAAACGTATTAAAGATGTGATTGATCAAGATTATTACCGAGTTGCCGACGTCTACAGCTATGTTGACTTTCAGAGTTCGGTCTCGGCGATGTTTACTGACAAGTCGGGATTAAAGCCCAATTTCTATAGTGTGAGTGGAAAAAATCTATTCAACGCGCATGGTTCTTCAAGCTCATCGCAGTTTTCCAACATTCGACTATCGAACAAGCTCTCAGACTTGAATCCGATTAATTCGATGTGGGCAGACGGTGGTACTGCGGCCTTTCAAGGTATTTTAAGAGGCTCTCAGGTTCTGCATGACGGTGACCCGAACAGTTCCGATCAAGAAGAACAGCAAGTCTACAACAAGAAAATCAAGATGCTGCTGATTTTAAGTGATGGGCAGGAGAGTCCAAATAACGGCATCCTCAAAGGGTTAGTCGACAGAGGTATGTGTGACAAGGCAAGGAATGAAATACCAGGCTTATACATAGGTGTTATTGGTATTGATTTTCGAGCGTCCCAACAGAGTGGTTTTCAAGACTGTGTGGAAGAACCAAATGAAGACATCATCGATGTATCTAACCTAGATGAATTGATTGAAAAGATAGAAGAACTCATCCGTAAAGGCTCAAAAACAAGCGGAATCACTAAGTTATACTAGAGGAAAATATGAAAAAGTTAATGATCGGTTCAATCGTCCTATCGACACTGCAGTTTAGCCTTACAGCCAATGCGGAAGAAGTTATCAGCATTTATTGCGATACTGCGTTCAGTGAATATCAACATAGTGTCACGGTTGATGATGTCGTTGGTATTGCACAGCACAGACAGGGCTTTATGCAAATAGAGCATCAATCCGACAGCAGCGAGTTAAAACAGGCGTTAGCCAGTCAATCCAATCTGGGCATGAACCAATCAGGATGCAAGACTTGGATCAATAATCAAGAGCGTCACGGGTTATTAGCACGTCTTCATTTTGGCTTTGACCAACACAACTTAACGCCAATGGGCAGTAAAGCATTGCGTCAGCTAGCTAGCGAGTTAAAGACTAGCGGCAGTGCGATTACGGTGGATGGCCACACTGACAGTACGGGCGCAGAAGGTTACAACCAAGCATTGGGGCTTCAAAGAGCGCTGACTACGTCGGATGGTTTAATCGAAGATGGTGTCGATAAAAACCGCCTTGTGATTCGTTCGTTTGGTGAAAGTAACCCTATTGCCTCTAATGCAACTTCAGAGGGTAGATCCAAGAATAGACGCTCAGAAATCTGGGCCTCTATGAATGATGCCTCTGAATTAGAAAATTAAGATTCGTTCACGAGTCTTCGCGTGCTAGTTAACGCGACATAGCAAATAGAGTCAGTGATGTGTGATTGGTTTTTTCTTCGCAATAACCGCCCTAAATTATCTCTTTAAGAATTTTGTTATAACGTACTCTAATGAATGTTCAATAAAGTTTAACTGTCTGATACTAAAGATATATTAATGATTTTTGATAAAATCTCTTCTGAAGGGATGGAAAAACATATCGATATAGATACGTGGGTATCTATATTGGACAACATACGAGACATAATGGATGCATCTAATGCAGGCATCATTATGCTCTCTGATTTTAGTTGTTCTGGTTCTGAGAGTGTTTGGAGCTCTTCGAACATATCGTGCAACCAACATAAGGGCTTAATTAGCTGTTTTTGTGAGTATGTACATAACGAGAATCGAACTGTCTATTTGAGTGGTCACTCTGGTGGTGAGTCCGTTTCTGTAAAGGGAGCGGATGCCTACAAGTCTTTTTGCGGCGTCCCCGTAAGGGGGGGCGATGGTGAAGTATTTGCGGTTCTCTTAGTGTTCCATTTAAGCCCAACTTCGTATACGCAAAGCCAAGTAAACTTGATTGAAAATATCTCGACTTTATTACGTTCTGAAATTTTATTAAAAGAAGAAAGCCGGATTTTATACAAAAATAGTTATTTTGATATCATGACGACACTGCTTAATCGGAGAGGCTTTTTCCATGAATTCAATAAAGCAAACATCAGTGATGGCGAGATCGTTTGTTTGTATTTTGACTTGGATAATTTGAAGTACATCAATGATACGTATGGTCACTTTAAAGGTGATGATTACATATCAGGCTTTGCGTCATGCATTAAAAACAATTCAAAATACAATATTATATCGGCTAGGGTCGGTGGTGATGAGTTCATTGTCGTCATACATTCAGAAGAGTCTGGTTATGCTTCTGAGTTGCTCAATAAAATTCACGCTGAATTCGGTGATTTTATTGAAAGCTTTCGTTGTGATGATGAGGTGCCACTCGGTTTTTCATATGGTTGTGGTACTGCGGATTCTCGAAGCTTCAATATCATCAATCTAATAAAGTCGTCTGATGAAAATATGTATCTCAACAAGAAAAACAAGATTTAGATGTTGATGACAGGCATGAAAAAGCCCAGCAAGTGGGCTTTTTTGCCTGTCGTATTTCAGCCAAAACGACCGCTTTAGCTGAAATACTCGAGTAGAGCTCTAAGCTCGAATGATCATTTGCTCGCGCTCAGGGCCTACTGATACCATTACGATTGGCACGCCCATCAACTCTTCGATACGCGTAACGTAGTCTTGTGCCGCTTGAGGAAGGCTTTCAAACGTGCGGCAGCCCGTGATGTCTTCGTCCCAGCCTGCCATATCTTCATAGACAGGTTTCAGTTCAGCCGTTTGTGGCCAAATTGGGTTCTCAGTGTGTTCACCTGAGTAAGCCGTACAGATCTTAAGTTCAGACAAACCAGAAAGGCAATCTATCTTAGTCAGTGCGATTTCAGTTGCAGCTTGCAGGTCAACGCCGTTGCGAGTTGCAATCGCATCAAAGTAGCCCATATCACGCGGGCGACCCGTTGTTGCGCCGTATTCGTTAGAGCTTTCGCGGAAGCTGTCTTGCTCTTCCATTGCAGTCACTAGCGTGCCAGTACCAACAGACGAGCTGAATGATTTAGCAACCGCAATAACGCGTTCAGGGCGAAGGGCAGGTAGGCCACTACCGATACCCGCGTAAGCGGCAGTTACATTAGAAGACGTCGTCCAAGGGTATTCACCGTAGACAAGGTCACGGCCTGCACCTAATTGAGCTTCAAACAGTAGGTTTGCGTCTTGTGATTGCAGTGCTTTAAGTGGCTCAGTCACGTTGCAAATGAATGGGCGCCAAGCCTTAGTCACTTCAAGTAGCCACTCTGTCATTTCAGAAGCGGTTTGAGTGAAGTTACATTGAGGGTATAGCGCTTTTAGCTGAGGCATCTTCCAATCAAGCAGGAATTGAATGCGCTGTTCTAAAATCTCAGGCTGATTCAACCAACCCACAAGAATGCCTTTCTTCATCACGCGGTCGCCGTAAGCAGGTGCAATACCTTGACGTGTTGAACCGTAAGCGCCATCGCCCAAACGTTCTTCTTCAAGTGTATCTTCAAGTGCGTGCAAAGGCAGACACAGTGTCGCGCGGTCTGAAATCGCCATTTTCACTTTGATACCAGTCGCTTGTACTTCTGCAATCTCTTCAGTTAGCGCAGCAGGGCTGATCACCATGCCAGGGCCAAGAACCGCTGTGCAATCAGGATTAAAAATACCACTAGGCAGTTGATGCAGTTTGAACGTACCAAAGTCGTTTACTACGGTATGGCCAGCATTGTTTCCGCCTTGAAAGCGAATGCTAGCAGAAGCTTCGTCTGCTAAAAAATCAACGATACGGCCTTTGCCTTCATCGCCCCAGTTAGCGCCTACAACAACAATAGATGGCATAATTTTTCTCCTGACTGATTGAGAAATCATGTTAGGCCTACAAAGTGGATAAGAGAAATTAATTATCTTTATTATCTTGATAAGGATTTCATATATAATGGCGGGAAACACGGAGGGATATGATGCTTGATATTAATTTGTTGAAGACGTTTGTGACGCTAGCGGAATATAAGCATTTCGGGAAAGCGGCGAATGCACTGCACATGACGCAACCCAATGTGAGTTTGCACTTAAAGCAATTAGAGCAACAAACGCGTATTAAGTTGATAGAGCGAAGCCCATTTCAACTGACTCAAGCGGGTGAGAGGTTATTGGAAACAAGCCAAAGAACGTTACTCGAACTACAGATTTGTCAGGCGGATCTCAATGCTATAAACGACCTCAAAATAGGGACGTTAACCATTGCCGTGAGCGACATCATTTCTCGATTCTTGTTGATTCGCCCGTTCCAGAAGTTCAAAGCGCAGTATCCGGGGATCGACCTTACGCTATTGAATACCACGTCATCTCAAGCATCGAGTTTGGTTAAGAATGCTCAAGCCGATCTTGGTTTTGTTATTTCCAAAGAGCAACACAATGAGTCACTGCATTTTGTTGAGCTTCAGGAATTATCATGGTGTGCACTTGGCAATGGGTTTGAAGTCCAAATGGCGGATAATCATAAAAGAAATGATGCTAAGGAGGCTGAGTCTGATACAGAGCTAACTTTGATTCTGCTTGGCCACGATACAAGAACTCGTGATTTTATTGATGAAGGTCTGCCAAGCCTTAATTTATCTAATTACAGGGTGATGGAAGTAGGGAGCGTTGACGCCCAAATCGACTGGGCAGAAGCGGGGTTTGGTGTCGCCATCATTCCTGAATTTGCGATATCCACCAAACAGTATTTGAAATCGAAAATTACACCACTTACCGGATTTTCGAGCACTAGCCTAGGTTATGTCGTTAGACAAAACCAAGTCTTGTCTAAAGCGACCAAGCAACTATTAGGCTGGGTTGATGAGGAAATAAACTGCTCTGATGAGTCAAAATAAGAGCATAAAAAATCTTTAGGTAAATAAAGGGCGAAAGTCTTTTGATTCAAAGCTTTGTGTCGTCAATTGTTCAAGCCGTATTCAACCCATCAAATTCGACCTCCTAATTTTTAAAGCCTTACTAATGTATATGTAATTTATCTGTGTTATTGATGACTTTAATGTTAGTGGGTGAATTCAAATGCCATTGAGAACGGTGTTGTCGATGAGTTGAGTTGCATTCGTTTCATGCTCCTAGCTTAATGTTCGCTACAGATACAGATACAGATACAGATACAGATACAGATACAGATACAGATAAAAAGAATGAAACAGCACGAGTTACACCACGAGAGCTAGATAGTAAAATTTACATAAAAACTTAGATATCCATAGTTAGATTAGTCAAGACGAGTCACATACATGAACATAAAGAAAAAGCTCTATTCACTGGGAATGTTTTCCATCTTCGGCATGATTTCATTGCTGTTTACCACTTCACAATTTGCAGACACAACCGCTCAGATGAGCCAGGCTAAGCAGATAACCAAAGAACTCGAAGTTCGTTTGCTCAACCTGCGCCGTAACGAGAAAGACTTCTTGTTACGTAGCGATTTGAAATATCTCGACAAGTTCGACACCAACTACAACAAATTCTTAGCGTCTGAAGCGCAACTCAACGTGGTACTTAGCGATTTGGGCTTGGTCAATAGCACACGCTTACGACAAGACATTGAGACGTACTACACAAGTTTTGTTCAACTGGTAAAAGCGAATGAAGTTATTGGATTAGCACGTGATAAAGGTTTGCTCGGGCAGTTTTACGCGCAATTGGACAACATCAGCGCAACGGCCAATGCGGAACAAAAAGTCGAGCTATACCGATTTAATGACCTGATTGAAAAGGGGGAATTCGATCCAAGTGTGCTTACCGTGAATTCGAGCGAATTGTTAGATGCTGCAAAGCAAGTCGTCGCACAGAAGCGAATTATTGGCTTAAAGCACAATGAAGGTCTGTTGGGGGAAACACGTTCTGCCTCTCACGCTATTGAAAATCAATTTGCAGAGTTCTCAGAAGTACTTGAGCGAGAAGGTCAACAAGAGATGGATCAACGCTCTTTGATAAACAACATCCTGTGCATCACACTACTGTTAACTATCATTGTGTTCAGTTGGTTAATCGTGCGTTCTATCATTGGTAAGATTGAATCTTTACTCGCGGTTATTAGAAATATTGTAGATTCTAACGACGTGTCAATTCGTTCGCACCTCGACGGCAAAGACGAACTCGGAAAACTAGGGCAATACTTCAACCAATTGCTTGACCAACTAGAGAGTTTGATCGCCGCATCTCAATCTAAGTCACTTCAACTGACACAAAGTACGTCTAACATGCATGATGAGTTGGTGTCGGTCATTAAACAGTTTGAAGTGCAAGCAAACCACACCTCAACGATGACAGCATCAGTACAAGAAATGGTGCTCACTATCGGTGAAATTTCAGAGAGTACATCGGTCGCCGCAGAAGGTGTACATCAAGCTAAAGTAAATGCCGATAAAGGACGCGAAGTCGTGGTAGATACCATTGACAATATCACTCGTTTGTCTGAACGTCTTTCAAGCAGTCAAGACTCCATTAGTTCGTTGAACCATCATGTTGACCAAATTGGTGATGCGGTGAATATCATCCAAGGCATTGCAGAACAAACCAATTTACTGGCATTGAACGCAGCAATTGAAGCAGCGCGTGCAGGGGAACAAGGGCGAGGCTTTGCCGTTGTTGCCGATGAAGTACGAGCACTCGCAAGCAGAACGCATCAGTCAACAACGGAAATCACCAGTGTAGTAACCGCAATCCAAAGCCAAATGCATGCCTCGATGACCGAAATTGGCGAATGCAACCAGCAAGGTCAACTGACGTTAAAAGACTCAGAAGAGTTAGACGGAAGCTTACAATTGATCTTGAGTGATATGGAAAGCATCCAAGGAAACTCCGAGCGTATTGCTTCTGCTATTGAAGAGCAGGGTGCCGTAATGGCACAAGTGAGCGATTCGATCACGGAATTGAATACTATCTCGAACGACAACAATGCATCAGCTCAACACTGTTTGGTTGAAGTTGATAAAGTAGCTGAACAAGCCAATGATATGGATAGAGCGGTCGCGCAGTTTAAGACGTCATAGATTGCTCTGATAGAGAAGCGATATTCAACAAACCGTTGTATCGCAAGCAAGAACTAAAAGGCGCAGTTTATCTGCGCTTTTTTATGCTTGAAACAAATATTAAAGGCCAATTTGACAAAATGAAAATGAAAATGAAAATGAAAATGAAAGGGAAGTGACCTTATAGAATGAAAAACAACACCATTTTGATCTTTAATGGTAGTAACAGAGGGGGATAGTGGGGAGCTGTTTAGTTTCTAAATCAATAACGACTGTAAAAGAAGAATAAGGCATTCCAAAATGGCCTTAAGTATATGTGAAATCGACCTAAAATGATGACAAACTGTCTATAAAATAGCGTATCAACTTAATTAGTTCGAGGGCCACATTTTCAATTGGTGGTTAAGCCTCAGAAGGGAAAAAGACAAATGCATTACGATGTTTTCAATGGGGATGCGGATGGCATCATCGCCTTATTGCAGCTACGTTTAAGCGAGCCAAAAGACAGTGTGTTGATCTCTGGTGTAAAGCGAGACATTAAATTGGTGTCTCAAGTTGTCACTCAAATGGTCGAGCAGAGAAATGTTTCGTCTGTTGCGGTATTGGACGTATCCATGGAGAAAAACCTATCAGCGTTACACTCCCTGTTAGATGCCAATATTGATGTATTCTATTGCGATCACCATCGCACGGGAGAAGTTCCGAAATCTCAGCACCTGAAGACTCTTGTTAATACAGCGCCGGAGTGCTGTACCAGTTTGTTGATAAATCAAAAACTAAACGGTGAGTATGTAGCATGGGCAATTGCTGCGGCTTTTGGTGATAACCTTAAAACGGTTGCAACACAGTTAGCGGTTGAAAATGGATTTGATCACCCCCAAATCGCTTTTTTGGAAGAACTAGGTACTTTGGTTAACTATAACGGTTACGGTACGTCATTGAGCGACTTACACTTCACGCCTATTACGCTTTACCAAACTCTTTATCAATATCCAAATCCATTTGACCTTTTGGATGACAAAGACTCCGTGTTTTATCGCTTGCGCGCGGCTTATCAAAATGATCATCAACAATTATCGAACCTAGTCCCAGTGTATGAGAGTGAAGTCGTTCGTGTGTTTGAACTGCCGGGAGAGGCTTGGGCGAGACGCATTAGTGGTGTATTTGGTAATGAGATCGTAAATCAAGACTCCCATCGTGCACAAGCGGTGTTAACGAAAAATCAAGATGGTAAATCTTACACGGTGAGTCTGCGGGCACCATTATCAAACAGAACCGGTGCCGATGAAATTTGCTCTAGCTTCGCAACGGGTGGCGGTAGAAAAGCAGCGGCAGGTATCAACCAGCTTAATGAAGTAGACAAAGTGAACTTTATCTCACTAGTTGAAGGCTATTATTGTCCTGAGAGTAGGGTATAGAAAGCAAATGGCGATCTCCCCACAAAGATTGTTTTAACATTCACCTTGTTATTTGGGTGAGCGTGAAAAAAGCATAGTGCATCACGTAGCAATAAGAGTGATTATCAATTGCATTATTAGGCGGAGGAATGCACTATGCGTACCCTGAATTTTCAATAAGTTAACCATTTAAAAAATGAATCTTGCCCAAGTCGATCTCAATTTATTAGTCATTTTAAAACACTTATTAGAAGAGAAGCATGTCTCTAATACTGCTCTTGCCCTAGACATGAGCCAGCCTACGGTGAGCCGTTCTCTACAGAAATTGCGCAGTGTCTTTAATGATGATTTGTTGGTAAGAGCCGCATATGGCTATGAATTAACGCCAAAAGCAGATGCGATTAAGCAAGACTTAAATTCGGTGCTGACACGCCTAGAAAAATTGGTACATGGTGACGTGTTTGAGCCTCATAACAGCGATAGTACGGTGCGATTTTTTGGCCTTGTTCCTCAAGTGTCCCACTTGCTTCCCAAGGTGGTTGCTGAGATACGAAAACAAGCCCCAAATATGGTAGTTGATATCGACTCAATTCCTAAAAGGCACTTCTCCTCCTTATTGTCTGGTGATGCTCACTTTGTATTGTCAACACATGAGCCGTTAAGCTCAGAACAGAACTTGTATCGAATGTTCGTGAGCAGCCGCGATTATCGTTTATTAATGAACAAAGGCCACCCTTTGGCTGATAAAGAGATTACCGTTGATGATTTGCTTAACAGTCAACTAGGGCAGATCTCTCTGCAAGGGGATAAGAAGTTATCTATTGAAAGTCGATTTAAAGATCTCGGCTTGATTGGTAAGCATCGTCAGCTCTCAATCCCGATTCAACTTTCCAATTTTAACGTTGCACCAGATATGGCGGAAATGACCGACATTATCTTCCACTTGCCGACCCCTTTTGCTGAGCAAGCCGCTAAGCAGAGAAACCTTGTTTGTAAGCACGTTCCTAAAGCAGTGCGTTATCCTGCGGAAGATGTTTATTTATACTGGCATAAACGTTTCCATAATGATCCAATGTGTCGTTGGGTGAGGGAGTTGTTTAAAGAGGTTTACGCCTAATATTAGTCGGAGCTGTGCGTTTTCTACCTATCAGTGCGTTCAATGTGATTGGTTTGATTAAAATATATTGAATATATGTTGGTTTATTTATTTGAATTTTGAATAGCTAAAATCAATGTTTGGTATGAAACTTTCGTTGATACAAATGGTAACTAAATGTTTAATGCAAACCATTATCATTACTGTGTAAGTATTCATACCATGTTTGAGAGCTCTTTTTTTATTCGCAAACCTTTATCTGTCGCCGTCGCTGTTATTTGTACATCTCTTTCGGCTAACGTATTCGCAGAGGCCGAAGCCATTGACATCGATGAGCAGATGGTTGTCACGGCAACCCGTACCGAGATGGCTTTGAAAAAAGCACCGGCGTCGATGTCTGTTATTTCTGCTCAGGATATTGAAGACAGTCCGGGTATTACTTTGGCAGACATCGTTGCTGAATCGACCAGTGTGGAGTCTGACTTTGACAGCACTCGTGCAGGTCGTCAGATGATCTCAATTCGTGGTATGGATTCTGATTACACGCTTATCATGGTAAACGGCCGTCGTTTAAGTTCTGCGAGTGCGATTATTCGTGGTAACGATTTTGATTTATCAACCATTCCTGCTGACTCAATTGAGCGTGTTGAGATTATTCGTGGTCCAATGTCGGCGCTTTATGGCTCTGATGGTATGGGCGGTACGATTAATATCATTACTAAAGCACCTGAAAATGATTGGAGTTCTACCGTCAGTATGGATAACTCCTCACCGTTAGATGATAACGGTGGCCAAGAATATTCCATTGGATTAACGACGTCTGGTGCGCTAATTGAAGATGAATTGTTCGCACGAGTTTCTGTTAACCAAACGAATCGTAACGCATGGCAGCCATATTCTGGTACGCATAGCTCTGGGTACAATCGTGAAGACATTACGGCCTTAGAGGGGCGTGACACGCTTAGCCTGTTAGCAAGCTTGACATGGCAGGCTACAGATAACCAAACTATCGATTTTGATTTTGGCTACAGTGATGACGAGCGTGAATCAGCTGCTGAGAACTCTAGGTCTGTAATTGAATCAGATACTCGCGTGGTCCGAAGCAGTCAGGCCATTACTCATAGTGGTTACTGGAGCTGGGGGGATACCCAAGTTCGTTATTCTCGTGAGAACGTGACGGATAAAGGTGCCGCCGATCTGGGCAATAATTTTAATAGTGATGTTGAAGAGCTAACTCAAATTGTCGAAGCTTCTGCAACGACCTATCTTGGAGAAAGCCACACGCTTACGTTTGGTATGGACTACCAGTTAAGTGAATTAACCAACAAAGAAAACCTATCGGGCGGAACATCAGAAGCGTATCAAGGGGCCTTGTTTGTTCAAGACCAATGGCTGATGATGGACAAACTAACCGCAACGATCGGCGGTCGTTTGGATAAACACGAACTGTACGGTGAAGAGTTTAGCCCGCGTGTATATCTAGTTCATCAAACGACAAATGACCTCATCATTAAAGGGGGTGTGGGTAAAGCGTTCAAAGCGCCAACGCTGACTCAAAACCAACCAGGTTACCAAGTAGCAAGTTGTAAAGGGAGCTGTGCGTTAGTCGGTAACGAGGATTTAAGCCCTGAAACAAGCTTGAACTACGAATTGGCGACGGTATACACACAGTCTCGTTGGAATGTAGAAGCGGCATTGTTCCGTAATGAAATCAATGATCTGATTGAGAGAACAGACGGTTATTGTACGCTAGGCGGTGAATGGAACCAGAGTGCTCGTCAATGTGAAAACCCTGATGGTTCACCGACGGGTGAGCTAGGTAAGAAAACGTACCAAAACGTCTCAGAAGCTGTCATTCAAGGCGTTGAGCTTACGGGACAGTATCAAATATCAGACGAGTGGGGAGTATCGGGTAACTACACGTATTTAGATACAGAAGATAAGTCGACAGGTGAACAGCTTCTTGAGCGTTACAAGCATTCAGGGCTAGTGAAGTTGAACTGGAACCCGACGTACGATCTCAGTACCTTCGTGAGCGCCCGTTACCGCGGTGAGCGTCAAATCTCAAGTGATTTAACTCAAGAGGCTTACACAACTTTGAACATCGGAACGGTTTACAATGTGAATGATTCAGTACGTTTACGTGCGGGTATCTTGAATCTGACTGATGAGTCTGTATCTGACGAGCTAGAATACTTAGGTTATGTTGAAAAGCCACGTACCTATTATGTCGGTATGACGGCTGATTTCTAATCTGGTTTTGAGTGAATCCATTCCTAGTCTGATTAGTCGTTAAAGAGAGAAAGCCCCCAATAATTGGTATCTAACTATTGGGGCAATTCAATTTAGCTGTTGCATGGGGCTTTCGTTTTAGCTTTTTAAACTTACTATTATTTTAAACACGTAGAGTAAGCGCGTAGGCTTTACGTTGAATGCGTTGACTAGGCTTTGACGCACGTGATCAATGCATTTCCTGAAATGTTATCCCAAGGCAATAGCTTATCGTAATCGTGTTCGAAGATATGAACATCAAAATAGGGCTCCAATATTTCGATCAAGTGTTTGAACGAGAACGCCACCATCGGGTGTTCATCATTCCAAACTTGTGTTCTACCTGCGGTGGTTTTCTCAATCGTGAGTTTTAACGCCTGCTTGTCGCTTTCACCCGAGTAATACCAACCTGAACGGAAAGTAAAATTGTCTTGTTCTTGGTTCGTTGTGTGTCTAACAAACAGGTCGTTGTTGATCTTCTCTTTGTCTACTACATTGAAGCAGAATATACCGCCTTGCTTAAGCGCTCTGTGAACGCTCGCAATACATTCTTTCAATTTGTCTATGCCATCGTTGTAATGGATTGAATATAAGAAGCAAGTAATCAGATCCAGTGGTTCAGATACTTCAAAGTTGCTCATGTTTTGCAAAGAGAATTTGGCTTCAGGGCAACGTAATTGAGCAATGTCGAGCATAGGTCTATTCAAATCAAGGCCGTTGCTTTGATAGCCATAATCAATGAAGTGACGAACATGTGGGCCAGTACCACATCCAAGGTCTAAGTGCGTTTTGCCTTCGTTTCCAAAAATCTGATGTAGCCTACGAACGCAGTTACTCTGAGTTTGGTAGTCAATATCGACACACATTAAATCGTAGTAACCAGATAGGTCGGTATAGAGTACATTGGCGGACATAGTTGCCTGCAGCATTTGCTGAAAAAATGGGGGTGGCGCATATTAAACTAGTACTCGAAAATAACAAGAAAATATTAGATTAACTTTTCGACTAAAATAGCGATTACGCTCATTTCTAAAACAATTCTCATTGCTCTTCATTCGTAGGTTATAGGTTTGCAGCTACGCTGTTATTCTATTTTCTATCGAATTGACTATTTTTTTTATTGAAAACAGATACTTTGAGTAAAGAATCGTGCCACGCTATCGCTTGTTTTATTGTTATGTGAGTGTTAAAAATGGATCAGAAATGAATGCAGCGACACTATATAGTAAAGCCATGATATCCATGATTTATGAAGGTGGCGCCAGTTTACATTGTCGAAATGGTTTAAGAGTTTATTAAGGAAAATGAATCAGCTATGGAAATAAAAATCGACGACTTGTCAGGCGGGGAAGTGATTGAGTTACTAGAAGAACATTTAGCGGATATGTATGCGACTTCTCCACCAGAGAGTGTACACGCGCTGGATATTAAAGCCTTGAAATCACCAGAAATTACTTTTTTCAGCGCTTGGAAAAACAACCAACTACTTGGGTGCGTTGCTATTAAAGAGCTTGATCACAGCCACGCGGAGCTTAAATCGATGCGAACTTCTCAATTTGCGAGACAGTCCGGTGTAGCAAGCAAATTGCTACAACACGCTTTGGACACAGCCATTATTCGCCAGTATCAACGAATAAGTTTAGAAACGGGGTCGGAAGCATACTTTAAACCTGCTCGTCGTTTGTATGAGAAATTTGGCTTTGATTATTGTGAACCTTTCGCTGATTACCGATTAGATCCAAACAGCCATTTCATGAGCATTGAGGTGTGTTGAATTGAGCGATGGGGTTGTTAACATGGCCAAAGCCCTCAACATTTAGAAAATAAAAAGGTTGCTCTTAGCAACCTTTTTATTTGGTGATCAGTGATTCTTCTTCATCGTTAACGGGTTGCTATCTCTGCGAAAATGGCTTCAGCGTCGACAATTCCGCCTGAGATGGAAAGAGTATTAAAAGGAACCAAATCTTCAGGGCTTGATGGCTTCTGGACGAGCTGTTCCGGATAAGTCTTAGAGTGATCCATTAACATTGCTTTGAGCTCTTTTACGGATAAATCAGGGTAGCGTGACCAAACTAGCGCAGCAATACCAGAAACCACTGGAGCAGCCATGCTGGTACCACTTTTCGACCCGTAATTGTTGCCAGGTGTGGTTGATAGAATGCGATATCCCGGCGCGAACACATCAACGGATTCCTGACCAAAGTTACTGAAGCTAGCGACGAGTGCTTCATCAATGTATTTTGCTGATGCGCCCACATCTAACCACGTTGAAATTGGCTTTGAACGGTAGTTTTTTGTATAACGGTTCGGAAAACTTGGTTTGATGTCGTTGTCACTACGGCTATTTCCTGCAGAGTGAACGATGAGAACCCCATGACGAGCAGCGTAACGGAATGCGTGATCGACGACGTATTTACGTGGCGAATAGCTTTTCCCGAAGCTCATATTAATGATTTTCGCACCATTATCCACGGCGTAACGCACGGCATTGGCGATATCTTTGTCTCGCTCATCACCATTAGGCACCATACGCAATGCCATGATCTGAGCATGATCTGCCACGCCATCGATACCCACGGAGTTGTTACGTTCAGCTGCGATGATTCCGGCAACGTGTGTTCCATGTGAGCCGACAGGGCCTTTCACATCATTATTACCGTAACCTTTTTCCCAAGGGTTAGTGATGTCATCTAAAACGATGTCTGCACGAGTGTCAAAATCAAGATTAAGGTGAAAATCTAAAGAGTCTTGATAACGGCTACGACGTGATTCTAAATATTCGAACGAGTACCACGAGTCAAATATATTCAGGAGCCCTTCAGCAGCAGAGACAACATCTGTATTGTCATGATTCAACAAAGCTTGTAGCCCTTCGACTGAAAAATCGCTGTGTTCAGTGAACTTAAGGATATCTGTTTTGTAGTGATCAGCTTGCTCAAACGCAATCGTCACACGACTCAACGAATCTTGACTATCTTTTAACGATGATAGGTAATCATTTTCAACCGCTTGATAGTATTTTTGCTTCTTTCGTGGAATCCAATGCCCATCCTCTTTTAAATCAAGGTATTTTTTGTACTCTCGGGTTACTTCTAATGTGTCGTGATCAACGTTAATACCAAGCGAGTTACCCAGATAGTTCCAGCCATGTATATCATCGATATAACCATTGCCGTCATCATCGATACCATTATCTGGGATCTCATTTTCGTTGGTCCAAAGTTGATTCTTTAGATCTTCGTGTGTGATATCAACACCCGAATCAAGAACAGCAACGATAACTGGCTGCGGCTTAAGAGGTGGCATTAGGTAATCGTACACAACATCGGAACCTACGCCTTGCAACCTTGTGTAACTTGCCGATAGGTTAAACCAATCGCCACGTTGCTCATCAGCGGCACTCATCGTTCTCAGAGAGAAAAGTGAAGGTTTGATGATGTCTCGCGAGTAATCCTCAACAATCGTACCTTTTACGTTTTGAATAAAGGGGGAGTTAATGGCTTGCGGATCCGTATCGTTTTTTATCGTTGACGCGGAAACATGAGCTGAAGCCAGAATGGCGAAAGCAAGGGTGGTAAGTCTGTGTCCCTGATTCATCTGTGTTGCATCCTTATTGTTGTGTGGCTAAAACTGACGCCTTCGAAAAACTGTGCGAAAAAGCACGTGTTAAGTCAGTTACTTGATCGGGAAACGCCCGTTCAAAAATCACTCAAACGTTAATATGCAATTAGACTTGTATCATTCTTTCAATCAATGAAATTGCAGTAAGATCTCACTGTGGTCGATTTTTAGGGTTCAAAACTTGAGCTGAATTCTATTAATAAATGTAACATTTATAAAATTGAAGGGGTTTAAGTTAAAATTATTAAAAATCAATTGATTAGTTTGTCAATTGACCGATTGCATGGGGGAAATTGTTATTCTCAGTATTATATGGAACGGTCGTGGTATTCTAGGATCTTTACGGCACTAAATGGGATCTTCTTCAACTGAACCGTCCTACTAGATAATCATGGCTCTGCCTATTTGATTGTCAAACCTATCTTACGGTGAGCGTTTTTTGTGCCTGCTTAGTCGTCTTTGGTATGCACTTGAATTGACTTCACATAAAGCTGCCAAATTAGTTGGTTTTCACAAGCTTATAAAAAGAATTGTGCGAACAATTTTGGTAGATTATGGGTATTACAGACATCCAGTGAGCCGCAATGAAAATTCTTCACACGTCCGATTGGCACCTTGGCCAAAACTTCTACAATAAAAGCCGAAAGAATGAACATGAACGGTTTTTGCAATGGTTGCTAGAGCAAGTGACTGAACATGATATCGACGCGATTATCGTCGCCGGTGATATTTTCGATACCAGCACTCCACCAAGCTATGCTCGTGAGATGTATAACAAGTTTGTTGTAGACTCGAATAAGATTGGCTGCCAACTGGTGTTATTGGGTGGTAACCATGATTCGGTTTCAGTGCTTAAAGAAACACAGCAATTGTTGAAGTATATGGGTACAGATGTGATCCCGAACACTAATGAAGATCATGCGACTCAGGTTGTCGAGTTGAAAGGTAAGAGTGGTAAGGTTGAAGCTTTAGTCTGTGCGATTCCTTTTATCCGCCCTCGTGATGTTTTAACGAGCCAAGCGGGTGTCAAGGGGGTGGAACGTCAGAAACAACTGGGTGATGCGATTAAACAACATTATCAAAGTGTCTACGATGCGGCAGTTGCTAAGCGTAATACTTTCGAAAATCGCGACACAATGCCAATCATCGCAACAGGGCATTTGACCGCCATGGGTGTGAAGCAATCTGATTCGGTGCGTGATATTTATGTTGGTAACCTTGATGGTTTTGCTGCAGACGGTTTCCCAAATGCTGATTATATTGCTCTAGGCCATATTCATCGCCCTCAAGTGGTCGCTAAGCGAGAACACATTCGTTACTGTGGCTCGCCAATTCCTCTCAGTTTTGATGAACTGAAATCTAAAAAGCAAGTGTGTGTCGTTGAGTTTGTTCAAGGTGAGCGCACGATTTCTCAACTTGCAGTGCCGATATTCCAACCTCTGGCTGAAATCAAAGGCGATTTGAGCGAGATTGAAGCTCAACTGAATCAATATATCGATATGGAAGAGGAGCAAAGCGTGTGGTTGTCGATCGAAGTTCAAGCGCAAGATTACTTATCGGATTTGCAAGATCGAATGCGTGCGTTAACCGAAGGTTTAAACGTTGAAGTGCTTCAGTTAAGAAGAGCAAGAGAACGCCGCAACCAAGCGTTAGAACACGAATCAGCCGAAACCTTAGCGGAACTCACGCCAATGGATGTGTTTGAAAAACGTATTGCCCTTGAAGAGTTTGAAAGTGACACCGAGAAAAAACGCTTAGAAAGAATGACGGTCAAGTTCAAGCAAGTGATTGCCGAAGTTTCTCACGGAACTGACGGTTTAAACGGTTCAGAAGAGTAATCAAGAATGAAAATCTTAAGCTTAGAATTTGAAAACCTAAACTCTTTAAAAGGTCGTTGGAAACTCGACTTCACAAAGTCACCTTTTGCCGAAAATGGCTTGTTCGCAATTACTGGCCCAACTGGAGCCGGTAAAACCACGATTCTTGATGCGATGTGTTTGGCACTGTTCCACCGTACACCACGTTTGAAGAGTATTGCCAAGGGCACTAATGAGCTGATGACACGTGGTACTGGTGAGTGTTTTGCTGAGATCGAATTTGAAGTAAAAGGTAAAACCTACCGCTCTAACTTTCACCATAAGAGAGCGCGCGGCAAGCACTATGGGGCACTGCAAACACCGACCTGTGAACTTGCAGATGCAGGTAGCGATGAGGTTTTAGAAACGCAGCTGACTAAGAAAATTAAGAGGGTTGAAACCGTAACGGGTTTGGATTTTTCTCGATTTACTAAATCGATAATGTTATCGCAAGGTGAGTTCGCTGCTTTCTTAAACGCAAATGCGAACGACAGAGCTGAGTTACTTGAAGAACTGACAGGTACAGAAGTCTACAGCTTGATTTCAGAACGGGTTTACGATCACTTTAAATCGAGTGAAGAGTCACTTAATCACCTTAAAGCTAAGGCCGAGGGGGTGAGTCTGTTAACGGAAGAACAAATTCAAGAGTTGATAACAGATCACGATAGGTTAGAAGCAGAGCAAGCTGTGTTGGCTCAGAAACTGGTCGAATGGAATGCCCATTTAAGCTGGTGGAAAGACGTAACCAAAGCTGACTTGGCTATCGTCAATGGTGAGCAAGACTTAAAACATGCACAAGACAACCTTTCTGAAAACCAATCCTCACTGGATCGCTTAGCTAAAAGCGAGCCTGCAGAAAAGTTACGCCCACTGTATAAAGATGTGCAACGCAGCGATCAAGACGTGAAAGTGACTCAAGCCAACCTTGAAAGCAGCACGAAAAGGTTAGCTGAGCGAGATGCAGAGAAATCCGCCGCTAGTGACAAGCTTAAAACGCAAAGCGCGCTGGTTGAACAAATAAAACAAGAACAACAAGAGCAAGAGAAGATCATTGAGCAAGTTCGACCGCTCGACAACCAAATCTCGGTGCTAAAAGACAAACAAGCCACGGCTGAGAAAAACGTTAAAGCTTTGAATCAACAAGAGGTTGAACAACGTCACAAGCATATAGTACTCAGCCAAGCCATAGCTTCTGTTCAGCACCAAGAGAAGATCCATGCACAGTATTTAGAGACTCATCAAGCCGATAAGCAACTCGAAAAATACCTAGGGCAATGGCAATTCAAGGTCGATCAGGTTCGAGCCCTTGAAACGCAGCACACTGAATTATTAAGTAGTGTTCAAGGTGCCAACAAAGCGTTAGAAACACAGCAAACGCTAGTACAGACATCTCGAGAGTTGAAACTTACACAAGACAAAACATTGGCTGAACGGGTTGCTGTCGAGAATGACGCCAAGCTTAAATGGGACACACTGCAGCAACAAAACAGTGAACGGGCACTGAATGAAAGCAAAGATCTGCTTGAATATTGGAGCCGTCATACCAACACGCTAGTCGATATCAATCGTGGTTACCTACAAGCCACTCAGCGTATAGCCGTTAAAGAAGCTGAGCTTTCTAACCACATTCATCGGTCGGATAAATTGACGCAAGAGCGTGAAGTTCTGGTGGAGCGTTACCAAAAAAACAAAACGTCACTTGAACGATTGATTCGTTTAATTGAGCAAGAAGGCGAACTCGCGAAGTATCGCGCGGCGTTACAACCGGGGATGGATTGTCCATTGTGTGGCTCAGCTAATCATGCGATTGAACAGTCACAAGATCTGACGGATTTGATTTCACAAAAAGAACGTGAAGTACAAGCTCTCGCGGTTATTGAAAAAGAAGGCACTGAACATCGCCAGCAGTTGGATTCGATTGTACCAATCATTAATGGGATTAAAGATGAGCTTAAACGTACGCAGGCTGATGTTGAACAAGCAAAGTTAAACTGGGCAAACACGTTAAATAAACTTCAACAAGTGTATGTGAATTTTGTGTCTCAAGGTGGCTTGCTAGACGTCAAGCTACCGTCTATTGAGACACTAGGTGATAGTGAAACGGTAAGCTTTTTTACTGAATCTTGTGAGCAACAGCTTAACGAAGTTATTCACCAGTTACGTGCCGTGATTGATGCGAAAAATGTTTACCTAGACGCTGAAAAACAGCGTACAACCGCAAGCATCATGGCCAATAAAGCGCAGGCGAACTTAGAATTATCGGAACAACGTCTAACGGATCTAACCACGAAAACGCAGGCTCAGGTTGATCAAGCTGAAAAGTGCGCCCAATCCAAAACATTGCAGTGGACTGAACTTAAAGAAAGTATTGCTGAGACCTCGATTGAAGCGCCAGAACTTGAGCATATTGACGCGTGGTTTGCTCAAAAAAAGGAAGCTTCTGATTTATGGCAAGCGACGAAGCTGCAATACGATGATTTAGATAAACAGTTGATTAGTAAGCGTGCAGAGCTGACAGCACTCGATGACAAATTGGAATCGCTAACCAACGAGACCGCCAACGCAAACCTTGAGGTTGAATCTTTAACTAAAGAGCTAGCGTCGATCACTGAATCAAGAAAACAATTGTTTGGTGATAACGATGTCCAGTCAACGACTCAAGCAATGAAGCAAAAAATGAGTGATGCCGTCACTAATCTTGAAGTATCTCAAACAGAATTCAACGGTTGTGAACGCGAACATCTAAAAGAACAAACTAAGCACGCCAGTTACACCGAAGAATTGGCGGCAAAACAACAGGTACAAGTTGAAATGAAGCAATTGTGGGACCAGGCGTTAGCGTCGAGTCCTTTCGCAACTGATGCCGACTTTGAGTCTTCACTGCTTGATGAAGCGTTAACCGCACAACTGCGAAGCTTGAAGAAGACACTTGATGAAGCAATCGTGAGTGCTCAGGCGAGGTTGAACAGTACCAAAGCTAATCGATCTGAGCTGCAAGATCATGAAAAAGCCGCAACATGGAGCACCACACCGCAAAGTGAAGTCGAGCAGGCGACGGTTGAATATCAAAACAAACGACAGAGCCATGCTTCTCAAATTGGTGCAATTTCTGCGAATTTAGAAACGGACCGTCAAAACCGTAGTAACCAACAAGATCTGTTTAAGTTAATTGAAGCGCAGCAATTAGAGTTTGATGATATCTCACGTTTGAACTCTTTGATTGGTTCCAGAAATGGTGACAAATTCCGTAAGTTCGCTCAAGGCTTAACCCTTGAGAATTTGGTATATCTAGCTAATAAGCAGTTGCAACGTTTGCATGGCCGTTACGAGTTACAACGTAAAGCGGATGATGGGTTAGAACTGCAAGTGTTAGATACCTGGCAGGGCGACGTGATGCGAGATACCAAAACGCTCTCGGGTGGTGAAAGCTTCTTGGTGAGTTTGGCATTGGCATTGGCGCTATCTGACCTTGTGAGCCACAAGACCAGCATTGATTCACTGTTCCTCGACGAAGGCTTCGGCACGCTAGACAGCGATACCTTGGATATTGCCTTAAACGCATTAGATAACTTGAATGCTTCAGGCAAGATGATTGGTGTAATCAGCCACGTTGAAGCATTGAAAGAGCGTGTCCCGGTTCAGTTGAAAGTAACTAAGCACTCAGGCCTTGGAGTGAGTGAAATGGAATCTCAATACAAAGTGACTGCTTAATTAAAAGTTACCGATCAGTTAACCGTTATGGCTTAGTTATTAGGTGCCCGACTTAGTGGTTATTCCTTCTTGAGAGTGACGAAGTTGGGCTTATTCATAATATCTTTGTCAGCATTGTTTAATTCGGGTTCGTTCATAAAAAGATGTGACTGTTTGTTGTTTTACTCTGTTTTTCGCTAATTTGAGCGAATGCAACAGTAGGATAGAAGCCGCCCCTGACGTCATCCCCTAAAGCGAGGCGCGAGTGTCGCCGAAAGCTTCTCACTGATAATCACATCTTTCATTTCTTCAGTTAATATTTCTATCTGCAGATAACTCATGTATAAAGGCGGCATGAAGATACCTAAAAGAATACAGCCCTTAGTTGACGATGGTTTAGTCGACGAGGTGACAAGCCAACTCATGAGTGGCAAAGAAGCGTCAGTGTACATAGTACGCTGCGGCGATACGATCCGTTGTGCCAAGGTTTATAAAGAAATAAGCCAACGTAGCTTTAAGAAAGCGACAGCCTATCGAGAAGGGCGAAAGGTCCGTAATAGCCGTCGCGCTAGAGCCATGGAAAAAGGGTCTGGTTTTGGTCGTGAGCAACAAGAAAAAGTATGGCAAAGTGCCGAAGTTGATGCCTTATATAAACTGGCAGAAGCGGGCGTAAGGGTACCGCAACCTTTTGGTTGTTTCGATGGCGTGTTGCTAATGGAGTTGGTTACCGATGACGATGGCTATGTCGCTCCTCGATTGAACGATGTCGTCATGCCCGCTGAACAAGCGATTGAAGATCACCAAGTGATGATGAGCTACGTGGTGAAAATGCTATGTGTTGGCCTGATTCATGGTGATTTGTCTGAGTTCAATGTTCTTGTAGATGAGTATGGTCCAGTGATCATCGATTTGCCGCAAGCCGTCGATGCTTCTGCAAATAATAATGCAGAGTGGATGTTGACTCGTGATGTTAATAATATCCGTGACTATTACGCTCAGTTTGCGCCAGAGTTATCAACTACAGAGTACGCTAAGGAAATGTGGGCATTATATGAAAAAGGTGATCTAAAGCCAGACAGTAAGCTTACTGGTGAGTTTAAGGAAAACGATGACTTGGCGGATATCGAAGCCATCATGCAAGAAATTGACTCAGCGAGAATCGAAGAGCAACACCGGAGAGATCGTGTTAAAGAGGCCAAAGACGGGGTTGATGAGAGTAAGTTTAATTGGTCCGAGTAATCGTACTCATTTAGACTTATACTGATCAGTGTTGGACGTTATTTGACCGCTGATATGCCTCTTTTTTTGAAACGATAGCTTGAGTGTTAACGAGTCGCTTTAACCAAATTAACCCAGCAGAGTCACAACTCTGTTGGGTTTTCTGTTTTTACTCACTACCACGTCAATTGCTCACCATTGTAGGCGTAAAAATTGCCACTGCTCTTTGGCGTTGCACCGCTAATAATCTTAACCAGTTGATGAGCGACGTAATCCGATTCGAACAGCTTTCCTTCTGGAACATTCGCCTGAAAAGGCTTTGAAAGTGATGTGTCGGTTGTTCCTGGGTGCAGTGCTAAGACTGTTCCTTGCTTTATAGTCCGTCGCCATTCAATCGACATGGTTTTAATGAACATATTCAACGCCGCTTTCGATGAACGGTAGCTGTACCAACCGCCTAATCTGTTATCTGAAATACTGCCGACTTTAGCTGAGACGACGGCGAACTTTGGATTGTCGCTAGATTTGAGAATCGGAGTGAAATGCTTAGCCAATAACAGGCTTGGTAACGTATTGACCGAGATATTTTTCAGGAAAAATTCTGGTGCAATGGACGACAAGTTCTTTTCTGGCCCAAGGTCTGGTGTGTGAAGCATCCCTACGCAGTTGATTAACCAATCCAGTCGATTAAATTTTGCGCTCAGTTGTGCGACTTCCGTTTCGTTGGTTGCGTCGAGTTGATGCCAATGAAGTCGTTTGTCTTCAAGAGTGGGCCGTTGAGAGTGGTAAGTCGCGTCTACATGTACATCAAGAAAATCAAAATGAGACAGTTCAGACAAGAGGCGCTGAACGACAGCGGAACCAATACCGCCACTCCCACCAATAACCAATACTTGTAGTCTGAGTTGTTCCACCATTATAAGTTCTCCAGGTTCATCAGTCGTTGTTCTGCGGTGTCGAGAATGGCTTGTTGGTCTTGTTCGTCCATATTGTCCCAAGATCGATAAAGCATGCCCATTCTAGGGTTTCGGTTTAACTCATCACGATGTAGGTTCATAAAGCGCCAGTACAAGCTGTTGAACGGACAAGAGGCTTCACCACTGCGCGCTTTTATTTGGTAATGACAGCCTTTACAGTAATCACTCATACGATTGATGTATGAACCACTGGCAGCGTAGGGCTTAGTTCCTACGATACCTCCATCAGAAAATAGCGCCATCCCTCGTGTATTTGGCATTTCGACCCATTCAATCGCATCTACGTAAATGCCAAGGTACCAACTGTCGACTTGGTCAGGTGATATTCCAGCTATCAAACAGAAGTTGCCAGTGATCATCAGCCTCTGAATGTGATGTGCATAAGCAAACTCTAGAGATTGACCAATGGCGTGCTTCATGCAATTCATTTTGGTTTGACCATCCCAAAAGTAATGAGGTAATTGTCGGTTGGCTGAATAGTGGTTTTTATTGGCATAAGCGGGCATGTTGGCCCAATACACGCCACGAATGTATTCACGCCAACCGAGTATCTGACGTACGAAACCTTCCACCTGCGCAATATCGATGCTTGCTTTATCTTGAGCTTTAGAGGCTTCATAAGCCGAGAGTGCCGCTTCAATTACTTCACGAGGGCTTAGCAGCTTGCTGTTCAATGAGAAAGAGAGGCGACTATGATACAAACTCCACTTTGAATCGTGTTCTGTTGTCATTGCATCTTGAAATTGACCGAACAATGGCAAGCAGACTTGGCAAAAATGGGCGAGTAGAGACAAGCTTTGAGCACGGTTCACTGGCCATAAGAGTTGAGCGTCAACTTCGCCAATTGTTTTGACGTGATGCCGCTCGATACGCTTCAAAATGTCCGAGATATTGTTAGCGAACATCAAAGGCTGTGGTAAATTGCCAATGTCTTGCTTCTTAAGCTTTTTACGGTTATTGGCATCGTAATTCCACTTACCACCAACCGGTTTTTCATCTTCCAACAGAATGTTGAAACGTTTTCTCATTCGACGATAGAAGTGTTCCATCATGATGTGTTTATCTTGCGGGAACTGCGTTTCTATCTCCTCAAACGGAAACAAGAAGTGCTCTGTATCGCAACACCCTTTGGTGACATTGGCTAGTTTGAGTTTCGCCATTTGCTGAAGCAGACGATATTCATCTGGCCTCTGGTATTCGAACTTGTCGGCATCGAACTCATGTACATAGTGTTGAAGTAGGCCATCTAGATTTTCATATTGCGCCGTGTCATCCAGTGTTAAATGCACTACCTGATGACCTTGTTGGGCGAGTTCTTTGGCGAAGTAAGACATGGCAGAGAAAAATGCCACGACTTTCTGAATGTGAGAATCAACGTAATCGGTTTCTTGTTTGAGCTCTGCGATTATGTAAATGACATCATCGTTAACTTGCTGAAACCAAGAGTGCTCAATGTTGAGCTGGTCACCTAAGATGAGGCGCACAGTATTGAATTTCATAACACGTCCTAGTTTATAAACGTATGGTGTGAATCGTACGTATCAGTCTGATAAGCAAATCAAATTATTGTGATTTATTAGTTATTAGATGACTACGATCTGACAAGCCGCCAAGATCACAAATAATTTTTGAGAGACAGAGACAGAGACAGAGACAGAGACAGAGAGGATTTAGGTCAAAAGCAAGGCATGAAGAGATCAGTATAAGCCAACCAATAATACCGATAGAGGTTGGCAGTGACGTCTGATTTAGAGCAAAACAGTTATTCCATAGGAACCACGAGAATGTCGACCGGAGAAGTGTCGATAAGCTGCTTTGAATGGGAAATGATTTTGTGCCAAAAATCATGATGGTGTCCACACAGCAATAGGTCTACCCCGTGTGTTTCAATCGTGTTTTTGAGCTTATCGTTCAAATCCCCTGTACCCACAAAGATATGTTGAATTGGCTGATTGGCGTAAGTTTCGAATACTCTTAACTTTGTTATCGCATCTTCATTGAAAGGCAAATCAATATTATCTTCCTGAATATCAACGAGTTCTGGGTAAATTTCTCCGTGAGTCCCGTCGATATAGACAAATGAAATGCTTGCTTCTAGTTTGTCTGCGAAGAAGATCGCTTTATCAATGAGGATTTTTGTGTCGTCAGTTAGCTCAAGTGCGACCAGAATATGTCGGTATTCCATAATTAAAGCCTATTGTTGTGAGTGATGTACTAAGCATAGTTTTTGTTTGAGCAAATGATATCGAAGGGATCTCATATTGGCGAAAATCATCATGCAAAGATCTTCTAAACACTTTCACATTTATATCGCTTTGATTGATAAGAAATTTACAAAAGGTTGTTATAGTGATGCGAGTTCGATGCTCGACAAAGCCATGAGAAGGCATATTAAAGCCACATATCGTTACTTTACGTGATTCGACAGATCAATCGCCAATAACTAAGAGACATCCATGACCGTACTCCTCACCATTCCCACTCGAACATTAGGCTTTGATTACGACATTGAGATTAGTGACTGGTCGCAAAAGCTCATGGGTTTTCATGTGCTTAAAGATGAGCGACGCCCGCTTGATGGTGGGATTGGCTTAAGTTTAAATCTCATTGAGCAGTTTGATGTCACTGGTCGTTGGTTAGATTCGTTGCCGGCTCGGTATCGTGAAATCACAGACGATTTTCCAGAGTACCAATATCAAATGTTGTGGTTAGCTGCGAATACGTATGAAGCGGCACAATTGTTGGAATTACGTCCGGTTATTTTGGCATTGATCTGTATGAAATACAGCGTCGATAACCAAAGTGCATTGGATCTGAGCCGTTTAGGGCAAAAGAAAATTCTCGCAAAACTGGGGTTAGATAGCAGTAAAGCAACGCTTAAGTTCATCGATAAGTTAGAGTTACACTACAATGTGGGTGATGAGCTTGACCATATTGTACGTATTCTTGAACCGCTGCAAAGGCGCGTCCTCAAGTTCAAGCATTACTCTAAAGTGGGTTACACTGCCTTGCGGTTGGATCAGGTTCATCCATTTTTAACTGGCAGCCGACTGGGTATCGCAATGGTTGAAGAGGGAAGGCTCAATACACCGTCGAAAATGGCCATGTTTCAAGATGCGATATTATTGGGGCAGGATTTAGACATCGATGATCCTCTGCGTTCAATCACTAGCCAGAACTCATTTGCAATGTTTGAACAGCTTCATGATCGTTGGACAGAGCAGCGTCAGTTGCACCGTTTAGAGGGAAATCGCCCTGTAGATATGGATATACCTTATCCGGTTCCGTTGTTAGGCAATGATAATATCCACCCTATTATCGATTACTATGATCTTGAGCAAGAGGGCGTGGAGCAAAAACATTGCATTGGCGTATATCATAACCGAATAATGAGCGATCGCTATGTCGCGTTTCGTATGTTTAAACCACAAAGGCTAACCATAGGTTTGCGCCGAGCCCCTAACAAGTCGTTTCCTTTTGAAATCGATCAAATCTGCGGGAAGCGTAATGCGCCACCTACAGAGGCAGCGCGACGAGTTATCCTCGATTGGCTAGAAGCCAGTAAAATACAGTTGAAACAGAAAATACAATCGCTTTAATATATTGAACTCAGTTGCTTATGGAGAAAGCGATCAGACAAAAAAGTGGTATTTAGACAATGCGAACAACGCTCGTCTACAGGAAATGCATCAACCTGTAAATTCTAGTGTAAATATACCCGATATCTTGCTGCTCAATCAGGCAACTAACGGTTATATAAGCTATCAATACGATTTATTACTGCAGTGGTTGAGCAACAAGCTTATATTGACTAGAATGACGCACTTTTTTTATTTACGCACATACAGGTAATGAACATGAGCGATACTAATTCAAAACCAGCTTTACCAGATCATCTTGCAGGCAACCCACGCAGCCCACATCACGTGGCTGAGTGTTTCGAATACCCAATCGGCATTCGTCTAAATGGTAAAGATCGTACGGATGTTGAAGAATACTGCATCAGCGAAGGTTGGGTTAAGATCCCTTCTCCTAAAGCTCTAGATCGTCGTGGTCAACCTATGCTTATTACTCTTAAAGGTACTGTAGAAGCGTTCTACATCGAAAAGTAATTGTTGGAGTAACTCGCTAATCTTTGGTGTCATTATCAAATATAGAGTTACCAAGCGTTATCACTTTAAAGGGCTTAGAGAAATCTAGGTCCTTTTTGTTTTTCTGCATTTGCAATTGCTGCAAGACTACTGTCTGTTACTCCCTTACTGAGGGCTAACTGACTGAACCTTATATTCAAACTGGAAAGATCATGGAAGAAAGAAGCCAAGCTTATCTCGATAGCTACCTCAGCACATTGCCAGCCGAAGTGGCTTCGCAATACACCTCTTTTAGTGCCGACTATTACTGTGCCGATGAATACAACGCCAACTTGTGTGCACAGTTGATTCTTAAAGGTGAAAAACAAGCGTCTTGTAGCCTTGAATATTGGTATAGCCACGAAGGTGAGGCGAGACCGGTGGTTGGCCATCTACAAGTCGTCACCGATTGGGACGGCAAGCCAATTTGTATCGTAGAGATAACCTCAGTGTCATTGTGCAAATACAACGAAGTGACCGCTGAGTTTGCTGCCGCAGAAGGCGAGGGTGATAAAACTCTCGAATGGTGGAGAGAAGCGCACTGGAACTTCTTTTCTCGTGAATGTGAAGAGCTAAAAATCTCGCCAACTGAAGATATGATGCTGGTATTAGAGCGCTTCAAAGTGGTTCATCAATAAAGGGCCTTTTTTTGAATCATAATGCGTGGCACTTTATGTTTAGGTTATAGTGACCAATAAACAGTAATAAGGTCGACAACAATGAGCTTAACCGTTAGAGAAGTTACGGTAGATGATGCACGAGGCATTATCGATGTGTTGAACCCGATCATTATCGAAGCTCGTTATACGATCTTGGATCAGACTTTTTCTATTGATGAAGAAAGGGTATTTATCGAATCATTCCCTGAACGAGGTGTGTTCTGCGTTGCGGTTAACGAGCAAAATACACAAGTACTTGGTTTCCAAAACGTAGAGCCGTTTGCTTCTTACACTAAAGCATTTGATCACGTAGGCATTATTGGTACTTATGTCGATGCTAATTGCCGTGGCCAAGGTGTCGCCAATCAGTTGTTTGAGTACACAATCGAAGCGGCCAAAACCAAGGGCTATGAAAAGTTATTCGCGTATGTACGAGCAGACAACAAGCGTGCACTAACGGTCTATATCAAGCAAGGCTTTGAAATCGTCGGAACGGCTAAGAAGCACGCTAAGATTGGCGACCAGTACTTTGATGAAATTCTGATTGAGAAGTTCTTATAGGCCCGCTTAAATCATCGCTGCAGGAGGCAAGAGATGTACAAGACAACAAAGCAAATCGAGTTAACGAAAATAGTGTTATTCGACTGGGGTAATACGCTGATGGTCGATTTCCCAGGTGCACAAGGGAAAATGTGTGATTGGGAGACAGTTCAAATGGTCGAGGGCGCTCAGGAAGTACTTTCTGAATTATCGAAAACCCACCAGCTTTATGTGGCGACTAACGCAGCAGACTCAAGCGAGCAAGACATTATCAAAGCTTTTGAACGAGTAGGGCTTACTCGGTATTTATCTGGCTATTTTTGCAAAGCTACCCTTGGCCTATCTAAATACGACTCGGGTTTTTATCCCGCCATCATTTCTAAACTCGGTGTAAAGCTAAAAGAAATCACTATGGTCGGAGACACCTTAGATAAAGATATCTTTCCTGCAATAGAGGTGGGGTTGCAAGCTATTTGGTTAAACTCCAGTGGCAAGAAGCTTAGTAAATCAAGCTCTTCAAGTGTCGTGCAGATTCAATGTTTGAGTGAGCTGTTGTAGAAGCCGTTGTAGCTAAATCTAACTGCGGCCAGATAAAATAAAAAACGAAAAGAAAACTAAAAACAGAAGTAAGGTCTAACAACATGCATAAGGTAATAGATAAACTGGCTTGGATATTCATCAATGACGGCAAGTTGTTGATGGTGAGATCAAAAGGTAAGGAATTGTTCTACCTTCCAGGCGGCAAACGTGAAGCTGGAGAAAGTGACGAGCAAGCACTCGTTCGTGAAATCAAAGAAGAAATCTCTGTTGATTTAATACCTGATTCCATCAAATACGTTGAGACCTTTACAGGCCAAGCTGATGGCAAAGCGGAAGGCGTATCGGTGCAATTGACTTGTTATCTTGCTGATTATACAGGTGAACTGTCTCCAGATGCCGAAATCGAAGAGCTTAAGTTTGTTGATGGCAACGACAGAGCGGTATGCTCATTGGCAGCACTGGTTGCGCTTGATTGGTTAGACGCGAACCAGTATTTGGTTTAAGGTTTTAGCGACTATTAGCTAATGCTGAAGATTGGTCTTCAAAAGATCATCGCTTACGAATAGCTTGAAGGGCGGCTGTCTTTCATCAATAGGTCGAGTTTCCTTTGAGCTTTCTTCGTGTCTTGTAAATCCACCACCTCAATCATTTCACACTCATCTCGTACCATCTCATTGATCAGGCTTGGATAGTGTCTGCAATCTTCTGGTCGGTCTAAGTAAATACTGCATGTGTACTTGGCTTGAGCCTTGGTGTCTTTCGTCGGAACCAGCTCCAGAAAAGGGCAGCGAGTTAAACGTTCGCCAGATTGCGGATCAAACCATATCTCGCTTCCTCGGACATATTCAAAAATGTCTGGGTTGAACAGCTCCCACAAATCGATCTCTTCTTGAGTCGCGGCAAGGTCGCCATCTCCGTATTTGATACAGCATTTTCCGCATTGATTACAATCTTTCATTATCGATTTCATTGGTTGGTGAGCTTTTATCATTTTATCACTGATAGGCGTGGCACGTTGACTTTGTTGTTCATGGTTAAGCTGTTCCGGGAAGGGAACTTGGAATTGCAGTACCTAAAATCGATTTATCTATGCACCACCACTCCAATCAAAGCAGTAAACAATGATACAATTTGCGCCTCTCACGTTATTCAAGCAAAGGCATCAAAATGAGAACCGTGTATACCACCGAAGGCAACATCAACGCAAAGAAACAGAAAGACGCTTACCCAAAGCTCGCTCTGTGTGAAAAGTGCGTTGGTGACTATGTGGTGATCGAGCAAGGTGAACGAACTTACAAGCCTTGTGCTAAATGTGGTGTAGACGATTAATGCGCCTTGATAAATACCTATGTAAAAGCACTGACCTAACCAAGCCTGAAGCGATTGAACGCATCCATAATGGCGAGGTGAACGTAAACAGTGAAACAGTCACCGATGAATCAACTCAGGTTCATGAAAGCAACGCCATCTTGTTGAATGACACGCCTCTTAATTTGCGTGAATTTCGATACCTCTTAATGCACAAGCCTGCGGGTACTGTTTGCTCTAATATCGACGAAGTTTATCCCTCGCTGTTCAACTACATCGAGATAGACAAAGCATCAGAACTGCATATAGCAGGGCGTTTAGATGCTGACACTACAGGCTTAGTCTTGATTACCGATGATGGGCGCTGGTCATTCAATATCACGCTGCCAACCAAGTCATGTAAGAAGATGTACCGCGTGACATTGTCACGAGATATAAAAGACGATGTCGCTGACAAGTTCAAAGCGGGCATTAAATTGCAAGGCGAGCAAAAACTGACGCGTCCGGCAGAACTCGAAGTGATTACTAGTAAAGAAGTGCTGTTGACCATTACAGAAGGTAAGTTTCATCAAGTAAAACGAATGTTTGCTGCGGTGGGGAATCGTGTTGTCGGCCTTCATCGTGAACAGATAGGTGGTGTGCGATTAGATGTTGAAGAAGGCCAGTGGCGTTATCTAACTAAAGCCGAAGTCGAATCATTTCAGCAAGGCTCTGAATAGACGTCGTAACCACTTAAAGCGTTAAGCGGGACAGCACGAGAATATTAACACTATAAGGATGTAGGATGGAAAACCTAAAAGTCTCAGAAATTAAGTCTTTCGTACCCGCGAAAGACTTCAATTTATCTAAGCGTTTTTACCAGTCAATCGGCTTCGAAGTGATGTCTGAGTTTCACGACATCGCCTATCTGCGTTATGGCAGTTGTGCGTTCCTTCTGCAAAACTTTTATGAACCTGCTCACTGTGACAATTACATGATGCACTTACTGGTTGAAGACGTAAAAAGTTGGTATCAACACATCCAAAACTCTAATGTAGTGTCGGAATTTGAAGTTACCGTTTCCGAGGTTGTTGAACAGCCTTGGGGAATGCTTGAGTTTTGTATCACTGACCCAAGTGGTGTGCTGTGGCGTGTGGCTGAGAACATCAAGCGCTTAGCCTTATAGATTCGCGTTGGTGTTGCTTTCGCGCGCACCCTACCAATATCAAAACAATCCTTGGAGTATTTAGAAATGTTGTTTTCTAGCCTGTCTAAACCATTGGTTCATGGCTCCGAGTTATGTTCTGAACTGCTCAATTTCTTAACCGAGCATAAACGTGATTTCGAAGAAAAGTTAATCCCTGATCTGTCATACATCGATGATATGGCACATGTGGTGAACGGTATTAAAATTAAAGATGTTCTACACATCAATGCGAATCAATACCGACTTCAATATTCGTTTGATTGGGAGCTGTTTTTAGGTTGTTTGGATAGGAACGAAACCGGTGTAGAGAATGGAAGTGTTCTATTTACACTTGAGGATGATAACGTTCTTAATATCGACTTCCCAATCTACGGCTCTCGAGATACTAGCGATGAGCTTTAGTCGGTTTTCGTGGGTGTTATACAAAAGGAAGAATAATGATAACTATCGAAAGGCTTGAAGAGTCTCATGTGGCGTTAGTTCATGCTATCCAACTAGGCGATGAACAGGTTAAGTTCGCTGACACAGCTGCGGAGTTTTTATTACGCGGCAGTGAAACGACGCACTTGCACGTGATTAAGTTTGATAACGATGTGGTGGGTTTCTTCAAGCTAGATATCGCTTACGCAGAGCACTACGAATTCTGCCCTGAAGGAAGCATTGGGTTAAGAGCCTTTGTTGTTGATAAAAACCAGCAAGGTAAAGGTTTGGGAACAGGCACGGTCAAAGCTTTGTTTCCATATTTAAAAGCCAATTACTCAGCGTATGAGTCGATTTATTTAACCGTGAATTGTAAAAATCCCGCAGCATTCAATTGCTATAAGAAAGGCGGCTTCGAAGATACTAATGAACAGTATCTAGGTGGCGCAGCAGGCCCGCAATTTATTATGCGTGGGCGAATTGCTTAGTGACATGAAACCCGTTTCCACTGAGCTAAAACCCCAACAAGGTATGTTATGAAACAGAATATTGTCCACATTGCACTAGTGGTAAAAGACTACGATGAAGCGCTTGATTTTTATGTAAACAAGCTTAAGTTTGATCTCATCGAAGATACGTATCTCCCCGAAGAAGATAAGCGCTGGGTTGTTGTTGCTCCACCAAATTCAACCGGTGTGAGCCTGTTACTTGCCAGAGCTTCCAAGCCAGAGCAACTTGATTTCATCGGTAACCAAGCTGGTGGACGCGTATTCCTATTCTTAAACACCGATGATTTCTGGCGTGATTACGAACGCATGACGTCTTTGGGTATTAACTTTGTCCGAGAGCCTAAAGAGCAAAGCTACGGTACGGTTGCTGTGTTTGAAGATCTTTACGGTAACTTGTGGGATCTACTTCAGTTAACCCCGGAACACCCTATGGCTAACAGGTAGATAAGCTTACCCATAACCTGAATTCTAGACGCACGGATTTACAGGAGCGACATGGAAGTCAGAAGGTATCAACCCAAGTATTCAAACGCATTACAGGCTCCATGAGCTAACGATCGGAATGACTCCTAGTAAACTGATAATAAGACGCATTGGAACAGTGATCGTCTCTGCAAACTGAGAAGAGAAACACGTTTATACTGACATGGGTTGCGCCGCTGATTTTAAAAGTGGCGCTATGAATGTAAGCTTGATTAGGTTAAATCTCAGAGGTGACGATGAAAAAATTACTACCACTATGCGCCATTTTACTCTTGGCATCATTTTCAGCTGCGGCTTCTGATGGTTTGATTAAATACCAAAGTAATTACTCAGTGAAAGAGACGGCTGATCGCTTCGAAGAGATCGCCAAAAGCAAAGGTTTGACCTTGTTTGCGAGAATCAATCATCAGAAAAACGCGAGTAAGGTCGATCTTGAATTGAGACCAACGGAAGTGATCATCTTTGGTAACCCGAAAGTAGGGACACCATTAATGCAATGTGCTCAAGAAGTCGCGATAGATTTACCACAGAAGGTGTTAGTCACTGAAGATTCTAGTAAGAAAGTATGGTTATCTTACAACGATCCTAATTACTTGGTAGAGCGTCACGCGATAAATGGCTGTGACGAAGTGGTTAAGAAGATATCGGCTGTACTAAGTAAGCTTTCAGAAGCGACCGTGGCGAAAGCTGAATAGCCGAGACCAATAAGCACGACGGGTGCGACATGACGATGATACAGCCTCCCAATCATTGTGTGGTGCATTGACAACTAAGCAACAATATATAAAAGTAGTGTTATGAAACTGAATTTAGCGCCATCTAACCAACGAATTATCATCATTCCATAGGAATGGTGGGATTGTTGATGCGCTTTGTTTATCGAACCCACCTGTAAGGTGGGTTTTTTGTAGCTGTCTTATGGGTTTATCTAAATAGAGGAAGTCATATGAAAAAGATCGCGGTTTTTGGCAAGCCTGGGAGTGGAAAATCTACTATTAGCAAAGCGTTGGCAGTAGCCACAGGCATTGAGCTTCATCAGTTGGACTCTATTGTTTATAAGACCAACGGAGAGTTTGTTGAGCGTGAAGTGTTCGAGCAGGCTCATGAGAGCATACTTAGTTCAGAAAGTTGGATCATCGATGGATTTGGCCCATTAGGTTCATTCAACACACGTTTAGAAGCCGCTGATACCTTGGTTTATATCGACCTTCCTTATCCAATTAGCTACTGGTTCGTCACCAAGCGAATGCTCAAAGGGTTGTTCGTTAAACCTGAAGGCTGGCCTGATGGAAGTTCTGTTATAAAAGGTACGATACAAAGTTATAAGACACTAAAATTATGCCCGAAATTTTGGAATGACGACTTTAGAGCGCGGTTAGAATTGCGCGCAAAAGAAAAAGAGGTTCATATCATCAGCAGTGTGCGCGAATTGAATAACTTTGTTCGTCAACATGTGACTTAACATGTATTGTTTTACCTTGCTATAAACGTTTTTATTTATTCATAACTTCATGAAAATATTTAGATTTTATCCAATGTGTGGCATATTTTACATATGTTTGGTTTATACAAATAAAAACGGGAAGGCCTCAATGGTCTTCCCATTAGGTATTACTTAACTCAGCGTGCTATTGGTAGTTTGAATAAGAAGCCTTATGCACAACACTTCTTGTATTTCTTACCGCTACCGCAAGAACATGGGTCGTTACGGTTAGGCGTCTTTTCAAATGTCATTGTTTTTGGCTTGTTTAGCAGAATATCAAGTTCAAGCGTATTTTCTTCTTTCTCTGCGTCTACTGTTACGTTAACAAAGATAGTTTGTTCGGCTGCTAGCGCTTCAACTTCTGCTTTACGTGCTTCAGTTTGAACCGTTGCGACGATTGGAGATTCTTCAGTACCCGCTTTAACATCGCGGTTTACGTTGTAGCCAGCAAGAACGTGGTTCTGTCTTGTTTCAATACGGCCTTTGAAAAATAGTTTCGACATTGGGTACTCAGTAAAATGTTGAATGGCGCTATTTTTAATGGTAATAGCGCAATGGAGCGGCGATTATACGCATATATTCAAATTGATAAAGCAGTGATGTGGCTAAAGCTTGTTTAGCTTAATCCAAAAGCAAACCGAATTTTTCCACCCCCGTTTTTAGTGACAGTATAGCGCTCGTAGTGGATTCAGATTGTGTTAAAACATAAATGTAAGGCGGTTATTTTGAAAAAGGTAGTTATTGTAACAGGCGGGAGCAGAGGTATTGGTGCAGCGACGTCTAAGTTGTTGGCCAGCAAGGGTTATGCCGTATGTGTTAACTTCATACATAATGAGTCGAGAGCCGAAGAATTGGTGACTGAGATTCGTGAACAGGGTGGAACGGCTATTAGCGTGCGTGCGGATGTATCTGTTGAATCAGACGTTAAATCGTTGTTCGAGATCGCTTGTAATAAATTAGGAGCAGTGACTCATTTGGTCAATAATGCTGGGATCTTATTTACCCAATCTGCGTTGGTTGATATTGAATTTGACCGCTTTGAGAAAGTGATGAAATCGAATGTGTCCAGCTGCTTCTTGTGTAGCAAAGCGTTCATCAAACAAGCACAAGATGGGGGAGCGATAGTCAATGTTTCTTCCGCGGCCTCTAGAACGGGCGCACCATTTGAATATGTGGATTATGCAGCGTCTAAAGGCGCTATGGATTCATTAACCAAAGGCTTGTCGCTTGAGTTAGCTTCACGAAATATTCGAGTGAATGGCGTTAGACCGGGGTGTATTTATACTGAAATGCACGCCGATGGTGGAGAGCCTGGGCGAGTGGATAGATTAGCATCACAGCTTCCACTTCAGCGTGGCGGTACACCAGAAGAAGTCGCTAATTCGATAGCATGGTTATTGTCTGATGAAGCTTCTTATGTAACAGGCTCGTTTGTAGATATTGCAGGTGGTCGATAGAGCTTTGAAAGCAGGTCGCTAGACTGAGAAATAACAACCTGAAAAAATTAGAATATGGTCAAGTAGTTGAAAGTTTTGTGGTTAACTTATTGTTTATAACAACATAGTGTAACGATGAGTCGCATAGGGGGTTTATGATTAGTTGTAATGATTACGATTATATTGAGATTGTGTGTCTGCATCGATACCCAATTAAATTAACGCTGAGGTCTGGTGAACAGATAGAATGTGTCGGATTAGATACACAGCGTAATGATAACCGCGAAGAGTGCATTAAAGTGAGTCAGCAAGAAACAGAACAACTGGTTGTGTTAACTGAAATTGCAACACTAGAAGTCTGTGTCGATAACCCTCACTTTCAGCATATTTCATTCATAACGTCATGAGCTTTTAAATGAATAACACGACTGAACAATGCTATTGCGCCGCGTGCAGAGAAGAGACACAACATGTTGTGGTTTTGGTTAGAAAAGAAAGTCCGTTTGCAGGCAGGCCGAATCAAAAGCGACATGAGTTCTGGTCGGGAGTGATCAAAGGGTGGTTCCTCGGTCCGTTTATCGCATCAATGGATGAGTTTTCTCGTCATCTTGTCTGTGAAAAGTGTGGTCATAAAGAGATACAAGATTAATAGTGTTACTCTGCGAAACTTTGGATTTAATACAGTTACAGCATCAATTGGCTTAGGAAGAAAACGAATGAAAGTAGAAATGATTGAAGCCGTAAAGGCGTACGGCTTTTCAGTAAGAACCACCAATACCGATGAGATTGACCCAGCTAAAGCCAAGATAGGCCAATTGTGGCAGGGCTTTTTTGACCAAGTATTTCCCACATTAACGCCTGATTCAAAAGTATATGGTATCTACACCAATTACGAGTCTGACTTTACCGGTGAATTTGATGTTATCGCGTGTACTAATGTACTTACAGATCAGAGTTTAGATGCGCTTGTTGAAACCGAAATAAAAGCAGGGAAGTACTTAACGTTCTCTGCCGAAGGTGAATTACCACAAGCGGTTATCGATTTATGGGGAGAGGTGTGGGCTTATTTCAACGACCCAGATTGTCCACATACGCGAACTTACACAACTGATTTTGAGTTTTACAAAGGCGAAATGGCTGTCGAGATTTCGATAGCGATTAAGTGATTGGTTTAAAGAGTACAAAGGCTTAGCTGAGACTGCGGTTTCTAATTAATAGACAGCGGCAACGGGTTAAGCCTTTGAATATCGGTTAATTACAAATAAGATACAGTGTCACGTAATTGCTTAATCCCCCTCGTTTTATCTATCCCTGAATTCCCTTAAGTCACCCAAAAACAGAATCTTGCTTGGTTTCATTCCACAAAGGGTATTGCTTCATTACTTGGGTGTAGAGTTTGCTGTCTAGGTGCGCTCTTAACCAACGTCCTACGTTTTGATATTCAGATTGCACAAACCACTTCTTTTCAACTCTTACAAACTGGCTAACAAACGGCATAACCGCAAAGTCGGCGAGGCTAGGCGTATCGCCAAACAGGTACTCGTGATTAGCGAGTTTACTTTCCAGCTCTGAGATAAACCCTTCGCACGCTTTTCTGCGTTGTTCTATATCGACGTTTCGATAGCGAACAGACGCGCGATACTTTTCTAGGTGACCAATAAACTCATTGTCGTTACGAGCAATCAACTCAAGAACCTCTTGATTTAGTGCAGGCTCGCTTGAACGCATCAGATCTTGAGGATCGTTTTGTTCCAATGCCCAAATCACCACTTCTATGCTTTGTTCTATAATCGTACCTTGTGGCAGCACAAGTACCGGTACAGTGCCTTTCGGCGAGCTAGCTAATAGTTCGCTAGGCTTGTCTTTAGTGACGATTTCTCGAAGTAACACTTTTTGTTGTGATAAAACGATGCCCATTCGGCCGCGCATTGCGTAAGGGCAACGGCGCAAAGAATAAAAGATAGGTAAATCGGATTCGTTTGGCATTATTGAGGTCATTTAGTTTGAAAAGTGTTGTTAGGTGGTAAAGAGATCGTGATGTGGGTAGAATACGCGGCTTAAAAATTATAAGTAAGTGAGCGACTTCAAAAATGAGCAGAAAAATTGAGTTATTAGCCCCAGGTGGCGATGTAGAAGCGATAAAAGCAGCCATCGTAGCTGGTGCCAATGCGGTTTATTGTGGTTTAGACACCTTCAATGCTCGTAACAGAGCTTCTAACCTATCGTTAGATGAATTGAACGGTGTAATTCGCCTTGCTCATGAATACGGCTGTGAAGTGTTCCTGACTCTTAACGTTGTACTGCTTGAGCACGAAACGAAGAGCATCACTAAGCTACTTAACCAACTGGTGAACACCAAAGTCGACGGCATCATCGTTCAAGACTTGGGTTTGTTCAACCTAGTGAAGAAGCACTTCCCATCACTGGATGTTCACGCATCAACTCAGTTAACAACGCACAACGAAGGCCAGATTAAGTTCTTGTCTAAGATTGGCGCAACTCGCGTTAACTTGTCACGTGAGTTAAACCTTCCAGAAATTAAGATGCTGACAGAAGTGGCACACGATCACGATGTACTGACAGAAGTCTTCGTACACGGCGCGTTGTGTATTGCATTTTCTGGTCAATGCTACTCAAGCTCTGTAAGTGTGGGTAACTCGGGTAACCGTGGTCGTTGTAGCCAAGCGTGTCGTGATGAATACGAGATCACCAACGCGGGCAACAAGTTCCCACTTAACTTAAAAGATAACTCAGCTTACTACGATCTACCTGAATTGGTTGACGCGAAAGTTGACTCATTGAAAGTAGAAGGTCGTATTAAAGGCGCACACTACGTTTACACAGTGGTAGACACGTGGCGCAAACAGATTGATAGCTTTGTAGAGAGTGGTTTGCTGATCGAAGATGATTCGAACCTGCACAAAGTATTCAACCGTGATTTCACTAACTCTTTCTTAAAGGGCAACCTGACGAAAGACATGTTCATTGATAACCCGCGCGACAACAGCATGAACTACGCTGTTGAGAAAGCGACGGAGCAGAACAACGAAATCTCGGTAGTACAGATTCAAGAAGTGACGAACGAACTTCACCAAGCGAAAGACGTTCTTGGCAACGAGATGCGTGAAAAGATCGAGTTCCTTGATATTCGTAAAACGCCAGTTGCTCTGTCTTTCAGTGCGAAAGAAGGTCAGCCATTTACGGTGACTGTGAACACATCAAAAGAGAACTTTACCCTTCAATCTAAATCGCTACTTGTGGCGGTTGAAGAGAAGGCGATCACCCAAGAGCTGCTTGAGAAGCGTTTCAAGAACGTGAAGAGTGCGGTTCATACACTAGAAAGCCACGACTTCAGTGAAGTTGACGCTGGCCTTGTGATTCCATTGAAAGAAGTGTCTGACCTTAAAGACGAGATCGACTTCATTCTGAACGGCTCTGTGGAAGTGATTAAGCACGTTGAAGTGCCAGCACTGCCACAACATCCTAAAGTAAATGAACAGCCAACCATGTCGATGCTGATTGCTGATGTGGAAGACTTGCACCTGTGTGACGTAACTGATGCCGATGTGTACTTCAAACTGCCTGAAAGCTTCAAGAAGCGTTGCAACAAGTACATCGACATCTTGGCTGCAAACCCACGTTTGATTCCTTGGTTCCCAGCGGTATTGATCGGTAAAGATTACGACGAAGCGGTTCGTATTCTTGAAGAGATCAAACCTGCGCGCATCGTGACCAACAACACGGGTATTGCGTACAAGGCTTACGAAATGGGCATGGAGTGGGTTGCAGGTCCGTTCATGAACACAACCAACTCTCACGCATTAGTGACTCTGAAAGAAGAGCTTAACTGTGCAGGTGCATTCATTTCGAACGAGATCAACAAAGGTCAGATTCGTCATATTCGCCGCCCGGAAAACTTCAAACTGTTCTACAGCATCTACCACCCAATCTTGATGATGACCAGTCGTCAGTGTTTCTTCCAAAGAACGGTAGGTTGTAACAAGCCAAGTATTGAAGCAGGTTGTATGTTGAAGTGTGAGAAAGCGACCACAATTACTAACGTGAAAGGCATCTCTTTCGCGGTTGATAAGCAGAAGGGTGGCTACCCAAGCATTTACAACCACGAGCAGTTCTTAAACCATGACGCTGTAACCGATTTCTCAGGCTTGTTTGACGAGTTCTTCATTGACCTAACCAACATTGGTGCAGGTTCGAAAGAAGTACAAGACAAAGTAGAGCTTATCAAGCACTTCGAAGCGCTACTGAACGGCGTAGAAGGTTCACAACAGAACCTAGAGCAGCTAGTTGAAGTTCGAACTAATGCTCAATACGTGCAAGGTTTATAGCTTTTAAGACAAAGAGCATTCAAGGTCTATGAGCCTTAACCGCTTATAAGCACTCCGAACCAATAAACAAAAAGCCACTCAATCGAGTGGCTTTTTAGTGTCTGAGACTTACTAAGTCGTTCTTAGCTTGAGAATACGTTATTCCGTCACAGCTTCCTGTTTGAAGCATGGGCTTTTCAACGTGTTCATCTTTTCGATTTCGTTTGTTAAGCGCAGCGAAAGAAGGGCTTTTTGGTTTGAAGCAAAATCAAACATCACGATGGTTGCAGTGCCAACCGTTGTGAGCTTTTGTTGTGCTTTACTGACGATCGCGTATTCCATAGTAAAGCGGTCGTCTTGAATATCGGTGACGCGTGATCCAATCATCAATGTGTCTGGGTAGGTGACTGGACGGAAGTACTTACAATAAGTGTCACCAAGTACAGGGCCAACTTTGGTGAGAGCCATTTCTTCCATCAGTTCGACGTGTTTAAAAAAATCTAAGCGAGCCGTTTCGAAATAACGAAAATACACCGCGTTGTTAACGTGATTAAGTGCATCCATTTCTCCCCAAGCGACAGGTATTTCTGTTACTACTGGGTAGTCAGACAATAATTCTTCCATGCGAACCCTCTTATTGTTATCTGTGTAATTAATGTTATCTGGGTAATTAACGTTATCTGCTTATCCTTCAGCGGGATAAGTTGTTATTGGAATAAAAACCCTACCGCCAAATTAACAAAACTGCAACACGTGTGATTCAAGTTTTTGAAGCTCGAAATCACACAATGTCAGACACTTAGTTACATATGCAGGCAATGGTTAGGCATTAAGGTGTTTGAATTGCAGCTCAACCAAGCGTTGGTACAATTCACAGCTATTGATGAGCGACTGGTGGTCGCCGATGTCTACGAGTTGTCCTTTATCGAGTACCGCAATTTGGTCGGCGTGTTTAATTGTTGATAATCGGTGGGCAATAATGATCGTCGTTCTGCCGCGCATTAATTCTTCCAATGCTTGCTGAACATGATGCTCACTTTCACTGTCTAGCGCACTGGTTGCTTCATCCAATAACAGAATGTTTGGGTCTTTCAAGATGGCACGTGCAATCGCAATTCGCTGACGTTGACCGCCAGACAACCTCACGCCACGTTCACCAAGAAAGCTATGATAACCGTCTGGTAGATTTTGAATGAACTCGTGCGCGTGGGCTTTCTTAGCCGCCTCGATAACTTGTTCGTCGGTCGCATCTGGATTGCCATAGCGAATGTTATGGAACACATCGTTACTGAACAAAGCAGGTTGTTGCGGCACCAATGCCATCTGCTTTCTTAATTCGTTCGGATCAAACTGATTCAGTTTAATGCCGCCTAGCGTTACCTTACCCACTTGAGGGTCATAGAAACGTTGCAGCAGTTCGAATAGGGTGGTTTTACCTGCGCCAGACGGGCCAACCAACGCCAACACTTTGCCTTCATGTGCAGTTAAAGAGAGGTTGCTTGTTGCTGGCTGGTCTGGTCTTGATGGATAACAGAAGGTCACCTCATCAAAAGCGACTTCTGGTGTTAAGTTATCTAGTGATGTTGGGTTTTCTACAGGCGCGACAATGTGGCTCTCCACTTGTAGAATTTCGATCAATCGTTCGGTTGCACCAGCCGCACGTTGCAGTTCACCCATCACTTCTGAAATCGTTCCTAGCGATGAAGCGACCATAATCGCGTAGAACACAAACGCTGCTAAATCACCCGCCGACATTGTGCCGTTAATCACATCGCTACCACCAACCCAAAGCATGCCAGCAATCGCACTGAACACGATTACAATCACGCCGGATATAAGTATCGCGCGCTGTTTTACGCGTCGACGACCAATCTCATAAGCCTTTTCCACTTCAATCGCGAACGATGCTTTCTCTTGTGCTTCTCGGCTGTAGCTTTGTACGGTTTTGATGTGTTCAATCGCTTCGCCAGCATAAGAACCCACATCAGACATTGAATCTTGGCTCTGGCGAGAGAGGGCTCTCACACGTCGTCCGTATACCAAAATCGGAATCAAGATAAACGGCACAGAGGCCAACACGATCAGCGTTAGCTTAATGTTGGTCGCAAATAGCATGATGATTGCACCAGCACACATCAGCGCGCTACGCATCGCCATAGAGAACGACGAACCTATGATGCTTTGCAACAGGGTTGTGTCTGTTGTGATGCGCGACATGATATCGCCACTGCCATTGGTTTCAAAGTAACTCGGGTGAAGTGTCACAACATGATTGAAGACCGATAAACGAATATCCGCACTCACACGTTCCCCAACAGAAGAGACCAAGTAGAAGCGGAAGAAGGTACCAATCGAGATCAACACGACCACGACCATGATGAATTGAATCGCACTGCCCAAGTCTGATAGCGATTGTTGGCTGAATCCTTGGTCGATAAGAAGGCGGATACCGTGTCCGACCGAAAGGGTTAAGCTCGCGGTGAAGATAAGCGCAATCAACGCTGCAATCACACGGCCTTTATAAGGCTGAATAAATTTGCTCAGCTCTAGCAAAATACTGAGGCTTTTCTTCTCAGGTTTGGGTTCTGGCGCTTGCTGAGTCTGTCGCTGAGTGGATTCGAGCGTCGAAGAGACATCGTTTTGCATATGACTGCCTTAATGTGTTGTCGCTTTAAAAAATAGATGGCTTGTTGCTTGTAGTGCGTGTTGTTCACTGGGAAGCACTTGTTGAGAATAGAATCCATTAAAGCATTTATTATAGGTGGACGCTCCTACGGAAGCGTAATTTCCCAAATTTCATTAAGGCTAAGTGACTCATACAGATTGGCTAAAAGTAAAATTAGTCATTCTGCTCTTCGTGATTTGAAAGACTATTGGATTACTGACCCCTTATTTTTATGCAAGTAAATCGGCGATAATAGGGAAGTGCGTTCATAGTTATTTCTATACGTGTTGATCTATAAATTAATGGTGAAACGTTTGCTTTTTATCTAGAAACGAGCTTTATCAATGACTTGTATTTTATAGATGTAAGACCAGTCATTGAGACTGTTTTTTGTGCAATATTTGTTACAAAAATTCAACAAATTAATTTTTTATACATTTTTCTTGCATAAAAGTTCAGTTAAAATAGAATAACTAACAAATGACAATTAATGCAGTAATCTGGCATGAGTATTCAAGTAAAGAGCATCAACAAATCATATGGCGATATCCAAGTTCTTCACGACATCAGTTTTAACTGTGAGAGTGGTGAAACCTTGGTACTGCTTGGCCCGAGCGGCGCTGGTAAGAGTTCACTACTGCGTGTTTTGAATCTGCTAGAAATCGCGGACAACGGTGAATTAGACATTGCGGATGAGCAATTCGATTTTTCAAGCCAGATCCAAGAGAAGCAGGGGCTTAAACTTCGTCGTAAAGTTGGCATGGTTTTCCAGCAATACAACTTGTGGCCACACATGACGGTAATGGAAAACTTGATTGAAGCGCCAACCAAAGTAGCCGGCTTAGATAAAGAAAAAGCGATTAAGCAAGCACAAACGGTATTAACGACCTTACAGCTTGCAGACAAAGCAGACGCTTGGCCATTGCAACTGTCAGGTGGTCAGCAACAACGTGTTGCGATTGCTCGTGCTCTTATGATGAAACCAGATGTATTGTTGTTTGACGAACCAACGGCAGCACTCGACCCAGAGATCACCAACCAAGTTGTTAGCATCATCAAAGAGCTAAGCGGCACCGGGATCACTCAGGTTGTTGTGACTCACGAAGTTGATTTCGCCAAGAAGATTGCAAGCCATGTTCTTTACCTTGAGAAGGGTTACATCGTGGAACACGGCACCAACGACGCATTTATTAATCCGCAGACTCCAGAGTTTGCCGAGTATTTGACTCATTAAGTCATTCATTAAAACAAGTTAATTCACTAGATTTAGCTAAACACAACATCGATTAAAACAATCAAATTATAAGAATGGCCACAGGCCACTATCACAATGTATTCGGAGTAACAAAATGAAAAAGATTCTACTAGCTTCACTTATCGGCCTTGCTTCTTTCAACGCAGCGGCTCAAGAAGAAATCAAATTCGCAATGGAAGCAACTTACGCACCGTTCGAATACATGGACGAGAACAACCAAATCCAAGGTTTTGACGTAGACCTAGCAAACGCACTTTGTGAAGAGATGAAAGCGACATGTACTTTCCATAACCAAGCGTTCGATAGCCTAATCCCAGCTCTTAAATTCAAACGTTACGATGCAGCTATCTCGGCAATGGACATCACTGAAGCGCGTCTTCAACAAGTAAACTTCTCTGATGCTTACTACGACAACTCTGCAGCATTCATCTCTATTGAAGGCAAAGTCGCAGACCAAGCTGCACTTGAAGGCAAGCGTATCGGTGTTCAAAACGGTTCGACTCACCAAAGCTACCTACTTGAGCAACTGCCAGGTGTAACTGCTGTTCCTTACTCAAGCTACCAAGATGCTTTCATCGACATGAAAAACGGTCGTATCGATTCTGTATTTGGTGACACTGCCGTAGTCGCTGAATGGTTCAAAAAGCAAGACAACCTAACGTACGTTGGCGACCAAGTAACAAACCAAGAGTACTTCGGTAACGGTTTCGGCATTGCAGTAAACAAGAGCAACCCAGAGCTCGTCGCACAGCTGAATACAGCACTTGCAGCAGTGAAAGCGAACGGTGAATACGACAAGATCTTCAACAAGTACTTCGGTAAGTAATATGCAGTTAACGGGTTACTCTTTAGGGCTCGTCGAAGCAAGCTGGATGACAATTCAGCTTGCATTCGTAAGTCTATTGGTTGGATTAGTTTTAGCGGTATTGTTTGCTGGCGGTGAAATGTCTCGTCGTATTGCAATCAAATGGCCGACAACCGCGTTCGTGACAATCGTACGTGGTCTGCCAGAAATCTTGGTAGTTTTGTTTATCTACTTTGGTTCAACACAAGTGCTCTTCATGATCACTGGTGACTTTATTGAAGTTAGCCCGTTCTTATCTGGTGTTGTTGCGTTGTCACTTATCTTCGCTTCTTACGCTTCACAAACCATTCGTGGTGCATTGAAGGCAGTAAGCAGAGGGCAGAGAGAAGCGGCGAGTGCATTGGGTATTCCTCAATCTCGCGCATTTTTCAGAATCGTATTGCCACAAGCAGTAAGACACGCACTACCAGGCTTAACGAACCAGTGGTTGGTTCTATTAAAAGATACAGCACTGGTTTCACTAATCGGCGTCACCGATCTACTGAAGCAAGCGCAGTTAACATCAGCCGCAACGCACGAAGCATTTACTTGGTACGCAACGGCGGCAGCTATTTATCTAATCATCACATTGATTACACAAAGAGCAGTAAAAGTGATTGATGGTAAGTTCTCTATTCAAGGTTTGGGTAACAAAGGGGCAATGGCATGAATCAACAATACCTCTCTCAAATGCTTGAAGGCTTAGCCACCAGTCTTCAACTGACCGGCGCTTCACTGCTTGTTGGTTGTATCTTGTCTCTGTTGATGACGGTAACACTGATCCTAAGATTACCAGTAATACATTGGTTCACTCGTAGCCTTATTACGTTGTTCACGGGTACACCATTATTGGTTCAAATCTTCTTGGTGTACTACGGTCCGGGTCAGTTCGATTGGATTCGTGAAAGCTTCCTATGGGCGTGGCTAAGCCAACCTTGGTTCTGCGCGATGTTGGCATTGGCATTGAACACCGCAGCGTACAGCACGCTACTGTTCAGAGGCGCATTCAACGCGATTCCAGCAGGGCAGTGGGAAGCATGTCGCGCACTCGGTATGGACAAAGTAGCAACGCTTAAAGTGTTACTGCCATACGCACTACGCCGCGCCGTTCCTGCTTACTCAAACGAAGTGATTCTTGTCTTCAAAGGTACATCACTGGCAAGCACTATCACCATCATGGATTTGATGGGGTACGCCCAGCGTATTAACGGCCAAACCTACGACACACTGACTGTGTTCGGTATTGCTGGCGCATTCTACCTAGCAGTAAACGGCATTTTAACGCTGATCTTCCGCCAAGTAGAGAAGAAAGCCCTCGCATTCGAAGCCGCGTAAGCTAGCAATTCACAAGTCTAACTAACGTATAAAACCTGCCATTTATCTTCGCTAGATGGCAGGCTTTTTTGTGTTTGGAGTATTAGTGGGGATACTGTGATTACATACAGAACTATAAGGTTTTCGCTAAATTCATACTATATAGAAATATTCTACATTTTGTCATTCGGTGTGCTTATCTATGTTTTAAGTCACTGAAATACTGTGATTAATCGTGGTAGAATGCTGTGTATATGAAACTAGACAGAAAAATTCTATATTTAAATGCAGAATTTTTCTGTCTAAGAACTGTTATATAGTGACGTTTACTAAGTTTAAGGTGTAACGCTTTGAATTCAAAGTATTACGTAAGATCGAGTGTGCCTCTTACAAGCGAAAATAAGGGTGAGCAGGGGGCATTCTCATGCTACCCTCAAAGCACAGCTCGTCTGGTTAATACGCTTGCGATTAAAATCAGAACGAGCTGTGCTTTGAGGTAAGGCATTTTCCGCTGCCTCAGCTTCGATTTTTGCGTGTCCAAAGGGCAATTGAGCGCGTGAAAGATTGATAGTGCGATATCATGAAGTTTTGGTCACTAATATAACAAGACGTTCAAGAGCGACTCACAACGCGTGGCATTTTTACTATGCGTTGATATAAGTGATTACGGGGTCTGCAGTGACTGATGTATTGCGTTGCTCACGCCTTAACTCATCGTTAGGGCGCAAGGAGTAAAATGATGATTCATCACATAGATCATATTGTTCTCACAGTCTCCGACATAGAAAAATCAGTGGACTTTTATAAACGGGTTTTGTGCATGGAAGAGGTGACTTTTGCCAATGGCCGTAAGGCTGTAACGTTCGGAAATCAAAAGATTAACTTTCAGCTTCTTGGCCAAGAACCGCGAAATGTAGCTAATGTTGGTTCAGGTGATGTTTGCTTAATTTCAGATTGGCCGTTGACATCAGTGGTAAACCATTTAGTCAAAGAAAATGTCAAAATCATAGAGGGTCCAGTCGAAAAATCAGGAGCTGTTGGTGCAATCCAATC